>DASSBS010000001.1:0-46463 GCA_035698445.1 Woeseiaceae bacterium
GGGGTGTCTTTATCGAAATGGCTCCCTCCGGGCCTTCGGCCCTGCGGTCCGCGGAAGTTCCGATAAAGACACCCCCGCCGGCCCTGCCGACCGCTCCGAAGGTGCCCGGAATGTCGGGCGCCGTTCGTTGGTTTGGCTGCGCGCCAATCGTCGCGGTGTGTGTCGCCCGTGAGACGGGCTCCTACAGGCGCATTGAGCGGGATTGTATACTGCGGCGAGCACAGGGGACCGGGATGGGGCGAGAGGGGGTCGATCGTTACGGAGTGATGGGGTACCCGGTGTCGCACAGCCGGTCGCCCGTCATTCATCGCCTGTTTGCACTGCAGACCGGGCAGAACCTGGAGTACGAGCTGCTGGCAGTGCCGCCGGGGCAGCTCGAGGCGGCCGTGCGGGAATTCGCGGAGGCGGGCGGCAGGGGGCTCAACATCACCCTGCCGCACAAGACCGCGGCGGCGGCGCTCGCGGACAGCCTGAGCGAGCGCGCCGGGCGCGCCGGCGCGGTGAACACGCTCGATTTCCGGGAAGGACGCGTGTTCGGCGACAACACGGACGGCGCCGGACTGATGCGCGACCTGACGCGCAATCTCGGCCTCCGCCTCGCGGATCTCGACATCCTGGTGCTGGGCGCCGGCGGGGCGGTGCGGGGCATCCTGGCGCCGCTGCTTGCCGCCGCGCCCCGCTCCGTGACCATCGCCAACCGCGACGTCGGCAAGGCGCGCGAGCTGGCCAACGAGTTCTCCTCGGCCGTCCCGGTCAGCGCCTGCCGGTTCAAGGAGGTGCCGCGGTCGCTGCATTACTCGCTGCTGATCAATGCGACCTCGGCCGGTCTCAAGGGGGAAACGCCGCCCTGGCCGCAATCGTCGATCAGCCCGGATACCTTCTGTTACGACCTCTCCTACGGCCTCTCGCCGACGCCGTTCAGCCGCTGGTGCACGGCACAAGGCGCCGAGCGGGTGGTGATGGGCTGGGGCATGCTGGTCGAGCAGGCGGCGGAATCGTTCCTCCTGTGGCGCGGCATCCGGCCCGACACCGAACCCGTGCTCCGGCAGATGTCGATCACCGCATAGTCACGAGCTCTTCCGCGCTGGTCGGGTGAATAGCCACCGTGTCGTCGAAGTCCTGCTTCGTGGCACCCATGCGGATCGCAACGGCAAAGCCCTGCAGCATCTCGTCGGCGCCGTCGCCGATCAGGTGGCAGCCGACGACCTTTTCCTCCGGCCCGGCCGTCACGAGCTTCATCCGCGTCTGCGGCTTCTTCTTGCCCAGCGCGTAGTACATCGGCGTGAACTGCGATTCGTAAATGCGCACGTCGTCGCCGTAGTGCTGCCGCGCATCCGCCTCGGTCATGCCGATGGTGCCTACGGGCGGATGCGTGAAGATGACGGTCGGCACGTTGCGGTAATCGAGGTGGCGGTCCGCCATGCCACCGTAGAGGCGATCCGCCAGCCGGCGTCCCGCCGCGATCGCCACCGGCGTAAGCGCCACGCGCCCGGTCACATCGCCGAGCGCGAAGATATGCGGCACGTTGGTCGCCTGGTAATCGTCCACGGGCACGAACCCCTCCTCGTCCGCGGCCACGCCGGCGGCGGCGAGCTCGAGCTCGCCCGAATTCGGCGCGCGGCCGACACCCCACAGCACGCCGTCGAACGGGCCGAACCGCCGCCCGTCGGCGGCGTCCAGCCAGAGCCCCTCCGGCGTCGGCTGCAGCGCCGCCGGCACCATGCGGGTCTCGAGCGTTATACCGGACGCCTGCATCGCCAGGCCCAGCTCCTCGCCGAGCATGGTGTCGAAGCTCCGGAGCACGCCGTCGTTGCGCACCAGCACCGTGGTCGCGGAACCGAGCGCCTGGAAGACGCCCGCCAGCTCGACCGCGACGTACCCGCTGCCGACGATGGCGATCCGCTCCGGCCGCTCTTCGAGCTCGAAGAAGTCGTCCGAGGTGAAACCGTACTCGGCGCCCGGCAGCTCCGGCACGATGGGGTAACCGCCGGTCGCGATGACCAGCCGCTCCGCGGCGATGCGCCGGCCCTCGACGTCGAGCGTGTGCGCGTCCACGAAGCGGGCCTTGCCGCGGATCAGCCCGACGCCGCGGCGATCGAGGTTGCCGGCGTAGATGTTGTTGAGGCGTACGATGTAGGCATCGCGCGCCGCCTTGAGCTTTGCCCAGTCGTGGCCGTTCCGCACGACGTCGAACCCGTAGTCGGCCGCGTGCTCGAACAGGCGCGCATGCTCGGCCGCGTACCACATGATTTTTTTCGGCACGCAGCCGACATTCACGCAGGTGCCGCCGAGCGGCCCCGGCTCCACCACGACCGCGTTGGCTCCGTGCTCCGCCGCGCGCTGCGCATGCGCGAGCCCGCCGCTGCCGCCGCCGATGACGATCAGGTCGAATTTGACGGTCACTGCCGCCGGATTCCCGTTGTTTTTGCCTGTGATAACATTCCGCGGATCACCTCGATATCTCACCAGTTGGCATCATCCATGTCCAATCCCCTGCTTGACGTCCAGGCTTTGCCCCGTTTCGCCGATATCCGGCCGGAGCACGCGCTGCCGGCGCTCACCGAGACGATCGCCGGGCACCGCCGGCGCCTCGATCGGCTCCTCGACGACCGCCGAGCGCGGGATTTCGATTCCTTCGTCGTGCCGCTCGAAGACATGCACCACGAGCTCGCGCGGATCTGGTCGCCGATCGGCCACCTCCATTCGGTGCTGGAGGACCCGGGCTGGCGCGACGCGTACAACGCCTGCCTGCCCCTGCTTACCGAACATGGCACCGAACTGGCGCAAAACAAGGCGTTACAGCAGGTGTTCGAGCAGCTCGCCGGCGCCCTCGGCCCCGAGGCGCCGGAAGCGCAACGGACGCTCATCGAAAAGGCGCTGCGCGATTTTCGCCTGGGGGGCGTGGCGCTTCCGGAAGCGGAAAAGACCGCCTTCCGCGAGGCCATGCAGGAGCTCGCGGCCGTGCAGGCAAAATTCGAGCAGAACCTGCAGGACGCCACCGATAGCTGGCACCTGCAGACGGACGATCCGGAGTTGCTGCGCGGCCTGCCGGAACAGACGCTGGAGCGCGCCAAAGCCGACGCTTTGCTGCACGGCGAGAGCGGCTGGCGGCTGAACCTCGATTACCCGACGTGGCAGGCGGTCATCACGCATGCCGACGATCGCCGCTTGCGCAAGCGCTTCTATGACGCCTGGTCCACCCGGGCTTCGGACCAGGGCGGCTTCGGGCAATGGGACAACAGCGGCAACATCGAGCGCATTCTTGCGCTGCGCCATGAAATCGCGCGCCTCGTCGGCTTCGCGAATTACGCCGAGTACTCGCTCGCCACGAAGATGGCCGCGAAACCGGGCGACGTCATCGATTTCCTGAACGAGCTCTCCGAACGCACGCGCGCCGCCGCGGAGCGGGAGTTGGCGGCCGTGCAGGAGCTCGCGCCCGAACCTCTGGAAGCCTGGGACCTCAACTACTGGCTCGAGCAGCTCAAGCAGCAGAAGTTCTCGATCGCCGACGAAGTGCTGCGGCAATACTTCCCCGTGGACAAGGTGACCGCCGGCCTGTTCGAGCTCGCGGAAAAGCTCTATGGCGTTCGGTTGTCGCGCAAGGAAGGCGTCGCGACGTGGCACGACACGGTGCGCTATTTCGAGGTGCGGAACGAAAGCGGTGAAGCCATCGGCGGCTTCTACACCGACTTGTACGCGCGCAACGGCAAGCGCGGCGGCGCCTGGATCGATGAATGCATCGTGCGGAAGTGCCTCGCCGGCAGCAAGGTGCCGCCCGTGGGTTATCTCGTGTGCAACTTCTCGCCGCCGAACGAGGCGGGCGTGTCGCTCCTGACGCACAACGACGTCGTCACGCTGTTCCACGAGTTCGGCCACATGCTGCATCACCTGCTGACGCGCGTCGATTACCCGAGCCTTGCCGGCGTCAACGGCGTGCCCTGGGACGCGGTCGAGCTGCCGAGCCAGTTCATGGAAAACTATGCCTGGTCGTTCGACGTGCTGGCGCGCGCATCGGGTCATCACGCGACCGGCGAGCCGCTGCCGCGCGAACTGTTCGATCGTCTCGAAGCGAGCCGGCACTTCGGCGCGGCGCTCGCCATGCTGCGCCAGCTCGAGTTCGCCCTGTTCGATTTCCGGCTGCACGCCGAATACGCGCCGGAGCACGGCGCCGCAGCGCTGCGGGTGCTCGCGGAGGTGCGCGACGACGTCGCGCTGGTGCGGCACCCCGAGTACAACCGGCTCCCGCAAAGCTTCTCGCACATCTTCGCCGGCGGCTACGCGGCCGGATACTACAGCTACAAATGGGCGGAAGTGCTGGCGGCGGATGCCTTCGCGGCCTTCGAGGAAGCGGGGATATTCGACCGCGAGACGGCACTGCGTTTCCGTTCCGAGATCCTGGAGATCGGCGGCAGCCGCGATTTCATGCAAGCCTACGTCGCGTTCCGCGGCCGCAAGCCGACGCTCGACGCCCTGTTGCGCCAGAGCGGCATCGGCAAGGCCGCATGAAGATCGCGAGCTGGAACATCAACTCGCTCAAAGTCCGCCTGCCGCATCTCCTGGAGTGGCTCGGCACGGCGGAACCGGACGTGGTGGCGCTGCAGGAAATCAAGCAGGTCACCGAGGACTTCCCCGTCGACACCTTCACGGAGCACGGCTATCACGCGATTGCGAGCGGCCAGCGCACCTACAACGGCGTTGCCACGCTCGGCCGCGTGCCATTGACCGAAGCGCTCACGGATCTCGACCATTTCCCCGATCCGCAGCGGCGCATCCTCGCGACGACCGTCGACGGCGTGCGGGTCATCAACTTCTACGTGCCGAACGGGCAGCGGCTCGCGTCCGGGAAATACGAGTACAAGCTCGAGTGGCTCGCAGCGGCGCGCGGCTACCTTGCCTCGGAGCTCGAGCAGCACGCACGCGTCGTCGTGCTCGGCGATTTCAACATCGCACCGGACGATCGCGACGTCTACGATCCGGTTGCCTGGGGCGAGGACATCCATACCAGCGGTCCCGAACGCGAGGCACTCAACGACATCGTGAACCTCGGGCTCACCGACGTCTTCCGCAAGTTTCCACAACCCGAGAAAACCTTTAGCTGGTGGGATTACCGCCGCGGCCGCTTCCGCCGCAATGCAGGCCTCCGCATCGACCTGATCCTCGCGAACCCCGCCATGACCGAACGCTGCACGGCCTGCTACGTCGACCGCGAGCCGCGCACGTGGGAACGGCCTTCCGACCACGCGCCCATCGTCGCCGAATTCGCCTTGTAGGAGCCCGTCTCACGGGCGACAGCGGCATCGATGGCCGTGTCGCCCGTGAGGCGGGCTCCTACATGCGACCAGTTCAGGCAATATGTCAAATCGGAACCCGCAGCCCGGTGAGCGTGTATTATCCCGGGACGTGACGACCGATTTGCTGTCATGAACGCCGCTACCGGGAACGGCCGCTTGCACAACAACAACAATAATAAAAAGCTCATGTCGCCCGATCGCCGCAACGACTTCGATGTGACCAACACCGTGCAGGTGAGCGATCCGGTGGCAGTGCGCCGCGCGGTGAGCGAACTGTTTACCGACACGTATCCCGGCGCCTCCTTCGACAAGCTGTGGCTCGCCTTCTACGATTTCGAGCGGCTGTTCACCGGGCGTTTTCCCGGCTACAGCGCCTGCGACACGACGTATCACGACATGCAGCACACGCTCGACATGTCGCTCGCGCTGGCGCGGCTGGTGGCGGGTTACGAGCGCAGCGTCGAGCCGGCCGAGCGGCTGGGCGCGGACCGCGCGCAGATGGCGGTGATCACGTCACTGTTTCACGACTCCGGCTACATTCGCCATCTCGAACGCGACCGCGATTTCCGGAACGGCGCCGAGTTCACGCTCTACCACGTCTCGCGAAGCGCGGATTTCCTGCGCCGCTACCTGCCGGATCTCGGCCTCGCGCGGGACGTGCCGGTGTCGAGCATGATCGTGCACTTTACGGGCTATGAGCTCGACCTCGATCACATCGAGCTCGACGAGCCGCGCGATGCGATTTGCGGGCATCTCATCGGTACGGCGGATCTCATCGCGCAAATGGCGGACCGCTGTTATCTCGAGAAGTGCCGCGACCGGCTGTACAAGGAATTCGTGCTGGGCGGCGTCGCGGTCGAAAGCGCGAGTCCGGGCGAATACCGCGTGCGTTACGCATCCGGCGTCGACCTCCTGAAAAAGACGCCGCTCTTCTACCAGCAGGTGTCACGCGAACGGCTCTACTCCAAGTTCAACCGCGCCTACCGCTACATCGAGGCCATATACGACGGGCAGAACCCGTACGTCGACGCGATCCGCAGCAACATGTCACACCTCGTGAAAATTCTGAAATCCGGCGACTGGAAGCTGCTGCGGCGCAGCCCACCCTACTTCGTCGGCGATGACGAAGCGGTGGAGAACATCGAATACCTGGTGCGCACGCAGCTCGCGGCGATTTCGCCCAGCCGGATGTTGCCCGCCGGCGAGCTGATCTCGGCCTGATCAGCGCGCCGGCATGGCGCGGATGAGAGCGAGCCCGGTCTCGGGGTCGTGCTGCCGCCGCAGCCAGGACGGCGTTTCCGTGACGATCACTTCCAGCGTCGGCCGCACCACACCGTTCAGCAGATGCCCGCCGCACATGCTCCCGTCCGCGAGCCCGAGCGCCGCGTGCATGTGCAGCTTCGGCTCCTTGCCGGCACGCGCGACGTCACCGATCAGGGACACGACTTCGGCCTGGACCTCGACCGGGATGCGCCGGTAATCCTTCCGCTGCCAGTCGAAATAGCCCAGCGTCGCGTGCTCGAAGGCACCGATCGCGGTCAGGTGCGCGGCACTCAACCCTTGCGACGAGGCGAAACCGAGCAGGCAGCCGGTGACCTCGTCGCCGGTATCGAGAATCACGGCCCAGGTCCTGGTGCCTTCGTCATTGAGCAATTGCTGTTGCACTGGCTTTCTCCTTGAATCAGGCCGGAGAGGCTGACGTGGGGTCCTCCGGGTGCTGTGCCGACGCCATCCTGAGCACCTGCGCAAGGTGCAGCGGCCGCCGGCCGGTGGCGTGCAGCACCTGCTCGCGGCAACTGAAGCCGTCCGCGAGCAGCAAGGTGTCGGCCGGCGTTTCGCGTACCGCCGGGAACAGGACCCGTTCACCGATCTCCAGCGACAAATCGTATTTTTCACGCTCGAACCCGAAGGAGCCGGCGAGCCCGCAGCAGCCGGAATCGAGCAGCGCGTAATCGAGTCCGAGCCGGCGGTACATTTCCCGGTCCGCGTTCATGCCCATGATCGCTTTGTGGTTGCAATGCCCGTGCACGACCGCCTTGCGCGCCAGCTCGGCCGGCCGGTAGTCGACGCTCACCAGGAATTCCGCGAGCGTTGCGGTCTGCTGCGACAAGCGCCTGGCGTCCTCGTCGCCATAGAACAGGTTGCGGAGCTCGTCGCGAAAGGCGGCGACGCAGGCCGGCTCCAGCCCGATCACCGCCACGCCGTCGCGGATGTCGTCTTGCAACGCCGCCAGGATATCCCGCCACTGCCGGACCGCCTGGTCGAGCAGGCCCCAGTCATACAGCGGGCGGCCGCAGCACAGCGGACGCGAGGGCATGGCGACCCGGTACCCGATGGCTTCCAGCAGTTCCACGGCCGCCTTGCCGGCGTCGGGCAGGAAGAAATTGCTGAAGGTGTCGGGCCACAGGATCACCTTGTCGCGGCCATTGCCCGGCGGCGGCTTCCGCCGCGCGAACCACTCGCGCAGGGTCGGCTTCGCGAGCTCGGGGATGGCGCGCTGCGGCGCGATGCCGCCGAGCTTTTTCAACAACGTCGAGAACGGCGCCTGCCGCGCAAGGAAATTCGCGGCGCCCGGCACGTGCGAGCCGGCCCGGGCCCACCACCAGATCAGTCCCATCGCGTAAGCGGCGCGCGGGCGCAGCCGGCGATGGTAGTAGCGGGCCATGAACTCCGCTTTGTAAGTGGCCATGTCGACGCTCACCGGGCAATCGCCCTTGCAGCCCTTGCAGGCGAGGCAGAGATCGAGCGCTTCGCGCATTTCGGCACTGCGCCAGCCGTCCCTGATTACCTCGCCTTCCAGCATTTCGAACAGCAGGCGCGAGCGTCCCCGCGTGGAATGCTTCTCCTCGCGCGTCACCATGTAGCTGGGACACATCGTGCCGCTGTCATGGCGCCGGCAGTTGCCGACGCCGACGCAGCGCAAGGTCGCGCGCGCGAAATTGCCGCTGTCGTCGGGGTAGCGGAAGCGGGTGTTTGATAACGGCGGCGCGTAACGGGTACCGATACGCAGGTTCTCGGTCGGGGCAAAGGCGTCGACGACCTTGCCCGGGTTCATCAGGCCCTGCGGGTCCCAGATCGCCTTGAACTCCCGGAAGGCCTGCACCAGCTCCGCGCCGAACATCTTTTCCAGGAACGCTGCTTTCGACTGGCCGTCGCCGTGCTCGCCGGAAAGCGAGCCGCCGTAGCCGATCACGAGATCCGAGGCTTCGTCGAGAAACGCACTGAACTGCTCGATGCCGTGCCGCGTTTCCAGGTCGAAGTTGATGCGGGTATGGACACAGCCCTGCCCGAAGTGGCCGTACAGGTCGCCGGTGTAGCCGTACCGGTCCAGCAGCTTCCGGAAATCGCGCAAGTAACTGCCGAGCTTCTCCGGCGCCACCGCCGCATCCTCCCAACCTTCCCAGGTCACGGGCTTGGCCGGGATGTGAGCGGTGGCGCCGAGCCCGGAAGCGCGCACTTTCCACAGCATCCGCTCCTGCTCCGTATCGTTGAAGAGCTTCATCGAAGGGTGATCGTCGCTGTTGTCGAGTTTTTCCATCAACTCGCGCGCGCGTCCCTCCGATTCGGCCCGCGAGTCCCCGCCGAATTCCACCAGCAGCCAGCCGCGGCCCGGCGGCAGCAGCGCAAGATTGGCCGGATGCAGCCCGATCGCCTTCATGTCGTCCACCAGGCGCTCGTCGATGCCCTCGAGCCCGATCGGCTTTGCGGCCAGCACGTCCGGCACGTGATCGGCGGCGTGATACACGTCGGAGTAGCCGAGCACGAGCAGCGAACGCGAGGGCGGGCTCGGGACCAGCCGGCAGCCCGCCTCCAGCACGGTCACGCAGGTGCCTTCGCTGCCCACGAGCGCGCGCGCGACGTTGAAGCCGTTCTCCGGCAGGAGTTGCTCGAGGTTGTAGCCGGACACCCGGCGCGGGATGTCCGGGAAGCGGCGGCGGATCTCATCGGCGTAGCGGTCGCGCAGCGCCGCGAGTTGCGCGTAGATTTCGCCGCGCCGCCCGCCGCCGGCGATGATTTGCGCCAGCTCGTCCTCTCCCGTCGGCCCCACGCGCAGGCGCAGCCCGTCGGCGGTCAGCACGTCCAGCCACTCGACGTTGTCCACGGTCTTGCCCGCCATCATCGAGTGCACGCCGCAGGAATTGTTGCCGATCATGCCACCGAGGGTGTTGTGCGTGTGCGTGGACGGATCGGGACCGAAGGTCAGGTGGTGCTGTTCGGCGGCGCTGCGCAGGTCGTCCAGCACCGTCCCGGGCTGCACCACCGCCTGCTGCCCGCCCGGATCCAGCGACAGGATGCGGTTCAGGTACTTCGAGAAATCGATCA
The DNA here is from genome assembly GCA_035698445.1 of Woeseiaceae bacterium. Lineage (GTDB taxonomy): Bacteria > Pseudomonadota > Gammaproteobacteria > Steroidobacterales > Woeseiaceae > IDS-8. The sequence continues at coordinate 9,615 of DASSBS010000001.1, forward strand.
CGACCGCAACGTTGCAGCACTGGCCGCAGAGGCTGGTGCCGCCGCCGCGCGCGAGCACGGGCGCGCCCCGCCTCCGGCACGCCGCGACCGTCGCGATCACGTCGTCGACGGTTTTCGGGATGACCACTCCGATCGGCACCTGGCGGTAGTTCGACGCGTCCGTCGCGTACAGCGCCCGGCTGCCGTCATCGAAGCGCACCTCGCCTTCCAGCGTGGCGCGCAGCTCGCCCGCCAAGGCCGCGGCATAGCCGGGCGGCTCGGCGCCGGCCCGCTCAGAGCGCGTAGGCACGCGCATCCTGGTGCCTGAAATCGATACCGTGCCCGGCTCGCGACAGGTCGGGATGCAGCTTACCGTCCCGCGGCTGCAACGCGCCGTCGAACAGCATGCGCTCGATGCGGGCGTGATCGTGGAAGAACTCCAGGTGCCGCAGGGGCGCCGCCGCGCAGCAGGCATGCGCGTGCATGGACGGCGCGCAATGCGCGGACAGCGGCACGTTGAAGGCGTCGCATAAAGCCGCGGCCTGCATGAAGCCCGTGATGCCGGCACAGCGGGTCGCGTCCGCCTGCAGCACGTCCACGGCACCGGCCGCGAGCAGCCGCCGGAAATAGCCCGCATCGTAGCCGTATTCGCCCGCGGCAATCTCCACGCCGGCGGGCGCGCGGTCGCGCAGCAGGCGCAGACCCTCGCGATCGTCCGACGGCACCGGTTCCTCGAACCAGCTCACGCCCTCGGCGGCAAAGGCTTGCGCCATCGCCAGCGCCTGCTTGCGGCCGTAGGCGCCGTTGGCGTCGACGAAGAGCTCCGTGCCGCCGCCGATCGCCGCCCGCGCCGCGGCGACGCGCGCGGGATCGCGCCGCGGCTCGCGCCCGACCTTCATCTTCACGCGGCCGATGCCGGCCTCCGCCCAGCCGCCGAGCTGCGCGGCCAGCGTCGCCTCGTCATAGGAAGTGAATCCGCCGCTGCCGTAGACCGGCACGGCATCGCGCACCGCGCCGAGCAGCCGCAGCAACGGCAGTTGCAGCAGCTTCGCCTTGAGATCCCAGAGCGCGTTGTCTACGGCGGCAATCGCCATCGACGCGACGCCGGGCCGGCCGATATTGCGCACCGCATGGACCATCGCGCCGAAGCAAGCGGCCACGTCCATCGCGTCCCGGCCCCGGATGCACGGCACCAGCAGCTCGCGGATCAGCACCGCGCTCGCCGCGGCGGCATAGCTGTAGCCGATACCGGTCTCGCCACCCGCGCCGATCTCCGCCAGCACGAGCGTCGTGGCGTCCCATGCCAGCGTGCCGTCGGATTCGGGGCTGTCGGTCGGGATGCGGTAGGCCGTCACTGCCACCGCTTCAATGGGTACGTCGGCGCGGGGCATGTCAATCGTCTTTGCGGTCGCCGTCGTGCAGGTACTTGTCGGCCATCTGCTTTGCCGAGGCCTTGATCATGCCGAAGCGATCGCTGTCCCCGTGCACGATCGACGACATGAAGCCGAGCGCCTGCTTCAGGGTGATGTGCGGCGGCAGCGGCGGCACGTCGGGGTCCGTGACGGCTTCCAGGACCGCCGGCCGGTCGGCCGACAACGCCTCGTCCCAGGCGGGGCCGATCTGTTCCGGCGCATCGACGCGTATGCCCTTGAGCCCGAGCATGTCGGCATAGCGCGCGTACGGAAAGTCGGGGACGTGCTGGGCCGCGTCGAACCTCGGGTCGCCTTCGAGCACGCGCTGCTCCCACGTCACCTGGTTCAGGTCGCGGTTGTTCAGCACCATCACGACCAGGCGCGGGTCGGACCATTGCTTCCAGTACTGCGCGATGGTGATCAGCTCGGCGTTGCCGTTCATCTGCATCGCGCCGTCGCCGACGAGCGCGATCGGGATGCGGTCGGGAAACGCGAACTTGGCGGCGATCACGTACGGCACGCCGGGCCCCATGGTGGCGAGGCCGCCCGACAGCGAGGCCAGCATGCCGCGGCGTATCTTCAGGTCGCGCGCGTACCAGTTGGCGGCCGAGCCCGAATCGGAGGACAGGATGCAGTTGTCGGGCAAGCGCGGCGACAGCTCGTGGAACACGCGCTGCGGATTGATCGGATTCGCCTCCTCCATCGCGCGCGCCTCGAGCACCTGCCACCACTCGGCGACCTTGCCCTCGATCCGGCGCCGCCAGGCGCCGTCGCCTTTCTGCTCGAGCAGCGGCAGCAACGCGCGCAGCGTGCGGGCGCTGTCACCGGTGAGATTCACCTCGTTGGGATAGCGGATGCTCAGCATGCGCGGATCGAGATCGATCTGGACGCCGCGCGCCTGGCCTTCCTCCGGCAGGAACTCCGAGTACGGGAAGCGCGTGCCGATCATAAACAGCGTGTCGCACTCCTGCATCATGTCCCAGCTCGGTTCCGTGCCGAGGAGGCCGATCGAGCCGGTGACGTACGGCAGGCTGTCCGGCAGTGCGGCTTTGCCGAGCAATGCTTTCGCGACACCGGCGCCCAGCCGTTCCGCCGTCTCGATCACCTCGTCGGTGGCGCCGAGCGCGCCGGCGCCCACCAGCATCGCGACCTTGCTCCCGGCGTTCAGCACGTCGGCGGCGCGCCGCAGGTCCTCGTCGGCGGGCACCACGTCGGGTGCGCTGTAGCCGATGCCGGAGTGCACGGTGCCGTGCGCGCGCGGCGGAGTCTCCACCGCGTCCAGCCCCTGCACGTCGTTCGGCACGATGATGCAGGTCACCGTGCGCTCCGCGCGCGCAATGCGAACCGCCCGGTCGACGAGGTGGCGCACCTGCGCGGCGGTGCTGGCCAGATGCACGTACTGCCCGGCGACGTCCTTGAACAGCGTGGTGAGATCCACCTCCTGCTGGTAGTGCCCGCCGAGCGCCGAGCGCGCCTGCTGCCCGACGATCGCCAGCACGGGCTGGTGATCGAGCTTGGCGTCGTAGAGGCCGTTCAAGAGGTGAATGGCGCCGGGGCCGGAAGTCGCCAGGCACACGCCCAGCTCGCCGGTGTATTTCGCGTGCGCGCAGGCCATGAACGCGCACATCTCCTCATGCCGCGCGCGCACGTATTCGAAACGGTCGCCGGCGCGGTCGAGCGCGCCCATGATCCCGTTGATGCCGTCGCCGGGATAACCGTAGATGCGCCTGATCCCCCATTCGCTCAGGCGTTCCCATAGAAAATCGCTGACGGAAGTCGCCATTCGATCGAACCTCGCTGTAGCAAAACCGGGGTGGAACTGGGGCGATCGTCCCGTGACGAGTCAAACGCGTGGCGATGCGGTGCGCTGGCGCGCAAGCGGCTGGCGGGGAAAACGGAGCGATAGCCGACTGTGGAACTGCCGGATCGGCAGTCCTCTTCAATCTATACCATCGAACCGGGGCTTTCAATGAAACCGCAGTACCCGCCGCGGGCCGATTCTTGATTGCCGTGCGGCAGGGACTTAGTATCGGTGACGCTCGTCATCAACGGATCTGAACGAAGCCGGCGAGCTCCGCCTTGTTCCCGCCTCGCGCCTTGCAGAGGATTGCAGCAGGCCGGGAACGGCGCCTCGAACGCCAGCACCGCCCATCCCCGGGCGTTCCTACAGTCACCATGCTCGGACATCTCCGGTAAAGACACGGCACGCCTTCGCCGCGAACCTGCCGGGCGCCGATCATGCGTGGCCGAATTGTTTACCGCGACGGATCGAGGACGGATGCATGTTTCAGCTTGCGGATCGCTGTGGAGATAAAGCGCCCTCCGGCACCGGGCTGTCCGCGCGGAACCCTCACGTGCCGCGATGAGCCAGATTTTCCGGCCGGGCGCGAATACCGTCGCGCGCGCCGTCCTGGCGGGCGCGCTCCTGTCGGTGCCGCTCGCCTTCCTGCTCGGGTTCGCGCTCGTGCGTTCTCCCTATGCGACCGGCGTCGGCATCGCACCGCCGCAGCCGGTGCCCTTCAGCCACCAGCATCACGTCGGCGAGCTCGGCCTCGATTGCCGGTACTGCCACACCTCGGTGGAGACGTCGTCCGCGGCCGGAATGCCGGCGACCTATACCTGCATGACCTGCCATTCACAGCTCTGGACGAATGCCGCGATGCTGGCACCCGTGCGCGAGAGCCTGGCGCGGCACGAGCCGCTGGCCTGGCAGCGGGTCTACGACCTGCCGGACTTCGTGTACTTCGATCACGGCATCCACATCGCGCAAGGCATCGGCTGTTCCGAATGCCACGGCAGGGTCGACACCCTGGCGCTGACCCGCAAGCTGAAGGCGCAGCCGATGCACTGGTGCCTGGACTGCCACCGGAATCCGGCGCAGAACATCCGCCCGCGCGACGAGGTATTCAACATGGCCTGGCAGCATCCCGCGAACCAGCTCGAGCTCGGCCGGCGCCTGGTGGACGCCTACGGCGTGCAGACGTCGCAGTTGACGGACTGCTCGATCTGCCATCGCTGAGGCTGCGGCAATCATGGCAACGAACGGCGACATCGATGCGATCCGGGCACAGCTCGCCGGCCGCAACGGGGACGGACTGTGGAAGAGCCTGGAGGAACTGTCCCAATCGCCGCAATTCCCGGCGTTTCTCGAACGGGACCTGCCCCGGCTGGCGCCGCTGTGGCGCGCGCCGGTCAACCGGCGTGACGCGCTCCGCCTGATCGGCGCCTCGCTGGCGCTGTCCGGCCTTGCCGGCTGCGGCCGGCCGCCGCCGGAGCGGATTCTTCCCTACGTCGAGCAGCCGGAACGGGTGGTGCCGGGCAAGCCGCTGTTCTATGCCACGTCGCTGACCCACGCCGGTTACGCGCGCGGCGCCCTGGTCGAAACCCACATGGGCCGCCCGACCAAGGTCGAAGGCAACCCGGCGCATCCGGCGAGCCTCGGCGCGACCGATATCTTCATGCAGGCCGCCGTGCTGGACCTGTACGACCCGGACCGTTCGCCCGCCGTGCGGCGGCACGGGTCCATCTCGACGTGGACGGTGTTCCTCGCCGAGGTGGCCGACCTCCGCGCGCGGCTGCGCCGGGTGGACGGCGCCGGATTGCGCATCCTGACCGGCGCGCATTCCTCGCCGACCCTGGCCGCGCAGTTGGGCGCGCTGTCCGCGCAATTCCCCGAGGCACGCCGGCACGTGCACGAGCCCGGCGCCCGCGATGCGCCGCGGCGGGGCGCGCGGTCGGTGTTCGGGCAGGCGTTCGATACGATTTACCGGCTCGACCGGGCCCGCGTGATCGTCAGCCTCGACGGCGACTTCCTGGCCGGCATGCCCGGCTGCCTCGCGTACGCGCGGCAGTTTGCCGATTTGCGCCGCGCGGCGCGCATCGCGGATGCGGGGCGGATGAGCCGCCTGTACGCCGCGGAGGCGACCCCGACCCTGACCGGCGCCATGGCGGACCGCCGCATCGGCTTGCCGGCGCGCTCCATCGGCGCCCTCGCGCACGCGCTGGCCGCCGAGCTAGGGATCGCTTCTCCGGCAGCGGCCGGGACGCTCCCCGAAGCGGCACGAAGCTGGCTGCGCGATGCGGCCCGCGATCTCCTGGCGAACGCGGGCGCGGCCGCGGTCATCCCGGGCGACCAGCAGCCGCCGGCCGTGCATGCGCTGGTGCAGCGCATCAACGAGCGGCTCGGCAACACCGGCCGCGCGGTGCTGCACATCGACACCGTCGCGGCACCGGCGGATCGCGCCGGGACGCTGGCGGAGCTGGTCGAGGACATGGCCGCGGGGCAGGTTACCGCGCTCGTCGTCCTGGACTGCAATCCCGCGTACACGTCGCCGCTCGCGCCCGAGCTCGCCCGGCTTCTCGATCGCCTGCCCTTCAGCGCGCATTTCGGCCTGTACGTCGACGAGACGGCGCGGCACTGCGCCTGGCACGTACCGGCGCGGCACGAGCTGGAGAGCTGGAGCGACGCCCGCGCCTACGACGGCACGGCGAGCCTCGTGCAGCCGCTGATCACGCCCCTTTATGCCGGCGTCGACAGGCTGGGTTTCGTCGCCGCGCTGGCCGGCGAGCTCGAGACCGGCGCGCACGACATCCTGCAACGCTACTGGCGGACCCGGCGCGGCGCGGGCGGCTTCGAGCGCTGGTGGCGCAGCAGCCTCGAGCGCGGGGTCATCGAAGGCAGCGCCTTCGCGATCCGCTCGCCCGCCCTGCGCGGCGCGGTCGAGGAGCTGCCACCGAGCCCGGAGAGCAGCGCCGGTTACGAGCTGCAGGTTCGCCTCGACCCCGGCGTGTGGGACGGGCGCTACGCGAACAACGCCTGGCTGCAGGAGCTGCCGAAGCCGCTGACCAAGCTGACCTGGGACAACGCCGCCATGCTGGCGCCGGCCGACGCCGCCGCGCTCGGCGTCGCGCGGGGCGACCTGCTCCTGCTGAAGATCGGCGACACGGCCGTCGAAGCGCCGGCCTGGCCGTTGCCCGGCCAACCGCGCGGCTCGATCGCCGTGCACCTCGGTTACGGCCGAACGCAGGCCGGCGGCATCGGCAGCGGCCGCGGTTTCGACGCCTATCCCCTGCTCGCGCCGGACGGCGGCGTGCCGTGGCTGCGGGAGGGCATCACCGTGCAGGCGACGGGACGGCGGATGCCGCTCGCGACCACCCAGCATCATCACGACATGGAAGGCCGCGACCTGGTGCGGCGCATGACGCTCGAGGCGTTCCGCCGGGATCCGCGGCAGCTCGAGCAGGACGCGACGGCGCAGCCGCCGGCCGAGTCGCTCTATCCGCCCTACGACTACTCCGACAACCGCGCCTGGGCGATGGTGATCGACCTGAACGCCTGCATCGGCTGCTCCGCCTGCGTGGTGGCCTGCCAGGCGGAGAACTCGAGTCCCGTGGTCGGCAAGCACGAGGTGCTGCGCGGCCACGAAATGCACTGGCTGCGGGTCGACCGCTACTACGAAGGGACGGCGGACGAGCCGCGGACGCTGTTCCAGCCGGTGCCCTGCATGCACTGCGAGAAAGCGCCCTGCGAATACGTGTGCCCGGTGGGAGCGACCGTGCACGATTCCGAAGGCCTGAACGTCATGGTGTACAACCGCTGCATCGGCACCCGCGACTGCTCGCAGAATTGCCCGTACAAGGTGCGCCGCTTCAACTGGCTGGATTACACCTACGACCAGGAGCGGCGCGGCACGCTCGCCGCCCTGCGCAATCCGGACGTCAGCGTGCGCAGCCGCGGCGTCATGGAAAAATGCACGTACTGCGTGCAGCGCATCAGCGCCGCGCGCATCGATGCCAAGAAGGAAGGCCGCCCGATCGGGGACGGCGAGGTCGTGACCGCCTGCCAGGGCGCCTGCCCGACGCGCGCCATCGTGTTCGGCGACCGGAACGACCCCGGCTCCGGCGTCGCGCGGGCGCGCGCGAATCCGCTGAACTATACGCTGCTCGCCGAGCTCAACACGCGCCCGCGCACCACCTACCTGGCGCGGGTGAGGAATCCGGGAAGCGATGCCGGCGGCGCATCGCCCGCGGACGGCGACGATGGCGCCACGGGCGATGGTGACGCCGATGAGTGAGCATGAGCTCGCGCCGGTCGCAAGCCCGCGCGGCGATGCCGTGCTCGCGCCCGGCCAGACATTTGCGACCGTCGAGGCGCAGATCGCGGCCAGCGTGCTGGCGGGGTCGCGGCGCCTGTGGCTGGTCGGCATCGCCGGCTTTTTTGCCGTCTCGTTGCTGTTCTTCTACTCGGTGACCTACGTCTTCGCGGTCGGCGTCGGCGTCATGGGCGTCAACATCCCGGTGGCCTGGGGCTTTCCCATCGCCAACGTCGTGTGGTGGATCGGCATCGGCCACGCGGGCACCCTGATCTCGGCGATCCTGCTACTCCTGCGGCAGAAATGGCGCACGTCCATCAACCGCTTCGCCGAGGCCATGACGATCTTCGCCGCCGGCATCGCGGGGCTGTTCCCGATCATTCACCTGGGGAGACCGTGGTTCGCCTACTGGATCGTGCCCTACCCCAGCAACATGGGCGTCTGGCCGCAGTGGCGCAGTCCCCTCGTCTGGGACCTGTTCGCCATCGCCACTTACATCATCGTGTCGATCCTGTTCTGGTACGTCGGGCTGATTCCGGATCTCGCGACGCTGCGCGACCGGTCGACCCGGCGCTGGCAGCAGGTGTTTTACGGCTCGCTCTGCCTCGGCTGGCGCGGCTCGGCGCTGCACTGGCGGCGCCACCAGATGGCTTACCTGATTCTCGCCGGGCTCGCGACGCCGCTGGTCGTCTCGGTGCACAGCGTCATCGCGCTCGACTTTGCCGTGACGATCGTGCCGGGCTACCACTCGACGGTGTTCCCGCCCTATTTCGTCGCGGGCGCGCTCTTCTCCGGTTTTGCCATGGTCATCACCATCGCGGCGCCGCTCAGGGCCTGGTTTCACCTGGAGCGCCTCATCACGCCCCGGCACTTCGACAACATGGCGAAGGTCATGCTGGCCGCGGGTTTGATCGTGATCTACGGCTACGCGATCGAGTACTTCATGGCCTGGTACAGCGGCGACCCGTTTGCCCGCTATATCCTCATCCGCCGCGCGCTGGGCGCCTACGCGCCGGCATTCTGGGTCATGCTGGCCTGCAACGTGCTGCTCGTGCAGACGCTGTGGCTGAGGAGGGTGCGCCGCAACGTCTGGCTCCTGTTTGCCGTCGCGCTGCTGGTCAACGTCGGCATGTGGTCGGAACGCTTCGTGATCGTGTTGAGCAGCCCGCATCGCGACTACCTGCCGTCGGCCTGGGACGTCAGCTTCGGCACGAACTGGGATTACGCCATGCTGGTGGGCTCGATCGGCTTCTTTTTCTTCCTCATGTTCCTGTTCATCCGCTGGCTGCCGGCGGTGTCGATCTCGGAGGTCAAGGAGCTGGTGCGGGAGCAGCGGGAGGCGGAATGACCCAACCGGAGCGGTCCGACATCTACGGCCTCATCGCAATGTTCGATACCGCGGACGCGCTGCTGGCCTGCGCGCGGCGGACCCGGGCGGCCGGGTACCGCAAGGTCGAGGGCTACACGCCGTTCCCGGTCGCAGGCCTGAGCGAAGCATTGGGGCAGCGGGACAGCCGCGTGGCCTGGATCGCTTTCCTGGGCGCGGCCGCCAGCGGCATGGCGGGGTATGCGCTCCAGTACTGGACGGCCGTGATCGATTACCCGATCGTCTCGGGCGGCAAGCCGTTCAATAGCTGGCCGGCTTTTCTTCCCGTGACCTTCGAGCTGGCGGTCCTCGGCGGCGCGCTCGCCGCGGTGCTCGGCATGCTGGTGCTGAACGGGCTGCCGCGCCTGCATCATCCGGTGTTCGATGCCGAGCAGTTCGGTTTCGCCACGCGCAACCGCTTCTTCATGCTCATCGAAGCTGAAGACGCGAACTTCGATCCGGAAGCGATCCAGGATTTTTTCGTGCGCTGCGGCGCCCGCGAGGTCTCCGAGGTGTCCGCGTGAACGGGCTCGGCAAACAACACATCGCGGTGCTGCTCCTCGCCGCCGCTTCGCTCGGGGCCTGCTCGCAGCAGATGGACGACCAGCCGAAGTACGAAGCCTACGAAGCGGCGCCCGCGTTTCCGGGCAACGCCTCCGCACGGCCGCCCCCGCCCGGCACGGTGCCGCGCGGGGCCGCCCCGGAGCCGGTGACGGAGCAGAATCCGTACCCGGTCACCCTGGCGCTGCTCGAACGCGGCCGGGCGCGCTTCGATATCTTTTGCGCGCCCTGCCACGGCCGCGCCGGGGACGGCCGCGGCATGATCGTGCAGCGCGGCTTTCCCGCGCCCCCGAGCTACCACACGGCGCGGCTGCGCGCGGTCTCCGACCGGCACATTTACGAGGTCATCACCGACGGCTACGGCGTCATGTACTCCTACGCCGCGCGTGTCCCGGAAGCGGACCGCTGGGCGATCATCGCCTGGATCCGCGCGCTGCAATTGAGCCGGCACGCCCCGCTCGGCGTCCTGTCGGAAGCGGACCGGCGCCAGCTCGGGCGGGCACGGCCGTGAGCGAGGCCGTCCAGCGCGGAGGACGCGGCGCCGCTGCCGCCGGCGCCATCGGGCTCGCCGTCTGCGCCGCGGGCCTGTTCGCCGATCCGCGGGCCGTTGCCGAGGGCTACCTGGCCGCCGCCCTGTTCTGGACCAACGTTGCCGTCGGCGCGCTGGCGATCCTCCTCACGCACCAGTTGACCGGCGGCGCCTGGGGCCGCTTCGCCGCGCCGGTGCTGCTGGGAGCCACCGCCATGCTGCCCTGGCTCGCGGTCCTGTTCGTGCCGCTCGTGTTCGCGCTGGGCGAGCTGTATCCCTGGGCGGGAGCCGCGCCGGGCGGCATCCCGGCGCACCTCGTCGGCTGGTTCCGCCTGCCGTTCTTCGCGGCACGGACCGCCGTCTCGTTTGCGATCTGGATTGCGCTCGCCGCGCTGGTCGCGCGCGCCGCGCGCCGGGGCGAGCGCGCCTCCCGGCTCGCCAGCGGCGGGCTCATCCTGTACGTGCTGACGATCACGGTGTTCGCGGTCGACTGGATCGTCGCGCGCGAGCCGGGCTGGTACACGACGGCGGCGGGGTTCGTGCTCTCGGGAGCACAGTTTTCGGCCGCGCTCGGATTTGCGTGCGTGGCGTCGGCGCTCTTGCCGGGACCGATGGCCGCGGAGCACGCCAAAGGCCGGCAGCAGGACCTCGGGAACCTGCTGTTGTCCGCGATCCTGTTTCTCGCCTACGTCGCCTACATGGAATTCCTGATCATCTGGGAGGGCGACCTGCCGGCCGAGATCGGCTGGTTCGTGGCGCGGAACGACGGCGTATGGCCGGACGTCGCCATGCTCATGGTGCTGCTGCAGCTCGCCATGCCGATGCTGCTGCTCGCGCGGCCGGTCAAGCGCTCGCGCTACGGGTTTCTGGCCGTGTCGGCGTGCGCGCTCGCCGGCAGCCTGGCGGTTGCCGTGTGGCTCGCCGGTCCCGCTCCCGGACCCGGCGCGCTGCCGCTCCGCTGGCCGTTCACGGCCGCCGCCGTCCTGGGCATCGGCGGCGTCTGCCTGTTCGCCTTTTTCAGGGCGCTCGGCGAGCCCGCCCGGGGCGCGGGGGCGCCGCGGCGTGCAACCGCCGGCGCAAGCCGCCCGGAGCGATCCGCATGAACGGCGCGGACCCGGCAGTCCGCGGTCATGAATCGGGAGACGTGTCCTTTCGGGGGGTCTTCCTGACGGGCGCGGCGCTGCTCGGGGTACTGGCGCTCCTCGCCGCCATCCTCTGGTATGTGTCGCGAGCGACGCTCGAGGGGGTGCCCGCGCCGGCGCCGTTTCCGGCGGTCAGCGTCACGCTGGCTCCCGGCGAGTCGCCGGTCCTGCAGGTCACGCCGGAAAGCGATCTTGCCCGCTTGCGCGCGCGCGAAGCCGCTTTGCTGCACGGCTACGGCTGGGTCGATCGCGAGCGGGGCATCGCGCGCATCCCGATCGAGCGCGCGATGGAAATTCTCGCCGCCGGCGGCGAGCCGGCAAGCGGCACGGAACCGGACCGGTGACGCGGCGCCTCTCAGTATTCGCGCTGCTGGGACTGCTCCCGATGCTGGCGGTGGCGGCGGCAAATGGCGCGACCGCGGCCCCGCGCCGGGCCGGTTTCGACCAGCGCCTCGACGCGCCGCTTCCGGGCACTGCCCGGTTTCGTGACGCGCGCGGCAGGACGGTCGCCCTCGGCGATCTCCTCGGCGCGCGGCCGCTGCTCATCCTGCCCGTGTATTTTCGCTGCCCCAACCTGTGCAGCCTGACGCTGGCCGGGCTCGCCGAATCCGTATCCGCGCTGGACCTGGTGCCCGGGCGGGATTTCGAGATCGCCGTCGTCAGCATCGATCCGCGTGAAGACAGCGCGGTCGCGGCGGCCAGCCGCGCCGAGCTCGCCAGGCGCTTTCCGGACGCCGGCATCGGCGCCGGCTGGCATTTCCTGACGGGCGAGGCCGCCGACATCGCGAGCCTCGCCCGGTCCATCGGTTTCCGGTACGCCCGGGACGCCGGGCGCAATCAATATGCGCATGCGGCCGGGCTGGTCATCGCGACCCCGGCCGGACGCATCTCCCGTTACCTGTTCGGGGTGCGCTTTCCCGATTTCGACCTGCGCTTAGGCCTGGTCGATGCCGCCTCGGGGCGCATCGGCTCGCTGACGGATCACCTGTTGCTGCTGTGTTACGACTATGACGCGAGCACCGGACGCTACACCGTCGCCATCGTGGAAGTGCTGCGGCTCGCCGCCGGCGGCACGGCACTGGCGCTGGCGGCGGGGCTCGCGGTGGCGTTCCGCCGGGAACGCCGGCGGAGCGGGCGGCGATGAGCGGCGCGATGCCGCTGGACGACGCGGTCCAGATCCTGCCCGCGCAGGCGTCGTCGGTTGCCGCCGACGTCGACGCCCTGTTCTACGCGATTCTCGCGGCCTGCGTCATCGTCTGCCTGATCCTGTTCGTGCTGATCTGGCGGTTCTCGCTGAAGTACTGGCACAGCCGGGACGCGGACCGGGAGGCGCACGAGCCGCAGGGATTTCGCCTCGAGTTCGCCTGGACCGTCATACCCCTGCTGGTCTTCATCGGCTTTTTCGTCTGGGGAGCGAGGCTGTACCTGAAGATCGAAGTGCCGCCCCCGGACGCGTTGCAGGTGCACGCGCTGGCCCGGCAGTGGATGTGGAAATTCGAGCACCCCGGCGGGCAGCGCGAGATCAATACGCTGCACGTGCCGCTGGGCCGCCCCGTCACCGTCACCCTGATTTCGCAGGACGTCATCCACAGCTTCTTCGTCCCGGCTTTCCGCATCAAGCAGGACGTGTTGCCGAACCGGTACACGCGGATCTGGTTCGAAGCCATCGAGCCCGGCCGCTTTCGCCTCTTCTGCGCCGAGTTCTGCGGCACGTCGCACGCGGGGATGCGCGGCGAGGTGATCGTCATGCCGCCCGCCGAATACCAGGCGTGGCTGGCTTCGAGTGCGCCTGCCGAATCGCTGGTCGCGCGCGGCCAGCGCATGTTCAGGTCCGCCGGCTGCAGCGGCTGCCACGATCCCCGTTCCACCGTGCACGCGCCGGATCTCCACGGCATTTTCGGCCGCACCGTGCAGCTTCGCGGCGGCGCGACGGCGGTGGCCGACGAGGCCTACCTGCGCGATTCGATGCTGTTGCCGGACTCGCGGGTGACCGCCGGGTTTGCGCCGTTGATGCCGAGTTTCGCCGGCCAGCTCGACGAGGGCGAGATCACGGCCATCATCGCCTACATCAAGTCGCTGGATGCGGGAGACAGCGAGTGAACGCCGGCCCCGATTACCTGCACGAGGGCCACAGCTTGCGCTCCTGGCTCCTGTCCACCGATCACAAGCGCGTGGCCTGGCTGTACCTGCTCTCCGTGACGGCGTTCTTCTTCGTCGGCGGCACCGCGGCGGCACTGATGCGCCTGGAACTGGTCACGCCGGCCGGCGATCTTCTCGCGGCCGATACGTACAACGAAATGTTCAGCCTGCATGGCATCGTGATGGTCTGGTTTTTCCTGATTCCGGCGGTCCCGGCGGTGCTCGGGAACTTCCTGCTGCCGCTCATGATCGGCGCGCGCGATCTCGCGTTCCCGCGCCTGAACCTCCTGAGCTGGTACATCTTCGCGGTCGGCGGGCTGTTCACCGTGATCACGATCGTCGCCGGTGGCGTCGACACCGGTTGGACGTTCTACACGCCCTACAGCAGCATGTTTTCCAACAGCAACGTCGTGCTGGCGATCGTGGGCGTGTTCGTGACCGGCTTCTCGTCCATTCTCACCGGCCTCAATTTCATCGTGAGCGTGCACAAGCTGCGGGCGCCGGGGATGCGGTGGTTTCGCCTGCCGCTGTTCGTCTGGTCGCTTTACGCCACCAGCCTGATCCTCGTGCTTGCCACGCCGGTGCTGGCGATGACCCTGATGCTGGTGGCGCTGGAGCGCTTGTTCGGCATCGGCGTTTTCGACCCGGCGCTGGGCGGCGATCCGCTGCTGTTCCAGCACCTCTTCTGGTTCTACTCGCACCCCGCCGTGTACGTGATGATCCTGCCGGGCATGGGAGTCGTCAGCGAGATCATCCCCTGCTTCGCGCGCCGCGAGATCTTCGGCTACAGCGTGATGGCGTACTCGCTGCTCGCCATCGCGATGATCGGTTTCCTCGTCTGGGGCCACCACATGTTCGTCAGCGGCCAGTCGGTCTATGCCGGAATGGTGTTCGGCCTGCTGAGCTTCCTGGTGGCCGTGCCCTCGGCGATCAAGGTGTTCAACTGGGTGGCGACGCTCTATCGCGGCTCCATTTCCTTCGAAACGCCGATGCTGTACGCGCTGGGTTTCATCGGCCTGTTCTCCATGGGCGGGCTGACCGGCCTGGTACTGGCCTCGATGGCCGTCGACGTGCACGTGCACGACACCTACTTCGTCGTCGCGCATTTCCATTACATCATGGTCGGCGGCATGGTGATGGCGTTCATCGGCGGCATTCACTTCTGGTGGCCCAAGATCAGCGGCCGGCTGTACCCGGAGTTTCTCGGGCGGCTGTCGGCGATCCTGATCTTCTTCGGCTTCAATCTCACGTTCTTTCCGCAATACATCATGGGCTACCTCGGCATGCCGCGGCGCTATCACGAGTACCCCCCGGAGTTCCAGATCTATCACCTGCTGTCGTCGGCCGGCGCGGCCACGCTGGCCGTCGGTTACCTCTTTCCCCTCTGTTACCTGGCCTGGTCGATGTTCCGGGGGCCGCTTGCCGGCGCGAATCCGTGGCACGCCACCGGACTCGAATGGCAGACCGGCTCGCCGCCGCCCGCACACAACTTTGCGACAACACCGCAGGTGACCCGGCAGCCTTACGCCTACGACCCGACCCGGAGCCGCGAAGACCGTGCCTGACTCACGAGCCCTGCGCGCGCAGTTCGACGACCTCGGCCAGCAGCGGGAGGCCGCCGCGCTCGGCATGTGGGTGCTGCTGGCAACGGAGGTGCTGTTCTTCGGCGCGCTGTTCACCGGCTACACGGTCTATCGGCTCGCTTTCCACGACGCGTTCGTGGCGGGCAGCGGGCACCTGAATGTCGTGCTCGGCACGGCGAATACCGCCGTCCTCATCACCAGCAGCCTGACCATGGCGCTTGCGGACGTCGCGTCGCGCAGCGGCAGCCGGCGCGCCGTGATCGGCTTTCTCGCCGCGACCGCCGTTCTCGGCAGCGCGTTCCTCGCGATCAAGGGGCTGGAATACGCACAGGAGTACCGGGAAGGCCTGGTGCCGCTGAACAGCCTGGTGTTCAGCTACTCCGGCCCCGACGCGGAACGGGTGCAGATGTTCTTCAATTTCTATTTCGCGATGACCGGCTGGCATTCGCTGCACCTGCTCATCGGCATCGGCCTGCTGATCGTGTTCATCGTGCTTGCCTGGCGCGGGCGCGATCGCGTGCGCCTGGAAGGCAACGTGCGTGCCGGCGCGCTGTACTGGCACTTCGTCGACATCGTGTGGCTGTTCCTGTTTCCCGTCCTCTACCTGGTGCGCTGAATGGAAAAGCAGACGGTCCGTTCGTTCGTCTTCGTCTACCTCGCGCTGATCGGGTTGCTGGCGCTGACCGTCGGGTCGTCGTTCCTGGAGCTCGGCAGGCTGAACGTGTTCGTCAATCTCGCTATCGCAGCGATCAAAGCCGGCCTCGTTGCGGCGTTCTTCATGGAGCTTCGCGCCGCCCAGGCCGTCGTGCGCCTGGCGGCGCTGGCCGGCCTGTTCTGGCTCGCGCTGCTGCTCGGCCTGTCGCTCGCCGATTTCCTGACCCGCTGATCCGGCGCCGGCAAAATTGACTTCCGGGCACCCTGTACTAGGCTAAAAAATGTGGTGCTTGCGGGGCAACGGGGGCAGCGTGCGTTTCTTCTTCGCGCAGGAGAGTACCCGTGCCGAACAACAGGCGTGAGTTCCTCAAGTATTCGCTGCTCGCCGGCGGCGCCGCCCTGAGCGGCTGTGCCAGGCCCACGCTGCCGGACGATTCCGGCGATCGGCTGGTCGGCCCGCCCGGTTACGACGTGCCGGCCGGTCATTTCTTCACGGCCGCCGAGCGGGAGCTCGTCGACGCGGCGGTGGGCCGCCTGATCCCCGCGGACGAGTTGGGCCCGGGCGCCCTGGAGGCGGGCGTGCGCGAGTTCATCGACCGGCAACTGAGCGGCCCTTACGGCCGGGCCGAGCGCTGGTACATGTCCGGTCCCTGGCACGACGGCAGCGAGGAGCAGGGCTACCAGATGCGCTACTCGCCGGCCGAGCTGTACCGGCATTGCATTCCCCGCGTGGATGCCTGGTGCCGCGATCGCTACGGCGGGAATTTCGCGGAGCTGCGCGCCGCGCAGCAGGACGAAACGCTCTCGGCACTGGAGAACGGCGCCATCGACCTCGGCGTGTTCGATCCGCGGGATTTTTTCCGGATGCTGTGGCAGAACGCGCGTGAGGGCTTCCTGGCCGATCCGATGTACGGCGGCAACCAGCAGTTCATCGGATGGAAGCTGATCGGCTTTCCGGGGCCGCGCTACAACTACGCCCGCTACATCACGCAATACGGCAAGCCGTACCCGCTGCCGACCACCGGGCTGCTGGGCCGCGGCGGCACGAGCGTCTGAGGCGGTTGGCGGATGGTGAAGCACCGGTCTGCCGACGTCGTCCTGGTCGGCTTCGGGCAGTCGGCCTCGCTGCTCGCGCAGGAGCTGACCGAAACCGGACTCGAGGTGCTGGCGCTCGAGCGCGGCGGCCCCCGCCGCACGTCCGAGGAGTTCGCCATTCCGTGGGTGCAGGACGAGCTGCGCTTCGCCATCCGCAACGAGCTGTTCGAGCAGCCGCATCGCACGACGGTATCTTTCCGCCACAATGCGCGGCAGCGCTCGCTGCCGATGCGCCACCTCGGCTCCTTCAACCCGGGCACGGGCGTCGGCGGCGCCGCGGTGCACTGGAACGGCCAGCACTGGCGTTTCCTGCCGCACGATTTCGAGCTCAGGAGCCGCACCGTGGAGCAGTACGGCGCCGGCTTCATACCGGACGACATGACGATCCAGGACTGGGGCGTCACCTATGCCGAGCTCGAGCCCTGGTACGACAAGTTCGACTACATCTGCGGCGTATCCGGCCAGGCCGGCAACCTGCGCGGTGAAATCCAGGCGGGCGGCAATCCCTTCGAAGGACCGCGGTCACGGCCCTACCCGCTGCCGCCGCTGAAGCGCGACCTGCTGTCGACGATGTTCGACCGGGCCGCGATCGAGGTCGGCGATCATCCGTTCCCGGGGCCTGCTTCGAATACTTCGAAACCGTACAAGAACGCCTATGGCGTGCAGATGGGCGCCTGCACGTACTGCGGCTTCTGCGAATGGCACGGCTGCGGCAACTACTCCAAGGCGTCGCCGCAGACCACCATCCTGCCGGTGCTGCTCGAAAAGCCGAACTTCGCCTGCCGCACGCACGCGGCGGTGACCCGCATCAACCTGGATTCCACCGGGACACGCGCCGTCAGCGTCAACTACGTCGACATGCAGGGCGAGGAGCACGAGCAGCCGGGCGATCTCATCATCGTCTCGGCTTACGCCACGCACAACGTGCACCTGCTGCTCGTGTCGGGCATCGGCCGCCCGTACGATCCGCGCAGCGGGAAGGGCGTCGTCGGGCGCAATTACGCTTACCAGACCGTTTCCTCGGTGGACGTCTTCACGCATGAGAACCTGAACCCCTTCATGGGCGCCGGCGCCCTCGGGCAGATCGTCGACGATTACAACTCGGGGAACTTCGATCACGGGCGGCACGGTTTCATCGGCGGCGGCTATATTGCCTCCTGGACCACCGGCCAGCGGCCGATCGGGCAGATGGTCATCCCGCACGACGCGCCGGGCTGGGGCAGCGGCTGGAAGCGGGCCGCCAAAGAGAATTACCTCCGCGGCACGTCACTCGCCACGCACGGCAGCTCCATGGCCTATCGCGATGCTTATCTCGATCTCGACCCCGCCTACCGCGACGTGTACGGCAACCCGCTCCTGCGCGTCACGTTCGATTTCCATGAGAACGACCTCAAGATGAGCGACTTCCTGACCCGCCAGCTCACGGCGATTGCGCGGGCGATGAAACCGCGCGCGTATCACGCGAACCCGGTCGCCCGGCATTACTCCATCGTGCCCTACCAGACCACGCACAACACCGGCGGCGCGATCATGGGGAACGATCCCGAGACGAGCGTCGTCAATCGCTACCTGCAGTGCTGGGACGTCCCGAACCTGTTCGTCGTCGGGGCGTCCGCGTTCCCGCAGAACGCGGGCTACAACCCGAACGGCACGGTCGGCGCGCTGTCGCTCTGGGCGGCGGACGCGATCCGGAGCCGCTACCTGAAATCGCCGGGCCCGCTGGTGCAGGCCTAGACGGGACCCGAGGTGCGAGGCCGCTACATAGTCGCGCTTGCCGTTCTCACGGCCGGCGCTTTTATATGTCCCGCCGCCGGGTCGCGACCTCGCCTCGATTCCTGGGCGCAGAACGCGCGCGGCCGCTACCTGGTGATCGTCGGCGACTGCGCCGCTTGCCACACCACGGAATGGGGCGAGCCCTTTGCGGGCGACAAGCCCGTGCCGACGCCGTTCGGCACCGTCTACTCGGCCAACATCACGCCCGACGAGGAGACCGGGATCGGCGCCTGGACGGATGCGGAATTCCTGCGCGCGATGCGCCACGGCATCAGTGCCGACGGGAGCCGGCTCTACCCCGCCTTCCCGTACCCGTGGTTCACCCGCGTGACGCGCGAGGACCTGCTCGCTATCCGCGCCTATCTCGACACGCTCGAGCCGGTGCACAGCGTCGAACGCGAGAACGAGCTGGCCTGGCCTATGAGCTGGCGATTCCTCGTTTCCGGCTGGAACCTGCTGTACCTCGACAGCGGCGCCTTCGAGCCCGACCCGGAGCTCACCGCCGAGCAGAATCGCGGCGCCTACCTGGTGCAGGGACCAGGCCACTGCGGCGCCTGCCATACGCCGAAGAGCTGGATGGGCGGCCCGCAGCGGGATCAGGCGTACGCCGGCAACGCGCTGCAGAACTGGTTCGCGGCGAAGCTCGACGGCGACGAGACGTCCGGCCTGGGCGCATGGTCGGAGCAGGACATCGTCGAGTACCTGAGGACCGGATCGAACGGCTTCGCCTTCGCCGGGGGGCTTATGCAGGAAGTGGTCGAAAAGAGCACGAGCCGCATGCGCCAGAGCGATCTCGAGGCCATCGCGGCCTACCTGAAGACGCTACCGCCCGGGGAGGACACGGGCGGGGACGGCGACGACACCGCGGTCGCGGCGGCCGAGCAATTTCCCGAAGGCCACCGCGTGTACGTGGACAACTGCATCGGCTGTCACGGCTACGAGGGCGAGGGCCTGCCGGACGTCTTCCCGCCGCTGGACGGCCGGGCGACGGTGTTGTCGCCGAACGCCACGTCGCTCATTCACGCCGTGCTCCGCGGCATCAGCGAGGCCTCCACGGAGGCGCGGCCCACCCGCATCCGCATGCCGGGCTTTGCCTGGAAGCTGAGCGACGAGCAGGTCGCGGCGGTGGTCAACTACGTGCGCAACGCCTGGGGCAACCACGCATCGACCGTCGATGCTTCAGCAGTGGCGGAGATCCGCGAAGCGACATCGGCGGGGTAGTGCCGGGACGCCGTTCCGCGGCCGCCTCGGCAGAGTCGCCCTGGCTGTGGCTCTATTTCATGCGACTGGCGTTCCCGCGGAAGCGCCGACTGTCGCGAAATTACGCCTCGAGTGGTACACCTCCACGAAATCCCTCACCATCCACGCTCCCGTCGATGGCTCGTTGACCGTGAAACCCTCCGCGGAATCCCGGGGACACGTTCCCGCGGGAACGCCCGATGATTCCGCTGAGGCGTCGCACGTTTCAGCGGAACCACCGGACCTTTCCGCGGAAGCGCGGCGCTCGAAGTACTCCTCGGCCGTCTCTCCGTCATCGTCCGTGATGTCCTCCGGCCGATACCCGCATTCCGGCACCGCCCGCCCGTCGGCATTCCGGAAGAACCAGCGGCCCCGGTAATCCTTCTCCATCGTGAAGCCGCCCTCGTGATGCAACCGGTGGTGCTGCGTGCAGAGCAGCGACAGGTCCTCGAGCCGCGTCTCGCCCCCCAACGCCCAGTGCACGCAGTGATGCGCCTCGACATACCGCTTGCGGCCACAGCCAGGGAAGCGGCAACCCTTGTCCCGGGCCCACAAGGCCCGCCTGAGCGCCGTCGGGATCACCCGGGTCTTGCGCCCGACGCTCAGCGGGTTCCCGTCCTTCTCGACCAGCACGATGAGGTCGCTGTCACAGGCAATCCGCCGCACCGTTTCGATCGGGAGCCCCGAACGGCCGCCCGCGTTTCCGCGGAGGGCTGACTCGTCCACGTGCACCGTGACCTGGTAGTGATCCGGGGTGCCGCCACCGCCCACCGTTCCACCGGAGAGGTAATCCTTCGCCAGTGCCACAAAAGCATCGGCCCGCTGCGCCATCCAGCTCTCGTCCTTGAACTCGCGGCCGGGTATCGCCGCCGTTTCCATGGCTTTGTCCAGCGCCTTGTCGACCAGCTCCCCGGTCTCGAGCGGTAGCTCCACCGTGATCACCATCATCCCGCGCGCCTCGTCCCGGCGCATCCAGACGCCCCGCCGCGCATGCGCCCGCAGGGCATCGTCGGTTGACACGACCGTTCCGCAACGCAGCTCCCGGCAGCGTTCCTCCACCCGGGCCGCCGTCGTCTTCAGCGCGAACGTGAGTAATTCGTCTTCGTTCTCGGGCTTGGCCACCCGGGTCAGCGCCCGCACCTTGGAATAGGAGAGCCGGCCCTTGGCAAAGGCCATCGCGATCGCGGGCAAGGTCTTCATCGCATGTGCCACCCGGACCCGCTCCCGCGCGGCGCCCTTCGAGATATCGCAGCGGTAGTGCAGCCACTCGGCGCAGTTCTCGAAGTTCCACTGGAGCCAGCCGGCGCGCTCGTCGAAGCGGCGCACCAGCACGAGGAAATCGTGCTCAATGACGTTCCTCTGCAGGGCGAGCTTGAGGATGGCGCGGTCGAGCTCGTCGATGGAGGCGTGGCGGTTGGTGAAAACGGGTCGGCCGGTAGCAGCACGGACCTTGGATTGAGTATTCATGGCGGCGCTTCCTGACAAAATAACCAGTGCTGTAATTATATTCACATCCACGCTGTCGAGCAACCGTAAATCTCCGTCTCTCATGGAGTTTCTCGAAGGCGCGGCGGTCAAATCGAGCGGTCGCGGGTGATCAACGAAGCTGCGGACAGGCGGGCAACAGCAGCACCGTAGCGCCCGCCCAGAGCACGCCGGCAAAGGAGAGTGCCGCGAGCAAGCGCATGACGGACACCATGAAGCGGCCGTTCTCGCCGTCCAGGAATCCCGCCGCGCGAAAGAGGCGCGCCGTTTGTCGCGGCCTCCCGATCGCCAGCAGGAGCGCCACCGCCGCCGGCACCGTGACGGCGACCACCACGGCTTCGATGAGCCGCGGCGCGATGCTCGCGAAGCCTGTGATCCGGAAGGCACAGAGCGCGGACTGCGGGGCATACACCAGGAACAGGTGCCCCGCCCAGACCAGCGGACCGATGAGCAGGTAGATGAGCGCGCTCGCGACCGAGCCGGGATCCTCGCCTGCCTGCATTTTTTGCATCCTCATGCCACCAGCCTCGGGAATCCGTGCACCAGCAGCAGCCCGAACAGCGACTGGGCCACGGTGTAATGAAAGAGCAGCGCGAGATTGTCGAAGCTCACCCGCCGCTCGCGATCGAGCCGGCCCCTGACGTGGCGTGCAATGACGTAGCCGCCGAGGATCACGACGGCAAAGGCGAGCTGCCCGAACAGCACGATGGCCATGTAGACGCTGGCGCCGTACGCATTCGATGACGGCGTGAGGCCGGTCCGCCAGTGGCCGGCAATCTCGCTGCCGAGTGCCGCCGCGAGGCAGGCGAGCGCGAGCAGGACCAGCACCGGTACGGCGAGCCGGAAGCGCCCCGGCGGCGGCAGCACGCGCCGCGCGCCGTACAGGAGCGCCGAGCCCGCGAGCAGCAGCGCGGCCGATGCCGCCGGCCAGCCGACGTCCGGCAGGGCGGGCGAGCCCGCCGGCGCCCACACCTCCGGCGACACCGTCCACAGGAACAGGTACGAGAACACGTAAGCGAGATACAGCGAGCCGGCCACGAACATGAGCACGACCACCGCCCACCAGGAGTGCGAGCGCGGTCCGGTCATGTAAGTGGGCACGCGGATGCCGCCGCCGATGTCCACCTCGCCCTTGCCGGGCCCCGGGTCGAGGCTCCAGGTCCACACGAGGCAGAAGAGAATCGCGAGCACCGCGGAGACGATCGCGGGGACGACTACCTTGACCGTCAGCAACAGGAAGGCCGCCGCGGTGAAGACCGCCGCGAGAAACGGCGGCCAGCCCGCTCCCGGCATCTGGATCACGTACTGCGGGCGCGCGTCGATCGGCGACGTGACGAGCGTCTCGCGCCCGCCGGTCGGGGCGCCGGGCAAATAGTAGCCGCCCGCCTTCACGTCCTCCGCCAGGTTCGGCTGGTCCCAGAGCGGCTCGCGGCTGGTCACGAGGGGGATGCTGCGCGTCGAATAGACGTCGCTCGGCAGCCACTCGAGCGTGCCGGCGCCCCAGGGATTGTTCGGCCCCTGCCCGGGGCGGAACCGGACGAAGATATCGATGACGAACAGCAGCACGCCCGCGCCGAGCACGTAGGCACCGACGGTGGAGGTCATGTTGAGCGCGTCCCAGCCGAGCCCGGACGGGTACGTCCAGACGCGCCGCGGCATGCCGAGGAGACCGGTGAGGTGCATCGGCAGGAACGCGATATTGAAGCCCGCGAACATCAGCCAGAACACCCAACGGCCGAGTCGCTCCGAGAGCATGTTCCTGCTCCCCATCGGCGCCCAGTAATAGAACGTCGCGAACAGCGGAAACACCATGCCGCCGACGAGCACGTAATGGAAATGCGCGACGACGAAGTACGTGTCGTGCACCTGGAAGTCGATGGGCACCATCGCCACCATGACGCCGGTCAAGCCCCCGATCGTGAAGATGACCAGGAAGCCGAGTATGAACAGCGAGGGCGTGTTGATCCGGAAGCGCTCGCGGCTCGAAGCCATGGTCGCGATCCACGAGAAGACCTGGATGCCGGACGGCACCGCCACGGCCATGCTCGCGGCGGAAAAGAAGGCGAGACTCAAGCCCGGTATACCCGTGGTGAACATGTGGTGCACCCACAAGCCGAAGCTGAAGAACCCGGTCGCGATCAGCGCCACGACGATCAGGCGGTAACCGATCAGCGGCTTTTGCGCCATCGTCGGCACGATCATCGACACCAGCCCCGCCGCCGGCAGGAAGATGATGTAGACCTCCGGGTGGCCGAAAAACCAGAACAGGTGCTGCCACAGCAGCGGATCGCCGCCGAGCGCGGCGGTGAAGAACGGCCAGCCGAAGGACCGCTCGATCTCGAGCATCATGGTCGCGAGGATCACCGCCGGGAAAGCGAACATGATCATCGCGGCAAAGATCAGCATGGCCCACGCAAAGATCGGCATGCGCATGAGCGACATGCCGGGCGGCCGGGTCCGGAGCGTGCCGACGACGATCTCGATGGCGCCGGCAATTGCCGAGATCTCGATGAAGCCGATCCCGAGCAGCCAGAAGTCGGCGTTGTTGCCGGGCGAGAACTCCTTCAGCGTCAGCGGCGGGTACATGAACCAACCGCCGGCCGGCGCGAGATCGTACAGGATGGTCGTGACGAACACGGTTCCGCCGATCACGTAGGCCCAGATGGCGAAAGCCGAGAGGCGCGGAAACGGCAGGTCGCGCGCCGCGAGCATCTGCGGCAGGAGCATGACCCCGAGCGCCTCGACGGCCGGCACGGCGAACAGGAACATCATCGTCGTGCCGTGCACGGTGAACATCTGGTTGTAGAGCTCCTGCCCGATGAAGTCATTGCCGCCGACCGCGAGCTGCGTGCGCATGAGGAGCGCGAGCAGCCCGGCAACGATGAAGAACCCGAAGGCAGCGCCGATATAGAAGAGCCCGATCACGGTGTTGTTCACCGCGCTGGCGAGGCGCCAGCCTTTCGGCGTCGCCCAGACGCGCTGCAGCTCCTCGAGCTCGCCCTCGGGGCGCGGGATCGGGTTGGGAAGCTCCTGCGCCATCGCCGTTACTCCAGGTGATCCAGGTAAGCGGCGAGGTCCGCGAGCTGGGCGTGGTCGAAGATTTCGAACGGCGGCATCAGGTTCTCGGGCTTCACGTGCTGGTTGTCACGGATCCAGCGCGCGAAAGCTTGCGCGTCGTTGGGCAGGATGCCCGCGCCCAGCGACAGGCGGCTGCCGACGTGCGTCAGGTCGGGCCCGATCGTGCCGCGCGCCGCGGTCCCCCGCACCGTGTGGCAGCCGCCGCAGCCGTAGGTCATGAACAAAGCCTGGCCGTCGATGGCAGGCCGCTCATCGGGCATGACGGCGGGTCCGCTTGCCCGCGCCAGCCATGCCGAGAACTCCTCCGGCGGCATGGCGACGACATAAAAGGCCATGAGCGCGTGCGCGCCGCCACAGTATTCCGCGCACTGGCCGCGGCTCACGCCGGCTTCGGTCGCGGTGAGCGTCAGCGTGTTCACGCGCCCCGGGATCATGTCGAGCTTGCCCGCCAGCCGGGGCGCCCAGAAGCTGTGGATCACGTTGTCCGACATGAGCTCGACCGCCACCGGCTCGCCGACCGGCAGGCGCAGCTCGTTGGCGCTGGCGAAGCGGCGGCCGTCCGGCGTGACGTACTCGACCCGCCACCACCAGCGCTCGCCGGTGACCGCGATGCGCAACCCGGAGCCGGGCGGGTGTTCGAGCGGGGCGTCGGCGTCGGTGCTCAGGCGCAGTCCGCTGCCCGCCTGGGCGTTGCTGCCGAGGCTCATGACGTAGAGCCCGTAGCCGAGCAGCACCGACAGGGCGGTCACGGGAAAGAAGATGCCCGCGCGGATGACCAGCGCCTCGCCCGAGAGCTTCTCCCGCCAACTGCGGCGGCCGAGCAGCGCGACGGCGATCGCGGCGATGACGCCGGCAAACACCAGCGCGCAGAAGATCGTGACGGCCTGGAACAGCAGGCCGATGCGCTCGGCTTCGGCGCCGGACGGCGCGAGGGCGGACTGCACGCCGGCACAGCCCGCTGCCAGCACCGGCGCGACGGCACAAAGCGCGAAGCAGCGGACCCGCGCATTCACCGGACCGGCTCCGCGCCGTCCGGCGCCTTCATCGGCGGGAGCGAGGCGAAATACAGCGCCACGCTCTCGACCTGCTCCTTCGTGAGCCGGCTCGCGATCGCCGCCATGATCTGGCCGTACACGGTCTGGTCGCGGATACCGTTCCTGAACAGGTTCAACTGCTGCGCGAGATAGGTCGAATTCTGTCCGGCGAGCGACGGGAAGCTGCCCGGGTGATGGGCGGAATGGCAGGCGAGGCAGGGCGGGATGCCGTTCTCCGGGTCGCCTTCGTGCGCGAGCTGCCGGCCGCGCGCGACGTCTTCCGCGCCGTCTCCCGGCGGCACCCGCGGCGGCTCCAGCCCGGCATACCACGCGGCAAGGCGCCGGCGCTCGGTCGGCGTCAGCAGGCTCGCGACCGGCTGCATGATGCCGCTCGGCCGGATGGTCGCCGCGTATTCGGCGAGCGAGCGTTCGAGGTAGGCCTGCGACTGCCCGTTGAGCAACGGGATGAAGGCCGAAAGCGGCGGCATCGAGGCATCCCCGTGGCAGCGCACGCATTCGGTGAGCGCGACGGCCTCGCTGCTCCGGGCGAGCTCGGCGCTCGTTTCCTGTTGCTCGCCGCCGCGCGCCACGCCGGAAAGCTCGCGGTATTCACGGCTCGAGAGATCCGGCAGGCTGAGGAGGAACGCGGTGACGGCCCAGACCTCGTCGTCCCGCGGCTGGGACGGCCAGGCCGGCATGGCCGTGAACTTGAGCCCGTGTTTCACGATCCAGAAGAGCTCCTTCGTGCCCGTCTCCTGCACCGACGGTGTCAGCGGCGGCGGCACCGGCAGCATGGACGCGGCAATCGCATTGGCAGGCGAGCCCGGCCGGCTGTGGCACGGCGTGCAACCCCCCTCGAAATGCGCGGCGCCGACACTGACCAGGGCGGGGTTGTCGAGCGGCGGCGGCTCGCCGACGAAGTTGCTCCAGGTGTCGACGGACTCCACGCGGACGCGCTCCAGGAGCCAGTTCGTGATCTCCCAGTGGTCGCTGGAGGCGGCAACGTTATAGAGACCGGACCAGACGAAGAGCGCTCCGGCGACGATCGCAGCGGCGAGATACGCGGCGCCGTAACGGGCGGCCCGCCGCCAGCGGAAGCCGCTAAGCCGCATGCCGCGCATTCGGTGAGCGGGATTCGGAATCGATGTGACCGAGCCAGCGCGCGGCGACGACGACGCCGGCGACGATATAGGTGGCCGGGCACGCAATGAGCATCAGCAATCCGGCGAGCTGCTGGTCGGGAAGAGCCGACCCGGTAAGCCCGTAGAGCGCGCGCGGCGCGAACACCAGCAGCACGCCGAGGAGGCAGAACAGCTTGCCGGTGACGAGTAGCGCGACGATCGCGCGCCAGCGCGCCTCACGTCTGGAAAAGATCGCCCACCAGAACCAGAAGGCCACAAGCAACAACGAGGCCTGCATCGCGAGGTGCAGCAGGTCCGAATGCATCGCTGCTTCGAGCACCGGCGGCGCATGCCACGCCCACAGCGCGGCGACCTGCACGACGGCCGCCGGCACGAGCAGGGTCGGCCAGCTCCGCGGCGCGGCGGCGTGCGCCGCAATGGCGAGGAGCGGTGCGACGGCGTTCATCAGCAGGATGTGCGCCAGCATTTGTGCGGCAAGGTGGCCGAACGCCTCGAACATGTGCTCCTCCAACGGGCATAGCCTCCATCGGATGGCCGAGACGGCCCGCTGGCGGGTTCCGATCGAAAAGGCTGTAGGGGGAAGGCTTGCGTACGCGCTGGCCGCACGCACGCAGGTCAAGCGGATTGTGTGTGAACGCCGGCCAGCCGGGAGCTCGCGGGCCGGAGCGTCTTCTTCAATCTATAG
Source organism: Woeseiaceae bacterium (assembly GCA_035698445.1). Classification (GTDB taxonomy): domain Bacteria; phylum Pseudomonadota; class Gammaproteobacteria; order Steroidobacterales; family Woeseiaceae; genus IDS-8. The sequence continues at coordinate 36,603 of DASSBS010000001.1, forward strand.
CATGGGCAGGCGGCTTTCAACGAGCGGGCATAAGCCTGCGCTCGCCGGGCGCCCTCAGCTCAGCACGTACAGCACCCCGATGCCGCCAAAATAAGTGGCGAGCACCGCCCAGCTATCGACGCCCAGCCGCAGGAAAGCCTTGTTGCGACGCTCGATGAGACCGGCGACGTAGATCAGCGTGACCGCGATCCCGAGCACCGCGCCGAACGCCGCGAAGCTGCCCTGCTCGTTGATGACGGCCGGCCCGCCGTAAGCGAGATCGATGAGGAAGATCAGCATCAGGTCGAAGATATTGGTGCTGAAGATTTCCGAAAACGCCATCATGTAGCGCTTGAGGCGGACGGCCGCGACGACCGTGCTGATTTCCGGCAGCGACGTCGCGGCGGCGACGAGCGTCGCACCGATGAAGTTCCCGCTGATCCCGGTCTCCGTGGCGATGGCATCGGCGGTCCTGGTGAGGATGACACCTGCCGCGAGGATGATGGCCGCCGCGCCGGCGGTCAGCAGGAGGGCGGTGCTCAGGCTCTCCGGCTGGTTCTTCTTGTCGCCCTTCAGCGGCTTCGGCGCCGGCACCGCCTCCCAGCTCTGGTTGCCTTTGTAGCGGGTGAAGAGCCACAGCATGAGAACGCCGCCGATCAGGATACCGGTGCTCCAGAGCCCGACGCCGGCCACCGCGACGTCGCCGACGAGCACGGCCGCAACGATCATGCACAGCAGCAGGCACGAGAAGATCGCCTGCAGGAGGATGGCCGGCTTGGCAACCTGGAACGTGATGGCCTGCCCGCGCAGCAGCGCGTCCCCGATGGCGATGACCACCATCTGCAGGGCCACTCCTCCCAGGATGTTGCTCACCGCGAGCCCGGCATTGCCGCTGAGACCGGCGGTAACGGAGACCGCTATCTCCGGCAGCGAGGTGACGGCGCCGAGCAGCAGCATGCCGATGAGCGCCTGGCCGAGACCGGTTATTGTCGAAATGGCATCGGCATAGTGGGTCAGGCGGGTTCCCGCCCACCAGACGGCGGCCGCGGCCGCAAGGAAAACGGCCGCATTGATCCACAGCGGATAGCCTGAAAAATCCAGCATCGGCTACCGCGCGGGGCGGATCGTCAGCGGCGGGCGCGTGCTTCGTTAATGCGGAGCTGGCGGCCCTGCATGTCGGTCTGGTTCAACGCTTCGATGGCGGCATGCGCCTCGCTCGAGTTCGCCATCTCGACGAAACCAAAACCTCTCGAGCGGCCCGTTTCGCGATCGAACACGACCCGGGCCGAGGTGACGCTGCCATACGGCGCGAAGGCCGCGCGCAGGTCTTCATCGGTCGTCGTGTAAGGAAGATTGCCTACGTAGATATTCATATGCGATTTTCTTGTTGCCTGGCTCGGGTTGGCCAGCTCTGAGGACGGATAGTAGCGGTGGCTTTTGGATTCCACAATGCCGCCACCCCGTGCGTGTAGGCGAAGAGCGACACGTCCGCGAGCGTGCTTGATCCAGGTCAATGTGGCGGCGGGCCGTTTTGCTAACGTAGCCGCCATCCCGGGTGGGACCCGGTGCACCGGCACCGGGAACCGTTTTTTCGATCGACTTCGGGCTGCGCTCGCCCCGGGTGGCGAGGTTTCCCCGAAAAGAGGTGAAGAGAGATGGACCAACTGCAGAGCAAGGGAATCCGGATCTACACGGCCGCGCTGTTCCTTGCCGCGATCCTGGCCTTCGTGCTGAACGCACCCCAGCTTTCGGCTCTCGCGGGCATCGCGGTCCTGGCGGTGATCGTCGGCGTGATGGCGACCGCCATTGGCCGCGACCTGACGACGGTCGAGATCAGGAACGCGTCACGCCAGTAGCGGGCAGGGGGCTCAGAACCGGAGACTCGCGTAAATAGCGGATTCGTACAGCGACGATAGCCGCTCCGTTCAAGGCCGGATCGCAGGACCGGTGCGAGACTTTCGCCAGGTCAACAGTCGCGAGGCCCCCGATGAACGCTTGCATGCCCGCCCCGGTCTCGCCCGATGAGCACGCCGTCTACATGCGGCCCTTGCCGGGCAGCCTCGACGCGCTCGACTCCGGCCGCGGGAGGACGCTGTTCAGGGAGGCCCTCCTCGACGGCACCATGGAAGGCTATTTCCCGCTGGCCCAGCAGTTTCATACACAGGCCGATCCCGCGTTCTGCGGTCTCGGATCGCTCGTCTGCGCGTTGAACGCCCTGCGCATTGAGCCGAATCGCCGCTGGAAAGGCATATGGCGTTGGTTCAGCGAGGAACTGCTGGATTGCTGCAAGTCGCTCGAGGACGTGCGGCGCCACGGCCTGACGTTGGACGAAGTGGCCTGCCTGGCCCGGTGCAGCGCGGCGGACGTGACGGTGCACCGAGCCTCACCGATTAACGCCGGCCTGTTCCGCGAACACCTGCGCGAAGCGGCGACGGGAACGGACGGACCCGTCCTCGTCGCCAACTACTCGCGGCGCGCCGTCGGTCAAACGGGTGACGGCCACTTCTCGCCGATTGGCGGCCTGCATGCCGCAAGGGACCAGGTGCTCGTGCTCGATACGGCGCGCTTCAAGTATCCGCCGCACTGGATGCCGGTGGACCTCCTGTTACGCGCGATGCAGGAACCGGATCCCGTCACGGGGCAACCGCGCGGCTGGCTCGTGCTGCGGCGCCCGAACGCCGCCTGACGATCACCCGGCGGCGCTGAAGGGCGAGGCGATCTCGAAGAACTCGCCGCGCATCATCACCGAGGGCGGAATCCCGAACATCTGGTAGAAGGTGCGCGTCAGGTGGGCCGCGTCCGCGAAGTCGGACGCGTGCGCAGCGGCGCCGATGGTTCGCTCTTTCCCGATCGCCACCATCGCCCGCGTCACCTTCCGCCACAGCAGGTAACGCCGGTACGGCAGCCCCACCTGCTGCTTGAACAGGTGCGCGAAGCGGCTCGGTGACAGGAACGCGATTGCCGCGGCATCCTCCAGCGACATGCGCAGGTCGTCCGAGGCGCGAATGGCTTCCAGCACCCGGGACACGCGCCGGTCGAGCCGGCGCGCCGGCGGAGCGCCCGCGCAGAGCGACACGACGCAGTGCCGGATCAGCTCGCCGATCTCCAGGCTCTCGAACGGCCGTTCGCAGAACGTCCGGAGCGCGGCGATGCTGTCTTCGAGGCGCTTGTCCGGGACGATCGTGATCGCCTCGGCAAGCGCCGTCCGCAGCCAGGCGCCCTCGCTCGACTCCGGATCGACGAACAGCATCGCGCCGTTCGCGCCCCTGCCGTCGTAGGAATGCTCCGCGTCCTGGCGAATGATCACGCCGCGGCCGTCGCGCCAGTCCCCGGTCGTGCTCTTGATCCCGACGTCGCCCTCGATCGCGATCACGATCTGGATCGCATGATGCGCGTGGGGCGGCACGACGCCTTCGCTCTTGCCGATCACGAGGAACCCGCCGTCCCAGAGATACCAGCGCGGCGCCAGGCTCCACCGCGACCTGTCCTGCCCGCCTTCCTGCCGTGCGTCCGGCGGCATCACCGCGCCTCCGCAGCCGCTTTATTCAAGATCATCGGCCGGCACGTACAAGAACCGCGACCGTGCCGTTCAATCTTCAAAACGCCCCTGCCCCTAAATTGCGCACCACCGGCGGATGTGCCGCCGGCTCCATGGCAGAAGGGGGTAATCATGAAACTTCGGAGCACGCTCGTTTTCGTCCTGGCCGTGACCGCGGCCGTCCTCTCGGTGGCCGCCTGCGGCCACCTGGCGATGATGCACGACAAGGCGGTCTCCCGGCCATCCCCGGCGGACTTCGGCACGGGCCCGCGCCCCTCGGCCGCCGGGCAGTTCACGGCGACGCTGCGGGCCGACCAGCCGCTCCGGCCGCGGCGGCTGCAGACCGTCCGCGTGGCGCTCGTGGATGCCGCCGGCCAGCCGGTGGACGGCGCCACCATCGAGGTCGGCGGCGGCATGCCGGAGCACGGGCACGGCCTGCCGACCCGGCCCCGGGTAACGCGTGCGCTGGGCGACGGGGTGTACGAGATCCAGGGCCTGCGCTTCAACATGGGCGGATGGTGGGAGCTCACGCTGGCGATCGAGACGCCGGCGGGCGCGGACGTCGTCACCTTCAATCTCGACCTCTGAGGCGCCGCGCCGTGATCCGCATAATCGACCGGGCGCATGCGCTCCTCGCCTTCGGGCTGCTGCTGGCGTCGATCCCGGCTTCGCTGCCGGCCGGCGGGGAAAACTGGACGGCCGGCGAGATCAAAGAGCTCGCCGGGCTGTCGCTCGCGGCGCTCGACGCATTGCCCGCCGAACCGACGAACCGCGTCGCGGACGATCCGCGAGCGGCCGCGCTCGGCGAGCGCCTGTTCTTCGACACACGCCTGAGCTCGAACGGCCAGGTGTCGTGCGCGACCTGCCACGCTCCGGAACGCGGGTTCCAGGACGGCCTGGCGCTCGGCGAAGGCGTCGGGCAGACGAGCCGGCGGACCATGCCGCTCGCCGCGGCGGCGTACAGCCCCTTCCTGTTCTGGGACGGCCGTAAGGACAGCCTGTGGGCGCAGGCACTCGGGCCGCTGGAAAGCCCCGTGGAGCACGGCGGCACGCGCGCGCAGTACGCGCACGTCATCGCCGCGCACTATCGTGCGGAGTACGAGCAGATCTTCGGGGCATTGCCGCCGCTGGCCGGCATTCCCGAGGCGCAGCGCGAGGCGGTCACCGCCGTCTTCGTCAACATCGGCAAAGCCATCGCGGCGTACGAGCGCGGCCTGCAGTACGTACCGTCGCGGTTCGACCGCTACGTAGAGAGCCTGAAGGCGACCGGGCGCGCGCCGGCCGGCATCCTGAGCGAAGACGAGGTCGCCGGCCTGCGCCTGTTCACCGGCAAGGCGGGCTGCACCAACTGCCACAACGGGCCGCTTCTGACGAACAACGATTTCCACAACACGGGCGTGCCCGCGCGGCCCGGACGGGCTCCGGACCCGGGCCGCCTGGCGGGGGCCGACGGCGTGCTGCAGGACGAGTTCAATTGCCGCAGCCGGTGGAGCGACGATACGCACGCATGCGCCGAGCTCGAGTTCATGGTGACCGATGACGCCGCGCTCGAGGGCGCTTTCAAGGTGCCCTCGCTGCGCAATGTCGCCGAGCGCGCGCCCTACATGCACGCCGGGCAGTTCGGCACCCTGGCGGAGGTGATCGAGCACTACGATCGCGCGCCGGAAGCGGCGGCGGGTCACAGCGAGCTCGAGCCCCTGCACCTGAGCGGGCAGGAGCGGCGGCAGCTCGAAGCGTTTCTCCGGTCGCTCAGCGCAGAGGCGCGCCGGTGATCCGCGCGGCGCTGCTCGAGGTGCCGGGAGCGATGGAGCTCATCGGCAGGGGCATTTACACGGCACTGCCGGACGAGCTGCCGGCTACACTGGCGAACGGCCATGCGGTCGTCGCGGGCGATCCGCCGGCCGGCGCGGCGGCGGCGCTGCGTCTCTGCGGGCACGGCTGCTCCGTCACCCTCGTGGTGCACGCCGACGCGCGCCGCGCGGGCATCGCTCCCGAAGTCCGGGCGGCGCTGCGCGGCCGCGCCGACGTCAGCGTGCGCTTCGGCATGGAGCTGACGTGGGCGGCCGGCATCGAGCGGCTCGAGGCGCTGGTGCTGCGGCACGTTGCGAGCGGACGCATCGAAGTCTGTAATGCCGACGCTCTGTTCGTCGTATCAAACAATCCTGGGGGGGAGCCTGCATGAGCACTCAATACGACACGATCGTCATCGGTGCGGGGCAGGCCGGCCTCGCGTCCGCTTACCACCTGCAGCAGCGCGGTGCGCGCTTCCTGCTGCTCGACGGCGCCGGCCGGGTCGGCGATTCATGGCGGCAGCGGTGGGACTCGTTGCGGCTGTTCACGCCCGTGCGCTACAACGCCCTGCCCGGGATGCCGTTTCCCGGCGCGCCGTATGCGCTGCCCGTAAAGGGCGAGGTCGCGAGCTATCTCGAGGACTATGCCGCGCGTTTCGAGCTGCCCGTGCGCCTGAACACGCGCGTTTCATCGCTGGACGCGAGGGGGGACGGGTTCGCCGTGGCAACGGACGCCGGGGCGTTCACCGTGCGCTCGGTGATCGTGGCGACCGGCGCGTATCACCGCCCGTACATTCCGGCGTTCGCCTCTGACCTTTCCTCCGAGCTCACGCAGCGGCATGCAAGCGAATATCGCAATCCGGACGCGCTGCCCCCGGGCGACGTGCTCGTCGTCGGCGCGGGCAACTCGGGCGCGCAGATCGCGGCCGAGCTCGCGGCCGCGGGCCGGCGCACGTGGCTGTCGGGCCGCGACACCGGCGCCATCCCACGGCGGCTTCTCGGGCGCGACATCTACGACTGGCTCCGGTGGACGGTGTTGCGACCGTCGGTCGAGTCGTTCGCCGGCCGCCGGCTGATGCACGGGCGGCTCTTCGCGGGCGATCCGCTGGTGGGCTTCACGCGCCGCGAGCTCGCGCATCCCCTGCTGACGTTCGCCGGCCGCACGGTCGGCGTAACGGGCGGCCATCCGGTACTGGAAGACGGGCGGATACTCGAGAGTGTGCGGACGGTGTTGTGGTGCACCGGCTTCCGGCCAGACTTCGGCTGGATCCGGATGCCGGTGTTCGGACCCGACGGTTACCCGCTGCACCGGCGCGGCCTCGTCGCGGATGCGCCCGGGCTCGGCTTCACCGGCCTGCGCTACCAGTACCGGGTCGGCTCGTCGCTGCTCGGAGGGGTGGGTGAGGACGCGGAATACGTGGTACGGCAGCTACAATGCGAGCCGCCGCGTTCCAGCGGAAACGTTTCTTGAATGAGAATCGTTCGCACCGTTCAAACGGCGCCATGTCGCGCCCGCTGCTGAGGGAAAAAACTGTATGTCCACTTTCGTACTGATTCACGGGGCCTGGCACGGAGCATGGTGCTGGGAACTGGCGGCACCCCTTCTCGAAGCGGCCGGCCATCGGGCGATCGCACTCGATCTGCCCGGCATGGGTGCCGATCCCACGCCGCTGTCCCAGGTGACGCTGGAGCGCTGGGCGCGATTCGTAGTGGAGGTAATCAATGCGGAGGACGAGCCGGTCGTGCTGGTCGGCCATAGTCGGGCAGGCGTCGTGATCAGCCAGGCGGCCGAGTACGCACCGGATCGGATTACTTCCCTGGTCTATCTGGCCGCGTTCCTGGTTCCGAACGGGCGAACGGTGCTGCAGACGATGCAGAGCATTCCTCCGCGGCCGGAAAGCGAAGGCTCGCTGGTGCTGTCCGCCGATGGCACATCGACTATCGCGCCGCACGCGGTGCAAGACATTTTTTACAACACCACTGCCGCGCAGCTCGTGAACCGTGCCGCCGGGCTGGTGGGGCCCGAGCCGATGTCCGTCTTCACGACGCCGCTGCAACTGACGGCCGAGCGGTGGGGCAAGGTGCCGCGCGACTATATTCGCTGCACTCGCGACCGCGCCATCGCGCCGGACCTCCAGCACAAGATGCTGCACGCGCTACCGTGCCGCCGCGTCGTCACGATGGATACCGACCATTCACCGTTCTATTCGGCACCGGAGCGGCTGAGCGCCGAGCTCGTGGCCCTGGTGCAGGCCGGTAGCTGATTTCGGATCGTGCTCAGCGCAATGGAACGAGCCAGCCGCGTCACCACCACCAAATTATCAAGAACGCCCCGATGATCCAGTCGTACACGACGCAGAACGGAATGTACCAGCGCGGCGTGTCGGCGTACGGGCCATGGCGGTGATGCAAGATATCCCAAAACCCATGGGCCACATAGCCTCCGGCGATCCATAGCGGATGGAAGTACAGTCCCGCCAGCCCGAGGACACCGAACGCCAGGGCGCCGGCCAGCTCGATGATTTTCGCGCCGGAACGGCCATCGCGCGCGGCGAACCCGATATAGGCTCCCCCGATCGTCGCGAGCAGGAGCGCACCCCATTGGCGGGCCAGGGGCTCCGATAGCAGGATAAATACCGGGATCGTGGCCGCGGCGAGCAGCAGGCCGGTCCAGCAGGGATGCGCGGCCGGGAAACTGACGCCAGGCTTGATGTCAGTCCGCCGGCTTGCGGAACCGGTAGATGAACTGGTCCGTGTGGCCGCGGATAGCGTCGTCGAACACATTGCTCTCGTGCGTGTCCTCCGGGTTGCTCAACGCATCGCTGGCTTCATCGAACTCGAAGCCGGCCGCTTCGACTTCCTTCTTCACGACGGCCGGGTCGATGCGATGCAGCGTGTCGGTGGCGCTGAGGCCGGAGCCCTCGGGCGCAACGTGGTCGATGATCACGTAAAGCCCGCCCGGCTTCAGTGCATCGAACACTTTCTTGTTGAAGGCGCTCATGTCGACGGGGCCCATGAACTCGTCGTGATAATCATGGTAGTTCTGCGATGTGAACACGAGGTCCACCGGTTCCGGCACGCTGAGCTCGGCCGCCGGCTGCTGCAGCAGGGTGACGTTCTCGTACTGAGGCGTCTTCACCAGTTCCTGCCATTTCGCATAGCTCTCCTTGGAGTATTTCGCCGTCTCGTTCGGCCAGACGGTGTAAACGTGGCCTTCCGGGCCGACTATCGCGCTGAACACGCGTGTCCAGTAGCCGCTGCCGGGCACCAGCTCGGCGACCTTGTCGCCCGGCTCGACCTGGGTAAACGTCATCACGGCGGCCATCTTGCGGCGCGCGTCGTCGGCCTTGTCGGCTTCGCGCGCGGGGTCGTTGATGGCCTCGGTGATGTATGGCGGCACGGCCGTGTCATCCTGCGCAGCGGAGAAGGCAGGAGCCGTCGCCAGAAAGAGGGATGCAACCAGCATGAAGGACAGGACGGTTTTCATGATGCACTCCGTGAGGGGGCTGGGTGCGAAACTATGCGCTCGAAGGGCTCCGGCGGCAAGGCGCAGAGCAGGTGGAGAGCGGTCGGCTGGCTTGCGACGGGATCGACTTCTCCTCCCGCGGGCGGCATCGCTGCGGGGCGCCTCGCAGCCGGGCCTTGGCCTACCATGAAAATGCGGTATGTCGGTCCCGTTTTTCATGGTACGACAGGTCATCGCTTTGATCCGACCCGATGGCATGTTCTTCTGGGCCACTCACCGGGGCGCGGAGATCGATCTCATACTCAGCCTCGGCGGCAGGATGTACGGCGTCGAATGCAAGCGTACCGGCGCGCCCCGCATGACACCCTCGATGCACAATGCGATCGACGACATCGGCCTGGAACGCGTGGCGGTCATCTATCCCGGGCAGAAACGATACCGCCTCGCAGAGCAGGTGGAGGTCGTTCCCTTGCAGACACTCGCGTTCGCCGAGCCGCTGTTCTCCCGCTGAGCGGCAGAGTCTCGTTTCAAGGTTCCTTGGCCCGCGAGTTCCGTGAGTATCCGGCCCGTGACGTGGAATTTGCAGCCTGCTTTCTAGGCAACGGCCGAGCTGAGTTCCTTTTTAGCGCTTTCCCTGAAGAGCAACCCGGTTTTCCGATCGATGGAGAAGCCGGATTTCCGTAGCGCAACCAGGACATCGGCAAGGTGAAGCTTATCGAGGACAAAACGCTTCTGAATCGCCTTCTGGAGAATCCGGGCATACACATGACTTGGATTGCGAGCTTCTGCTTCACTGAGCTCGCTGACTGCCGCAGCAATCAGCTCGGCCGTATCGCCGTCTCTCAGGTCGTGACCATCGTTCCCGGCGTCCCCGGATCCGGGCTTTTGCACGGTTATGACCAGATCAACGGTCACCACACCTTCCGAACCGGAGCTCAGGCCTTTTACCGACCGCTGGCCTTTGTCAAGGATAGCCACGTGGAGCGGAGTTGATTTAAAACCCGCATCGCGAATAGCGCGCTGCACGAGGCCCCATATTTTTCCGCTGCTATTGCCGAATACCACGGACATGCATTTGCCGGGTTTCA
>DASSBS010000002.1:0-43587 GCA_035698445.1 Woeseiaceae bacterium
CCGCGTCGCCCGTGAGACGGGCTCCTACACGGCGGCGATCGGGGTTTTGCGGGTGGCGCGCCAGGCGTCGGCGCTGAAGACCAGGACGGCGAGCCAGATCAGCAGGAAGCAGATCGCGTGCGGCACCGTCAGGCGCTCGCCGAACAGCAGTCCCATCAGGAACTGCAGCGTCGGCGCGATGAACTGCATGATGCCGATCGTCGACAGGCGCAGGCGCCGCGCCGCCAGTGCAAAGAACAGCAGCGGCAGCGCCGTCAGCGGCCCGGCGAGCACCAGCAGTCCCGACATCACCGGATCGCCCGGCCCGAACACCGCGGCACCCGCCGCGGTGATCCAGGCGACGTAGCCGAGCGCCAGCGGCAGCAGCACGACGGTCTCGACGAACAGGCCGGGCATGCCGCCGACCTCGACCCGGCTGCGAATCACGCCGTAGATCGTGAAGGAAGTGGCGAGGATCAGCGCGAGCAGCGGGAATTCACCGCCGCTGACGGTCAGCACGGTCACGCCGGCCGCGGCGAGCAGCACCGCGATCGTCTGCAAGCGCCGCAAGCGCTCGTGGAAGAACCACACGCCGATCGCGACGTACAGCAAAGGATTGATGTAATACCCGAGGCTCGCCTGGAAGATGTTGCCCGTCTGCACCGCAATGATGTAGCCGAGCCAGTTGATCGCGATGAAGACGGCCGCCAGTCCCAGGGACGCGACCGTGCGCCGGTCGCCGAGCGCGCGGCGAACCTCCGGCCACTGCCGGCGCATGTGCACGATGAGCGCGCCGAACGGCACCGCCCAGACCACCCGGTGCGCCAGCACTTCCAGCGGCGGCACGGCCGCGATTATGACGAAGTAGATCGGCGTGAAGCCCCATAGCGTGTACGCCAGCAGGGCCGCAAGGAAACCGTTGCGCGCGCGGTCCTCGGCCCGCTCGGCCATCGGTATGGCTGAGTTTTCGTTCACGAAGGTTCGCCAGGAATTCGAGGCTGCCCCTGCAGGAGCCCGTCTCACGGGCGACGCGGCCGCCGGGGGCGCTGTCGCCCGTGAGACGGGCTCCTACATCAGGTGCCGCCCAGGTAATCCAGCTTGCCGACCGGCAGGCCGTTGTGGCGCAGGATGTTGTAGGCCGTGGTCACGTGGAAGTAGAAATTGGGCAGCACGAACCCGAGGATGTACTCCCGCCCGCTGAAGTTCAGCGTCCGGTTCGGGAATTTCATCTCGATCGGCTTGTCTTCGGCGCCTTCGAACTGCTCCGGCTTGAAGGTCGCGAGGTAATCCAGCGCTTTGCGGATCCGGGCGTGCACATCCTCGAACGTCACCTCGTCGTCGGGCCATTTCGGGAGCTCGGTCCCGGAGAGCCTCGCCGCGGCCCCTTTCGCCGTGTCGGTCGCGATGCGGACCTGCGCCACGAACGGCAGCATGTCCGGATACAGGCGGGCCTGCACCAGCACCGCGGGGTCGATGTTCTTTTCCTTGGCGTATTCCTCGGCCATCGCCACGATGCGATCGAGGCTCAGCAGCATGCGCGAAAGCGCGGAAACGGTCTGGTCGAATATGGAAATCGTCACGGGGACTCCTTGTGTGGCACGTTACCTGCGGCCGGTAGTGTAGTCCAGCGCGGCCGCGGCGCGCTCGAGCTCCTCGCAGGCCTCGAGCCAGCCGGCCTCCTCTTTCGCGAGCGCCCAGCGGTTGTCGGCCTGTTGCTCGAGCACGGCCTGCAGCTCTTCCCGCTTCGCTGCCTCGTAGAGTGCGGCATCGGCGAGCCGCTCCTCGAGCGCCGTTCGCTCCGCCTGCAACCGGGCGAGCGCCAGCTCGGCTTTTTCGATGCGCCGGTTGAGCGGCCGCAGCGCCTGGCGCTGTTCGGCGTCACGCCGCCGGCGCGCTTTGGCATCGCCGCCCCGCTCTCCCGCCTCCCGCCGGGGCGCCGCCGGCTCGGGCCGCGGCGCGCCCGCGAGCCACGCCGGGTAATCGTCGAGGCTGCCGTCGAACTCGGTCACGCTGCCCGCATTCACGAGCAGCAGGCCGTCCGTCGTGACCCGCAACAGGTGCCGGTCGTGCGACACGATGACCATCGCGCCCGCGAATTCCTGCAGGGCATTCGCCAATGCCTGGCGCATGTCGATATCGAGATGATTCGTCGGCTCGTCGAGCAAGAGCAGGTTCGGGCGCCGGTAAACCAGCAACGCGAGCGCGAGGCGCGATTTCTCGCCGCCCGAGAACGGAGCGGTCGGGCGGAACACGGCGTCGCCGGAAAAGCCGAAACCGCCCAGCCAGGTGCGCAGGTCGAGCTCGCGCGCTGCCGGATCGATCTCCGCGAGGTGCTCGAGCGGCGAGCGATCCGGATCGAGCTGGTCCACCTGGTGCTGCGCGAAATAGCCGACCGCGAGATCCGCGGCGGGCACGCACTCGCCCTGCCGCACCGGCAGCAGGCCGGCCAGCAGCTTGACCAGCGTCGACTTGCCCGCGCCGTTGTGCCCGAGCAGGCCGAGGCGGTCGCCCGGCGAGAGCGTCAGCCGCAGGCCGGAGAGCACGGTTGTGTCCCCGTAACCGGCGGCCACCCCGTCGAGCCGCAGCAGGGGATTCGGCGTCTTCACCGGCTCGCGCAAGCTGAACCGGAACGGCGAATCCACGTGCGCGGGCAGGATCACCTGCATGCGCTCCAGCGCCTTTATCCGGCTCTGCGCCTGCCGTGCTTTCGAAGCCTTGGCGCGAAAGCGTTCGATGAACGCCTGCATGTGCGCGACCTCCCGCTGCTGCTTCCGGTACTGCGCCTGCTGGTGCGCCAGCCGTTCGGCGCGCACGCGCTCGAAGTCGGAATAATTGCCCGTGTAGAGCGTGGCCGTGCCGTGCTCCAGGTGCACGATGCGATCGACGACGGCATCCAGGAAGTCGCGGTCGTGCGAGATCAGGAGCAGCGTGCCGGGATAGCCGCGCAGCCAGCCTTCCAGCCAGATGACAGCGTCGAGATCCAGGTGATTGGTCGGCTCGTCGAGCAGCAGCAGGGACGAGCGGCACATGAGCGCGCGCGCCAGATTCAGCCGCATGCGCCAGCCGCCGGAGAACTCGGCGACCGGGCGCGACTCGTCCTCCGCGGTGAACCCGAGGCCGTGCAGCAGCCGTCCGGCCCGGCTGCGCGCGGTATACCCGTCAATGGCTTCGAAGCGGGCGTGCAGGTTGGCCAGCCGCTCGCCGCTCCCGCTCGCCTCCGCCGCGGCGAGCTGCCCTTCCACGTGCCTCAGCTCCGCGTCGCCGTCCAGCACGTATTCGATAGCCGCGCGGCGGTCCGTCGGCGTCTCCTGGGCGACGTGCGCCACGACCCAGTCGGCGGGGAAACCGACCTCCCCGGCGTCGGGGCCCAGCTCGCCGAGCACCAGGGAGAACAGGCTGGATTTGCCGCTGCCGTTGGCGCCCGTAACCCCGGCTTTCTGGCCAGGGTGAACCTGCAGGTTGACATTTTCCAGCAGCAGCCGGGGTCCGCGGCGCAGCGACAGGTCGGTGAATTTGAGCATGGGGCGGTAGTTTAGCGAGTGGCGCGGCGGCACGCGGCGTTCCATTCCAGATCGTGCGGTCCATTCGTCAAACCGGTACCGGAACCGATAAAATGATCGGTCCTGCACCCCGAAGGACGGAATTCCATGGTACAGCCGGCTAACCGCATCGACGTCGATTCCCAGCTCACGCGTTTGCACGCCATGCGCCAGTTCGGCGGCGCGATCCGCACGACCGGTCTCGCGGACGATGCGATCCTGCGTTTCCTGCAGGCGGACCCGCAGCTCGCAACCGCGATCGAGCGCGCCGCAAAGGAGCACGAGGCGCTGCAGCGATCCGAGCCGGAGCTGCTCCAGCTCGATGAAATCGAGCAGGCGCGGCGGGTGCAGGCGGGTTTCATCAATTTCTACGCGGCCGACGCCGTCAACCCCTACGTCACGCTCGCGGCGCAAGGGCCTTGGATCGTCACGTCGAAGGGAGCGGTCGTCTATGACTGCGGCGGCTACGGCATGCTCGGCCTCGGCCATGCGCCGGAGGCCGTGCTCGACAGCATGAACGGGCCGCAAGTGATGGCGAACGTCATGACGCCGAACGTGAGCCAGATGCGCTTCATCGAGGAACTGCTGAAAGAGCTCGGCCATACCCGGGGCGGCTCGCCGTTCACCCACTTCATGTGCCTGAACAGCGGTTCCGAGGCGGTGTCCGTCGCGTCACGCATCGCCGACATCGCCTCGAAATCGATGACGGATCCGGGCGGACGTTACGCAGGCTGCGAGATCCGCGGCCTCACGATGAAAGGCAGCTTTCACGGGCGCACGGATCGGCCCGCGCGCTTCTCGCATTCCACGCAGAAGAGCTATCGCAAGTACCTCGCCTCCTACCGCGAGACGGATTACCTGCTCACGGTACGGCAGAACGACATCGAGGACCTCGAAGCCGTGTTCGCGGAAGCGGCAGAGCAGAACGTGTTCATCGAAGCGTTCTTCATGGAGCCGGTGATGGGCGAAGGCAATCCCGGCGAAGCCGTGACGCCGGAGTTCTACCGGCGCGCGCGCGAGCTGACGGAGGCGCACGGAACGTTGTTGCTGGTGGACTCGATCCAGGCTGGATTGCGCGCGCACGGCGTGCTGTCGATCGTCGATTACCCTGGCTTCCGCGAGCTGCCGGCGCCCGACATGGAGACCTATTCGAAGGCCCTGAATGCGGGGCAATACCCGTTGTCGGTGCTGGCGCTGCAGGGCCGCGCCGCCACGCTGTACCGGCACGGCGTGTACGGCAACACGATGACGAGCAATCCGCGCGCGATGGACGTGGCGGTGACCGTATTGCAAAGCATCACGCCCGCCGTGCGTGACAATATCCGCGCGCGCGGCGAGCAACTGGTGAACGGGCTGCAAGAGCTCGCGCGGGAACTGGGCGACGCCATCACCCGCGTGCAGGGAACCGGACTGCTGCTGAGCTGCGAGCTGAATCCGCGCTACAAGTGCTTCGGGGCAAACAGCACGGAGGAGTACCTGCGCAGGCACGGGCTGGGCGTCATTCACGGCGGCACGAATTCGCTGCGCTACACGCCGTGGTTCCTCATGACCGGAGCCGAAGCGGAGCTCATCGTCGACCTGACGCGGCAGGCACTGGTGGAAGGCCCGCGCCTGTAGGAGCCCGTCTCACGGGCGACACCGCGGCCGGGTCCGGTCGCCCGTGGGACGGGCTCCTACGGTGCGGATTTCGCGGCGTAGCGCTCCGGGACCTGCATGCCGAGGTTGTCGACCAGGAAGGCCCAGCGGTCGGCGTAGGCTTCGATCTGCTTGGTGGTCGGCGTGCCGGCGCCGTGGCCGGCGCGGGTCTCGATGCGGATCAGCACCGGCGCGGGGCCGGCTTGCGCGGCCTGCAACGCGGCCGTGTACTTGAAGCTGTGTGCCGGCACGACGCGGTCGTCCGTGTCGGCGGTGGTGACCAGCACCGCCGGGTACTCCGTCCCCGGCCGCACGTTGTGATAGGGCGAGTAGGCGAGCAGCGCCTTGAACTCCTCCGGATCCTCGGCCGACCCGTAGTCGTCCACCCAGTAACGGCCGGCCGTGAATTCGTGAAAGCGCAGCATGTCCATCACGCCGGCGGACGCGATCACCGCGGCGAACAGGTCCGGCCGCTGGTTGGTGACGGCGCCGACCAGCAGCCCGCCGTTGCTGCCGCCGAAGATGGCGAGGTGCTCGGGGTTGGTGTAGCCCTCGCCCACCAGGTATTCCGCGGCCGCGATGAAATCGTCGAACACGTTCTGCTTCTTGAGCTTCGTCCCCGCCTCATGCCAGGCCTCGCCGTACTCGCCGCCGCCCCGCAGGTTGGCGACGGCATACACGCCGCCCATCTCCATCCAGGCCAGCCGCGTGACGGAAAAAGACGGCGTGAGCGAGATGTTGAAGCCGCCGTACCCGTACAGCAGCGTCGGCCTCTCGCCGTTCGGGGTCACGTCCTTGCGGTGCGTGATGAACATCGGCACGCGCGTGCCGTCCTTCGAGGCGTAAAACACCTGCTCGACCACGTAGTCTTCCGGCACGAAGTCGACCTCGGCCTGCCGGAAGACCTCCATCTCGCCGGTCTCGACGTTCAGCCGGAAAATCCGCTCCGGCACGTTGAAGCTCTCGAACTTGAAGAACGTTTCGGGATCGTCGAGCTTGCCGCCGAAGCCCCAGGCCGTACCCGGCCCGGGGAGCTCTATTTCGCCCAGCAGGTTGCCCTGCGTATCGAACGTCTTCACGGCCGATCGCGCGTCCTGCATGTACTGCGCGATGACGCGGCTTCCCACCAGGCTTGCGGACGTCAGGACGTCCGTGCTCTCCCCGATGACCTGCCGCACGTTACCCGGCGCGGGCGCGCTGACGTCGATCGCAATGAGCTTGCCCAACGGCGCGGCCCTGTCCGTCCGGAAGTACAGCTCGTTGCCGATGTTGCCGGCGAAGCTGTAATCGTGCTCGAAACCTTCGATCAACATCACCGGGCGGGAGCCGTCCACCGTGAGGTCCTGGTAGAGGATCTGGTAGCGGCTGTCGGTGCCTACCCAGACCGTGATGACGAGAAAGCGGCCGTCGTCGGTGACCGTCGCCGTGTAATTCCACTCCGGGTGCTCCCGATTGCGGTAAACCGGCTCATCGTCGCCCTGCACGGTCCCCAGCTCGTGGAAATACACCGCCTGGTTCAGGTTCAGCGTCTGGTACTTCTCCGCTTGCCCGGGCGCCGGGTAGCGGCTGTAATAAAATCCCGAACCGTCCTTCGCCCAGGCGAGCCCGGTGAACTTGAGCCATTGCAGCTTGTCGTCCAGGGGCTCGCCGGAGCGCACGTCCAGCACCCGCGCCGTATTCCAGTCGGAGCCGGCATCCTGCACGAGGTAGGCAGCGTGCCGTCCGTCCGGGCTCGGGTAAAAGCCCGCCAGCGCGACGGTGCCGTCTTCGGACCAGCCGTTGGGATCGATCAGGAGCCTCGCCGGCGCGGCGAGCGCCTCCTGGGTATAGATCACGTCCTGGTTCATCAGCCCGTCGTTGTAGCTGTAGTAATAGCGGCCGCCTTCCTTCACCGGCAAGCCGAAGCGCTCGTAATCCCAAAGCTCCGTCAGGCGCGCTTCGATGGCCTCGCGCTCCGGGATGGAGGCGAGATACCCGAACGTGACCTCGTTCTGCGCCTCGACCCATTGCCGCACGCGCTCGCTCTCGCGCACGTCCTCTTCGAGCCAGCGATACGGGTCGGCGACGGTGACGCCGTGATAGGTATCGGTGTGCTCCACTCTCATCGTTTCGGGATAGTCGATACGGGATGCTACGGATTCGCCGTCGTCGCGCGTGCAGCCGGACACCGACAGGAGAGCCAGGCAGACCGGGAATAAACGTGCTGTAACCTCGTGCATGGCCGAACCGGGATGAACGACGACGCGATGACCTTACCATGAAGCCACGGCATGCGGGACAGGGGTTGCGATCGCCTTGCGCGAACGGGCTTATGGCAGCCTTCAGGCGCCGAGCGCGCCGATCGGATCGTCCTCCAGGCTGGAGGGCGGCACGGTGAACCAGGCGGGCCCCTCCTCCGTCACGTGCAAGCAGTCCTCGAGGCGCACGCCGAAGCTCGCGAAATCGTACAGGCCGGGCTCGTCGGAGAAGCACATGCCGGGGGCGAGCGGCGTCTTCTCGCCGTGCACGAAATTCACGGGCTCGTGCACGTCCATGCCGATGCCGTGACCGGTGCGATGGCTGAGTCCCGGTGTCCGGTAACCCGGCCCGTAGCCCAGTGACGTGTACCAGTTGCGAACGGCGTCGTCGACCGCGCCCGCCGGCGTGCCGGGCTGCGCGGTTTCGAAGGCGATCTGCTGGCCGCGGCGCACGGTGGACCACACCTCGCGCTGGCGCGCCGTCGCCTCGCCGAGCACGAAGGTGCGGGAGATATCCGACCGGTAACCGTGCACGGCGCAGCCGCAGTCCATGAGCACGATCTTGCCCTCCTCGAGCGTTTGCGGCTGGCTCGTGCCGTGCGGGTACGCGCTCGCGCGGCCGAGCAGGGCCATGTTCCACGCGTCGGAGCCTCCCAGCGCGGTTTGCGCCTCGCCCATCATCGTCGCGACCTCGTCCGAGCTCATGCCGGGTTCCAGCCTGCCGTACACGTAGCGGTATGCCGCGAGCGTCACCTCGTTGGCCTTCTGCATGAGCGCAATCTCGGCCGGCGATTTGTAGAGCCGGCAGCCGAGCGTGACCGGCCGCCCCGACACGCCGGCGAAGGTCGGCGCGGCCGCCCGCAGGCCGGCGGATACGAACCAGCGCACCGTGTCCTCGAAGCCGATCCGGCCTTCCTTCAGGCCCCGGTCCGCGAGTATTCCCGCCACGCGGTCGAACGGGTCCTCGTGCTCGTTCCAGGTGCGAACGTCGTCACCGAACGCCATGGACTCCCGGACGCTCGGCTCCTCGAAATACGGGGTGACCACGCCGATGTCGCCGGTCCTCGGGATGACGACTGCCGTCAGGCGCTCGCTGCGCCACCAGTCGATGCCCGTGAAATAGAGCATCGCGGAGCCGGGCTCGAGCAAGAGCGCATCGATGCCGTGCTCCGCCATCAGGTGTTGCGCCTTCCCGATGCGCGCCAGCCGCTCCGGCACATCGATCGGGACCGCGTCACCGGTGATCGGCTGCAGCTCGCTCTCCTGCTGCGCCCGTTGTGCTTTCGAGGTGCAAGCCGGGGCGATGAGCGCCGCGCCCGCGGCGGCCCCGCCGGCTTTGAGGAAGTGCCGCTTCGTCATGACCATGGCGCCATGTTGCCACAGGACGCGGCTTTGCCGTGAGCCGGCCGGGCTGCCGGCCTCAGCCGATCGCGACGTCCAGGCACATCATCACGACGAATCCCGCCATCAGTCCGGCGGTGCCTTGCGCCTCGGCGCCGTGACGATGCGTTTCCGGGATGACTTCGCTGCTGATCACGAAGATCATCGCGCCGGCGGCAAAGGCGAGTCCCCACGGCAACAGAAATTCGGCGGAGCTGACGGCCGTGATGCCGGCCAGGCCGGCCAGGGGTTCCACGAGACCGGTCGCGGACGTGACCAGGAAGGCCGCGGTCCGCGAATACCCGATCGTCCGGAGCGCGAGCGCGATGGCCGCGCCCTCCGGCACGTTCTGCAGACCGATGCCGAGCGCGAGCGGCACGCCGTTCGCGAGGTCCCCGCCGCCGAAGCCCACGCCCACGGCGAGGCCTTCGGGAATGTTGTGCAGCGTGATGGCGATGACGAAAAGCCAGATGCGCCGGAGTCTTTCGGTGTCCGGCCCTTCCCGCCCCATGATGAAGTGCTCATGCGGCACGAAGGCGTGGATCGACCAGAGTGCGGCCGCGCCGAGCAGGATGCCGAGGCTCACGACGACGACGGCCTCGGCGTCGCGGCCGTCCGGTCCCGCCGCCGCACCTAGCGCCGGCAGGATCAGGGAAAAGAACGAAGCGGCGAGCATCACGCCGGCGGCGAAGCCCAGCATCACATCGCGCACGCGGCCCTCGAGCCGGCGGACCGCCAGCGCCGGAATTGCACCGACCGTCGTACCGAGACCCGCGAGCAGGCTGCCGAGGGCGCCGAGCGCGATCGGCGACCAGTCAGGCGGTGGCGGCATGACGGCGAGTCACTTCCGCGGGATGTCGACGTCCCGCAAGCGGTACATGAGCAGTGCCGCGCGCTTGGTCTGGCTGGGCAGGGTGGCCAGATCGGCGGTTTCCTCGACGGTATGGCCGCCGCTGCCCATGAGCCCGATGCCGTCGAGCGCCATGACGACGCGGCCGGCCGTGAAGGAGATGTCGGCTGCGCCGGCGTCGCTGGGATCCACGGCGGTCACGGGACCGAAGCCGAGGTCGCGGCTCGCCTGGTCGTACAGGGACAGCAGGCGCCGGTTGCCGTCCGTCGGCGCGAGCGGCGGGTAGCCGTCGGCGAACTCGATCTCCGCGGAGGTGCCGGGCAGGTGGCGGGAGACGATATCCTGCATGCGCGATTTGGCGGACGCGAGCTGCTCCGGCGTGAGCGTGCGCAGATCGCCGCTCGCGACGGCGCGGCCGGCGATCACGTTGGCCTTGCCGAAGGCCTCGCCTGAAGAGTGCTCGTCGTCGTAATCCACGCGCGTGCCGGCCAGCACCACACCGGGATTGAACGTGAGATAGCGCTCGCCCGAGAGCTCGCGCCGGAAGCCGTCCAGGATGCGCGCCATCTCGAAGGCCGCACCGTCGCCGATGTCGCCGGTGAAGATCTGTGACGAGTGCGCGGGCGTGCCCGCAACGACGAGCTGCCAGCCGGTGTAGCCGCGCCGTGCGATGACGGCCGTCTTCGGATTCCCGTCACCGTCTTCGAAGCCGAGCGCCACGTCCGCGGCATCGGCGGCCTCGAGCAAGGCCTGCCGCGCTTCGGAGAGCGGGCTGCCGGAGGATTCCTCGTCGCCCATCATGATCACGGTGATCTCGAGATCGTCGAGCGCGCCGACGGCCTGCAACGCTGCCAGCGCCTCGATCATGACCACGTCGCCGCCCTTCATGTCGATAATGCCGGGACCTTTCGCCCGCTCCGGTCCGATGCGCTCGAAGTGCTGGAACGGGCTGTCGGGCTCGAACACCGTGTCAAGATGCCCGATCAGCAACAGGTGCAGGCCGCTGTCGCCGTGCCGGGCCAGCAGGTGGCCGGCCCGCCCGAAACCCGCGCCGTCCAGCCAGCGCGTCTCGAAGCCGAGGTCCGCCAGCGCGCGCGCGAACAGCGCGCCGACTTTCTGCACGCCCTCGAAGTTCAGGCTGCCGCTGTTGATCTCCACCGCCTGCTCGAGCAGCGCCAGGGCTTCCGCCTGGCGGGCGTCCACGGCCTCGCTCAGTTGCCGTTCGGTGTCCGATAGCCCGGCCGCGGCGGCGGCGCCGGCGAACCACAACGTCAACGCGAGAATTGCAGGTAAGGTTCGAGGTCCAGGCATGTTCTTCCTCCGGCATGTCATGTGGTCGCCATGATAGCCGACCGAGTCGATAATGCCCGCTGGCAGGATTCGGGCGACCCTGCGCTGTGAGAGCCGGCATTGCGGGTGCCACCTTGAAATCCGCCCGGGAAAACAAATAAAGCTGCCCTACCCCGGAGGTAAGGCGGCATGAAAAAGGTTCTCGGCATCCACAGCGCGCCCGGCCGGCACTGGGTCGGCGACGGTTTCCCCGTGCAATCCCTCTTTTCCTACCAGACGCACGGGCAGGAAATGAGCCCGTTTCTCCTGCTGGACTACGCGGGCCCGCGCGATTTCCCGGCCGCCCGGGAGCCGCGCGGCGTCGGCCAGCATCCGCATCGCGGCTTCGAGACGGTGACCATCGTCTACCAGGGCGAGGTCGAGCACCGCGACTCCACCGGCGGTGGCGGCAAGATCGGCCCCGGCGACGTGCAATGGATGACCGCCGGCGGCGGGCTGCTGCACGAGGAGTTCCACTCCCGCGAGTTCACGCATAGCGGCGGCACCTTCGAAGTGGTGCAGCTCTGGGTCAACCTGCCCGCGAAGCACAAGTCGGTCGATCCCGCGTACCAGGCGATCGTGCAGGACGACATCCCCGTCATCGAGTTGGACGGCGGCGCGGGCACCGTGCGCCTCATCGCCGGCGAGCACGGCGGCACCCGCGGCCCGGCACACACCTACACGCCGATGAACGTCTGGGATGTGCGCCTGCACGCCGGCAAGCGCATCGAGCTGGAAGTTCCCGCCGGCTGGACCACGGCTATCGTCGTCCTGAACGGCACGGTGCAGGTGAGCGACAGCGACATCCTGCGCGACGCGCAGTTCGCGCTGCTCGATCCGGACGGCACGACATTCTCCCTCGAAGCCAACAACGATGCGGCGATCCTGGTCCTGAACGGCGAACCGATCGACGAACCGATCGCCGGCCACGGTCCCTTCGTGATGAACACGCGGGAGGAGATCCACCAGGCCATCCGCGACTTCAGCACCGGCCGGTTCGGCCGGATGCCCGCCTGACCGCCGCGGATTTGCTCGACGGCCGAGGGGCCGAGGAACCCGAGGGAACCCGCTCGTGCGGCCTCCGGTCTGAAACGGTAGAATTATCCGGCTCTGTCGGACCAGCAGGGGGATACATGCCCGATTCGCCACATGCCAGATCCCGGATGGCGCGCCTCATCGGCGGCGCCCTGCTCGCGGCACTGGCCGCCTGCGGCGGCGGTGGCGGCGGCGGGGACGTCGGTCGCGGAGGTGTCGGCGGCGATCCGGGCGGCAGCGGCTGGATTCCCGGGCAGTTCCTGCCCTCCGACTCGTTCAAAGGCATGTGCGCGAACCCGCGCGCGGGCACCAGCGACCTCCAGGGCACGGTGCTCGACGAGAACAACTTCCTGCGCTCCTACAGCGACGAGACCTATCTCTGGTTCGACGAGATCGTCGATCAGGACCCGTCGCTGTTCGATTCGCCGCTGGCGTACTTCGATGAACTGAAAACGACCGAGAGGACTTCGTCCGGCGCGGAGAAAGACAGATTCCACTTTACGATCCCCACCGAGGAATGGGAGCAGCTATCTCAATCCGGGGTCTCGGTGGGCTACGGTGCGCTGTGGTCACTGATTGCAACAAGCCCGCCGCGAAAAGCAGTAGTTGCTTTTGTTGAACCCGGCTCGCCAGCAACGGATCCGGGAGTCGACCTCGCGCGCGGCGCCGAAGTTATCGCCGTTGACGACGAATTAGTGGAGAACGGCGATCCCGCGATATTGAACGCCGGCCTTTTTCCGGTTGAAATCGGCGAGTCGCACACTTTCACCATCCTGGATCAAGGGGCGAGCGGCACCCGCGAGATAACAATGACCTCGGAGGACATCACTTCGATACCTGTTCACAACGTGAAGACAGTCCAGACGAACATGGGACTGGTCGGTTACCTGCTTTTCAACGATCATATTGCTACGGCGGAGACCCACCTAATCGACGCCGTTGAAAAGCTGGATGCACTCGGCATTCAAGAGTTGGTGGTTGACATCCGCTACAATGGAGGTGGTTTTCTTGCCATTGCCAGCGAGTTTGCTTACATGATCGCTGGTGCCGGCCCGACCGACGGTCAAATATTCGAGGAGATCCGTTTTAGCGACAAGCATCCGGTGACCGATCCCGTGACGGGGGAGGACTTGGAGCCAATACCTTTCTATACCCAAACGCGGGACTTTTCTGAACCACCTGGGAAACCACTGCCGACCCTGAACCTTCCACGCGTTTTCGTGCTGACCGGGCCGAATACCTGCTCCGCCAGTGAGTCGATCATCAACAGTTTGCGCGGAATAGGCGTCGAAGTTGTCCAGATCGGGTCCACAACCTGCGGCAAACCATATGGCTTCTATGCCACGGGCAACTGCGGCACCACGTATTTCACGATCCAATTCCAAGGGTTCAACGACAAGGGTTTCGGCGAATACGGAGACGGATTTTCGCCACAGGACGGTGGTAACGGCGTAGAGATTCCCGGCTGCCCTGTTGCCGATGATTTTTCACAAGCGCTCGGTAACCCGGCGGAGAATCGCTTCGAGGCGGCGCTCGCGTACATCGAAAATCCGGGGACCTGCCCGGCCCCGACCGGCGTTGCAGATAGTCTATCCAAGGTTAGTGCACCGCTGTCGGCCACCGACGGCATCACGCCGAAATCGCCGTGGCGCGAAAACCGCATCCTGCGACGGCGGCCGTGATGCTCCGCTCGATCGTCGGTCTCTGCTGTGCGGGCGCTGCGCTCACGGCCTGCAAGGCCATGGCACCCGTGCCCTACGAGTCTTCCCTGCAAGGCAACGTGCCCGCCGTGATCGTCAATCCGACGCCGGCGAGCCGCGCCGAGCTGCAGCGGGCCGTCAGCAAGATGCTTTCGGGTGCGGACGTCATGCTGGCCGACGAAGCGCTGACGAAATCCAGCATCCTGACGATCGAGCGCAAGCGCACCCAAAGCCTGGACAACCCGCCGTTGTCCGGCCGCGACCTGGGAACGCCCGAGCGCTTCCACCTCCTGCTGACCGGCACGGGTTGCGTGCTGGTCCACGAATCCGACGAGTCGATGGTCCCGCTGCCGGAAACGGACTGCGTGGCGGAAAAATAAGTCTGGTGTAGGAGCCCGTCTCACGGGCGACACCCACACCCGCCGCCCGGTCGCCCGTGAGACGGGCTCCTACAGCGCTCATTTCCCGGATAGCTCCCTGACCGGCCGCGCCGGCGGGTATCCTGTGCGCCTTTGCGCCGGAGTGGCCGGCAGGGACCATCGTGTATGTATGACTTTTTCGCGCTGCCCGGCGCCACGGCGATTTTCGCGATCACGATCGGGTTGAGCCTGCTCGGCATGTACAGCTCGCCGCAGATCATCGAAGCCTGCCTGTTCCGCCCGTACTGGCTCCCGCGAACGAATCGCTATCACACGATCGTCACCAGCGGGCTCGTGCACGCCGATCTTCCGCACCTGCTGTTCAACATGATTACGTTCTGGTTCTTCGCGTTTCCGCTGGAGGATCGGCTCGGTACGCCCGCTTTCCTGGTGCTCTACGTTGCCGGGCTCGTCCTGAGCCATGCCTGTACGTGGGTACGGCAGAAGGACAACCCGCAGTACGCGTCGCTCGGCGCTTCCGGCGCGATCTCGGCCGTGTTGTTCGCCTACATCGTGTATTACCCCGGAACGAAGCTGATCATTTTTCCCATTCCGATCCCGATTCCGGCGGCGTTGTTCGCGGTCGGCTACGTTGCCTGGTCGTGGTGGGCCTCGCGGCAGGAGCGCGGCCGGATCAATCACGATGCGCATCTTTGCGGTGCCTTCACCGGGCTCGCGTTCGTCGCGGTGACGGACCCTGCGGCTTTTGCCGCTCTTCGAAACCTGCTCCTGTAGGAGCCCGTCCCACGGGCGACAGGACGCCAACCGCGTGTCGCCCGTGGGACGGGCTCCTACGGGCCGTGAGCATAGCCCGTGAGCTCGACGTAACCCCGGCCCGTCAGTTCCCGGGCGCCGCGGCGGCCGCTGACGTCGACGGCGCCTTCCCAGTAGCGGACGCTCGTGTCGAGCTCCTGCGCGGCCATCACCGGCTCCACCTCCGCGGTCAGCGCAAGCTTCGGCACCGCGAGCGTCCAGGCCGACGGATAGCGGCCGCCTTGCGGGCTCGTCCAGTAATCGCGCACCTCGAGCGCCATGTCTTCGTGCGTTAAATGCACCGGAGCGCCTTCCGCCGGCACGAACGTGCCGGCGCTCATCGGGTCGATGCTGCCGTCGCGGCGGCGGAGCTGGTAATACATCAGCTCGCTGCCGTCGGCGAGCTGCAGTGCGAACCAGTCCCAGCCCGCCTGCTCGTCGGAGAGCGCGCTGCTGCCCCACTCCCGGTCGAGCCACGACAAGCCCGACACGTCGTAAACCTCGCGGCCGATCCTGAGCGCGCCATCCGTGGCGATGCGCGTGATGGAATAGTAGTAACTCGCGTTTCCCGGCTCGAAGGACTTGCGCGACAGGCCGTCATCGCCCTGCAGCACCGGCGGCTTCAGCGGCTGGAGAGTCAAGGTGAGTGCAGCGTGCCCGCTGTCGGCGTGCAGCAGCCACTTGCCGCCCGCCTGCTCGCTCTTCGGGAAGGATTTCAGGAACCAGTCCTCCACCCATACACGGAAAGGATCCGCCGCGGCGCCGGCGAGGCCGAGCGCGCCGCGGGCGAAGCTCTCGTCGGCCAGGAAGCGGCGGCCGCTGACGTCGGTGACCGCGAAATGCCCGACGTACACCTGGCGCGTTCGCCAGGCGGACGTCTCATCGGCAACCGGCGCCGGTTCCGTTGCCGGCGCCAGCGCGAAACGAAAGATCGTCAACTCGAAACCGAAGCGCTCGCCGGTGGCGGCATCCAGGTTTCCCGTGACGTACCACCACTCGTTGCGGTACTCCGGGTGCGGCCCGTGGTCGGCCGGGAAGGCGAACTCCCGCGGCTCGAGAGCGCGGGCAAAACCGGGATCGGCGCTGCCAAGCAGCGCGGACAGCCGCGGCGAGCCGGCGGCCTCGCGCGGCGCCTCGACGGCGACGGCAGCGCCGCCTAAAACAGCTAGAATGCCCAAACAAACAATGAGAAACGCGCTGTCCTTCACGTCAATCCTCACGCATTGCCAGCGCCGGGTTCGCCCGCGCCGCGCGGCGTGCCGGGTAGATGGCCGCCAGCAACGCCGCGCCAACCGCGAGCGCCACCGCTGCAACCACGGCGCCGGGGTCGACGACCACGTCCATCTGCCAGCCGAACGCACGGCGATTGATCACCTCGACCAGCACCCACGACATGAGCAACCCGAGCGGGATCGCCGCCAGCCCGCCGAGCAGCCCGATGAAGCCCGTCTGCAGCACCACCATGGCGCCGAGCTGCCGCGGCGTCATGCCGAGTGCGCGGAACATCGCCAGCTCCCGCGCGCGCTCGAGTTGCAGCGCGAGCATCGCGGCCGCGATGCCGATCAGCGCGACGGCGAGCGCCAGCCAGTAGAGCACGTCGGTGATGACGAAGGTGCGGTCGAAGATCGCCATCGACAGCTCGCGGATTTCGCGGTTGGAGCGGATGAGCAGCGCTTGCCGGCCGGCGCTCACTTCGCGCAAACGTTCGATTACTGCATCCGCGTCCGTGCCCGGCGCGAGGCGGAGACCGAGCGAGCCGATCCGCGGATCCTCCCAGAACACGTCATAGGTATGGCGGCTCATCAGCATGGAATCGAGATCGGCGCCGTAGCTCCGGTAAGTTGCCGCCACGCGGAAGGTGCGCTCGCCCTGCGCCGTCGGCAACGTCACGGTATCGCCGCGGCCGACGCCGTGCCGGTAAGTATAAGAATCCGATACGAGGACGGCGCCCTCCTCCCGAAACGCTTCGCGCACCGCTGCCGGCTCGCCGTCCCGCAGCAGGATGCCGCTCGGGCTTTCCGGCGCCAGCTCGAGCACGGTCAGCCGGACGCGGCCGGTTTCCGTTTCCAGCCAGATGCTGCGGCTGCTGCTGTAGGCGGCAACGCCCGGCACTTGCACGAGGTCGGCGACCAGCTCCGGCCGGAGCGTGCCGCGATCGACGCCGACGTAGATGTCGGAGCGCAGCGTCCCCTGCAGCCACTCGCTCACCGAGGCGCGGAAGCTGTCGACCATGACGCTCACGCCGAGGGTGGCGGACACGGCGACCGCGAGGGCGACGATCGCTACGGCAGTGCGGCTGAGCGACGCCGTGATCCCCGAGATCGCCAGCCTCCCCGTCACTCCGCCTGTTGCCGCCGCGAGCGGCGCCGCGACCCGCGCGATGGCCCGCACGAAGAGCGGCACGCAGAGCGCCAGGCCCGGAACCAGCAGGAACAGCGCGACGAGACCCGCCATCAGGTTGCCCCCCGAGATCTCGATCAACACCGCGGCAACCGCCGCGGCGGCCAGCCCGGCAAGCGCCACCCTCGGCAGCAAACGCCCCGTGCGCCGTTCGAGTGCCGCGCGGGCGAGCGCCAGCCGGGGCACCGTCGACGCCGCTTCCCAGGCGGGCACGGCGGCCGCAATCAGCGTGACGCCCAGGCCTGCGGCTATGCCCTTCGCGATCGCCAGCCGATCCGGCGCCACCTCGGTGACCGTGACCACGAAATACAGGTCGTTGATCGAGCGCGACACGAGCGCGAGCAGCCACTCCGCGAGCCAGAGGCCGAGCGCGACGCCGGCCGCGGCGCCGAGGATGCCGAGCAGCAGGGCCTCGCCGAGCACCAGCGCGAGCAGTTCCCGTCGGGTCACGCCGAGCGCCCGCAACGCGCCGAAGATGCCGCGCCGCTGCACGACCGCGAAGCTGATGCTGTTATAAATGAGAAAGACGCCCACCAGCAGCGCCAGCAAGCTCATCGCCTTCAGGTTGGTTTCGAACGCCGCACTCATGTCGCTCACCGATTCCGTGCGTCCGGCGGCTCGCAGAAGCTGTACGCCCGGCGGCAGCGCCGACGCCAGCCGCGCGGCCGCGGCCTCGTCGTCCGGCGCCAGGCGCACGTCGATGCGCGTGAGTTGCCCCTGGCGGCCGAGCCATTCCTGGGCGGTCGCAATATCGGTGATGAGCAGGTTGTCGAGCCGCCGCTCCGCCGCCCCGCCGGCAAACCCGGCGAGCGTCGCCTCGACCTCGCGTCCGTTCGCGAGCACCGTGAAGGTGTCGCCGGGTGACAGCCCGAGCGCGGCGGCGGTCCGCTCCGCCAGCAGCACGGCGCCGGGGTCGGTCAGCAGGCGCCGGAGCAGCTCGAACCCGCCGAGCACGGAACCGGGCGCCGTGTAGTCGCGGAACCCGGCCTCGGCCAGTGGGTCGACGCCCAGCAACTGCAGCGTCACGTCACCGACGTCGACGTACTCCTCGACGACCGGCGCGAGGTTGTCGAAGCCCTCGTCGACGCGCAGCGCGGCATAAAGGTTTTCGTCCACGCCGGCGGGACCGCCGACGACCTGGTGCGTGGCCTCGCCGGTGACGGCGTCCATCGAGAGCAGGAAAGCCCGCCGCGAGCTGTCGACGGCGAGATCGGTCGCCAGCATGACCGCCACACCGATGGCGATGCCGGCGAGCGCCGGCGCGAGCTGCCACGGGTGGCGCCAGAGATAGTTCCAGCTCGCCCGGACCAGTACTCTGTCAAGGCGATATTGGTGCATTCAGCGCCCCTGTGGTGTTCCGCCGCAAGGCGCGTCGCGCAGGCAATGGCCCAGTCCTTGTCAAGCGGCGCAACGCGGCGGCGGGGCACCACAGGGGCGCCCTTCGGGTTGGCCTGAATGCACCAATATCACCTTGACAGAGTACCGGTTTCGGCATCAAGCGGGGCCGGAAAGGAGCCGGCCGTCGCGCAATTCGACGGTCCGGTCGCAGAAGGCCGCCACGCGCGCGCTGTGAGTGGCCACCAGCATGGTGCCGCCGGTGTGCCGTACGAGCGAATCGAGCAAGGCGAGGATCTCTTCTGTCGTGCGGTCGTCGAGGTTACCGGTCGGCTCGTCGGCCAGCACCAGGGACGGCCGATGCGCCAGCGCACGGGCGATCGCCACCCGCTGCTGCTCGCCGCCGGACAGCAGCTCGGGCCAGGCTTTGCTGCGATCGGCAAGGCCGACGGCTGCCAGCGCGTCGTTGACCCGCTGTTTCGCTTCCGGGTCGCCGAAGCCGTTCAGCTCGAGCACCAGCCGCACGTTGTCGCGCACATTGAGCGTCGGCACCAGGTTGAAGGCCTGGTAGACGAAGCCCACGTGCCGGCGCCGCCACAGCGTACGGTCCCGCTCGCTCAGGGCGGTGATGACCTCGCCGTCGACTTCGACCTCGCCCTCGTCCGGGGCGTCGATGCCTCCGATCAGGTTGAGCAGGGTCGATTTCCCGGACCCGCTGCGGCCGCGGATGGCCACCGTCTCGCCCCTGGCGAAGCGCGCGTCGAGGCCGTCGAGCACGGTGTGCAGGTCGCCGCCCTCGCGGTACCGGCGGTGCAGGTTGCGGATCTCGACGCGTGTCGAAGCCAATTCGCTGTTCATGGATCACCGGCCGGCCCCCTTGCCGGGTAAAAAGTGTGACGAACAGTCCTGACACCCCTTGCACAAGCCGGTAAAATTCTTCAGATTCAAGGGGACCGACCCTGATTATAAAGTGCTCGAAAGGATCCTCGAATGATCGGTGACCGGGGCAGAGGGCGATAAGCGGCCGATGAAGACCCGGCTATCCGTCGAAATGTACCTGCCGCTCCTGCTGAGCGCAGTGGCGGTGCTCGGCGTGGCGCCGTTCCTGGTCATTCGGCTGGTGAACGGCGAATGGGCCATGGTCGGCGTCGATGCGGCCATCATCGCCGGATTTTCCTTCCTGGGCCTGTCGGTGCTGCGCCCGCGCCGCGTGCGCTTTGCCAGTGTGTGCCTCGCGATCCTGTGCGTGGTCGGGGTGCTGACGACGATTTACGTGCAGGAGGAACGGCAGGTTTTCTGGGCCTACCCGGCCCTCATCGCCGTGTTCTATCTCGTCAAGCCGGGCGAAGCGCTGCTGATCGCCACGCTCACGATACTCGCCCTCGCGCCCGAGCTCGTGCCCACCGAGGAGCCGCTCCGGCTCACGACCATTTTCACGACGCTGGTCATGACCAGCGCGTTCGCTTACGCCTTCGCGTTCCTGACCCGCGGCCAGCGCGACCAGCTCCTGGTGCTGGCCCGCAAGGATCCGCTTACGGGCGTGGGGAACCGGCGCGCGCTCGACGAAAAGCTGACCGACGTCTGCGCGGCGCAGACCCGTGCCAACGTGCCCGCTTCGTTGCTGTTGCTCGATATCGACAACTTCAAGGAGATCAACGACGAGTTCGGGCACGCCGCGGGCGACCAGATCCTGGTGCGCCTGACCGAAATCATCGACCTGCGGATCCGCGTCACGGACAGCCTGTACCGGATCGGGGGCGAAGAGTTCGTCGTCGTCATCGAGGGGCAGAAGAAAGAGCAGGGGCGGCGCCTGGCAGAGCAGCTCCGCACCTTGGTGGAAGCGAACGAGCTCGCGCCGGGCGGTGCCGTGACCATTTCGCTCGGTGTGGCCGAGCTCGGCAAGGGCGAGAAGCCGGAGCAGTGGCTGCGCCGTGCCGACGTCGCGCTGTACGAGTCCAAGCGCGCCGGCCGCAATCAGACCAGCCTGGCGACGACGGGCAAAGTGCTGCACCTCGATCCGGCGCGGTAATGGCCATTCGCCCGCGATGCGGGCTGTGGCGATACCGGAGCCCACATCGCGGGCGATCCGAACCTCGCCCCCCATTTGCCGTCCAATCCTCTTCCGGTGTAACAGGAATTGAACAATGGGATTGCTCGTTGACGGCGAATGGCGGGACCAATGGTATGACACGGACTCCACCGGCGGGCGCTTCGTGCGTTCGGCCAGCGCCTTCCGTAATTGGGTCACGCCGGACGGGGCGGCGGGCCCGAGCGGCAAAGGCGGCTTCGCGGCGGAACCCGGCCGCTATCATCTTTACGTCTCCCTCGCCTGCCCGTGGGCGCACCGCACCCTCATCTTCCGCAAGCTGAAGAACCTCGAGGACCGCATCTCCGTTTCCGTCGTGCACTGGCTGATGCTGGAGGACGGCTGGACCTTCGCCCCGGGCGACGGCGTGATTCCCGATCCCGTAAACGGGGCACGCTACCTGCACGAGGTCTACACCGCGGCCGACCCTGACTACTCGGGACGCGTCACCGTGCCCGCGCTGTGGGACAAGGAGACGGGCACGATCGTCAACAACGAATCCGCCGAGATCATGCGCATGCTGAACAGCGCGTTCGACCGGCTGGGCGGCGTGCCGCCGCTGGACTTCTACCCGGCGCCCCTGCGCGAGGAGATCGACGCGCTGAACGCGCGGATTTACGAGACGGTGAACAACGGCGTCTATCGCGCGGGCTTCGCGACGACCCAGCAGGCCTACCAGGAGGCGGTCGCACCTTTGTTCGAGACGCTCGACTGGCTGGACCGGCGCCTTGCCGGACAGCGTTACCTCACGGGCGGCGCGATCACCGAAGCGGACTGGCGGCTGTTTACGACGCTGGTGCGCTTCGATGCGGTGTACTACAGCCATTTCAAATGCAACGTGCGGCGCATCAATGATTACCCGCACCTGTGGCCGTACGCAGAAGACCTTTACCGGCAGCCCGGCATCGCCGACACGGTCAACTTTGCGCACATCAAGGGTCATTATTACGGCAGCCACCGCACGATCAACCCGAGCGGGATCGTGCCGGTGGGCCCGTCAACGGGCTTTCCCGGGTCCGGAGCGGTTCCCGCTTCCGGCGCCGAGTGAACTAATTCAGGGTTGCACCTGCCTCAAGTCAACGTGCTCTCCGGGAATCGAGTGGAATTGCATGCGTAACCGACTGTCATTGATTGCGCTCCTGTCGTGCCTGCTGCTCTCCGCCGAGGCATTCGCCGAGCGTACGCCGGCCCGCCTCGGCACCGGCGAGGATTCGCTGGCCTCGCTCATCGAGTTCCCGGAACTGAAAGGCGACACGACGGCCATTATCAGATGCGCCGCCATCGTCGAGGAAGACGGTAATCTCGAGATGAACGGCTGCTTCGCCGAGGAAGCGGCCGACCAGCTCTTCATCGAGCCCATCGTCGAGGCGGCGGAAGACGCCCGCGCCCAGCCCGCGGTCGCGGACGGCGACGAGAAACCGGTGTACCTGCAGTATCGGGTCGAGTTCATCAAGAAGGGCAGCGAGCAGACGATCAACGTCTACGCCAATCCCGGCGTGCAGGAGAACATCGACGCGTACGGGCAGGATCACGTGGCGGCGCAACGCATGGTCGGCGACGAAAAATGGCAGGACGAATGCCCCGAGAAGTCGCCGTACCTCGTCTGGCTCAAAGCCCACGTCGGCCCGGACGGCCAACAGAGCAGCTTCAGCCTCACTCACGGCGGGGGGCTGAACCCGACGCCGCGCTGCCAGCAGGCCATCCTCGACACCGTCGCGAACAGCCTCTTCTTCCCGGCACTGGCCGACGGCCAGCCGGTGCCCTCCACCTACGTGGAGCCGTTCGGCAACTAGGACCACCGCCCGGCTGCTGTAGGAGCCCGTCTCACGGGCGACCGGACCCGGCCGCTGTGTCGCCCGTGAGACGGGCTCCTACAGGCACGAGTCTCACGGGCGAGCGGACCCCGCCGCTGTGTCGCCCGTGAGACGGGCTCCTACAGGCACGAGTCTCACGGGCGACCGGACCCCGCCGCTGTGTCGCCCGTGAGACGGGCTCCTACAGGCACGAGTCTCACGGGCGAGCGGACCCCGCCGCTGTGTCGCCCGTGGGACGGGCTCCTACGGGCAGGATGGCCGGCCGAGCTCCGGCGGCAGCACGGCCTCGATGCGCTGCATGACGTCGAGCCGGTGCACGAGGTCGCTGACGTAGTCCAGCTTGTCGGTCTCGAGGACGAGGACGTCGCTCATCCGGTACGAGGCGATCCACTGTTCGTAGAGCGCCTCGAGGCGTTTCAGGTATGACAGCGGTACGTCCTGTTCCATTGCGCGGCCGCGCAGGCGGATACGCCTCCGCAGCGTGCGCATGGAACAGCGCAGGTAGATCATCAGGTCCGGCGGCTCGATCGCCTCCAGGATCGCCCGGTATAAGTCCCGGTAGGTCTCCCAGTCGCGCTTGTCCATGCGCCGCATCTCGTGCAACGCCCGGGCGAAGATTTCCGCATCCTCGAAGATCGTCCGGTCGAGCAGGGAAACGCCCGGGGTCCGGTCGAGCTCCTGGTGCAGCCGGAACTTGTTACCCAGGAAGTACACCTGCGAATGAAACGCCCAGCGCTTCATGTCCTTGTAAAAATCCGGCAGGTAGGGGTTCAGGTCGTTCGGCTCGTAAAACGGCGAAACGGAGTAGGTCCGGCTCAGGAATTCAACCAGCGTGGACTTGCCGCTGCCCATGTTGCCGGCGATCGCGATCGTTTTGCGCATGTTCTTGTCGTGGCCGTTCCGGTGGCGGCCATTATCGCTTTTTTTCGGCCCATTTGACGGCGCCATCGGGCCGCTGCAGTATGAGGACATGGCCGACTCAACCGCCGTACTGGCTATTGTAGAACCCGACATCAGTCCGCGTGAGGTCGTCGACCGGAGCGCGTGGCTCGCGAACCTGACCGGCTCGACGCTGGAGCTCCTGCTCTGCGACGCGGACGTCGGTCCGCTCGGCGATATGATCTTCGTGTCGAACGAGGCGCGGGACATCGCGGAACAGATCCGTGCCGCACAGGAAGCAATGCTCGAGGAGCTGGCGCAATCCGCGCGGGACCGCGGCGTCGGCGTGGCGAGCGGCATCCTGGACATGCGCCCGATCGCCGACGGCATCGTGCACGTTGCGCTCGACCGGAAGCCGCGCTACGTCGTCAAGGCGACGCAATACCACAGCGACGCCGAACGCGCGTTCCTGCTCGATACCGACTGGCAGTTGATCCGGAACTGCCCGTTCCCGCTATGGCTGGTCAAGCCGCGGCCGATCGCTGAAAAACCCGTCATTATCGCCGCCGTCGACCCGATGCACAGCGAGGACGAACAGGCCCGGCTGGACGGTGTGATCATCGAGCACGGAAAAGCCATTGCGGCGCAGGCCGGCGGCGAACTGCAACTCCTGCATGCTTACCAGCCGATGCGCGGCGTCGCTGCCGCGGCCAGGCTGAATTTCAAACCGGTCCGCCTGCCGGTCGACGAAATCAGCCGGAAGATGGAAAAAGAACACCGGGCGCGGCTGGACGCGCTGGCCGCGGAACACGGGATCGCACCGGATCGCACGCACCAGCTTCCCGGCAGCCCGCGCGACTTGCTGCCGTACCTGGCGAGAGAGTGGAATGCGGACCTGGTGGTGATGGGCGCAGTAGCCCGCGGCCGGGGTTCCGGCGGTGCCATCGGCCGCACGGCCGAGCGCGTGCTGGACCACCTGCCCTGCGACGTGCTCATCCTGCGCCCGGATACGAGATAGGGGCGCGGCTATCCTTGTAGGAGCCCGTCCCACGGGCGACCATCGTCGACGACCGTGTCGCCCGTGAGACGGGCTCCTACTCCAGGATGCCCTCCAGATAGAGAAAGAAGGAATAGTTGAGGACGGTGTCCTCCAGGCTCTGGAAGCGCCCCGTTTTCCCGCCGTGACCGGCCTGCATGTTGGTTTTCAGCAGCAGCAGGTTGTCATCCGTCTTGTAC
This sequence comes from Woeseiaceae bacterium, assembly GCA_035698445.1. Lineage (GTDB taxonomy): Bacteria > Pseudomonadota > Gammaproteobacteria > Steroidobacterales > Woeseiaceae > IDS-8. Next base: position 24,607 of record DASSBS010000002.1, read on the forward strand.
TCGCGCAGCTTCGCGACCCATTTCGCCGGCTCCCAGTACTGCACCTGCGAATCGTTCAGCGAGGTCGTGACCAGCAGGTTCGGATAGTCCTGCGCCATCACGTTGTCGTAGGGCGAGTACGTCAGCATGTAGGCATAGAACTGCTTGTCCCGCGGGTTTCCCCATTCATCGAATTCGAACGTCGTCAGCGGAATGCTGGTGTCGAGCATGGTCGTCACCACGTCGACGAACGGCACGCGCGCGGTCACGCCGTGATAGAGCTGCGGCGCGATATTGATCACGGCGCCCATCAGCAACCCGCCGGCGCTGCCGCCCTGGGCATACAGGTGCTCCGCCGAGGTATAGCCCTCTTCGATGAGGAAGCGGCTGGTGTCGATGAAGTCCGTGAACGTATTCATCTTGTTGAGCTGCCGGCCCGCGTAATACCAGTCACGGCCCATGAGCGAGCCGCCGCGGATGTGCGCAATCGCGAAAATGAAGCCTCGGTCAAGTAAGCTGAGCAGGTCCGGATCGAAATCAGGGTCAATCGTGGCACCGTAAGAGCCGTAGCCGTATTGCAGGAGCGGATTCTGCCCGTTCTTCTGCATGCCTTTCCGGTACACCATGGAAACGGGTATGGACGTGCCGTCGCGCGCGGTGGCATAGACGCGCTCGGTGCGGTAATTGGCCCGATCGAAGCCGCCGGGTATTTCCTCTTCGTGCACGAGCTCGTGCCGCCGCTTCACGAGGTCGAAATCGTAGGTCGATTCCGGCGTGGTCATGGATTCGTAGACGTAGCGAATCGTGCTCGTGTCATACACGTAGTTGTCGTCGGTGTAGGCGGTGTACACCGGCTCCTCGAACTCGATCGGGTAGAGCTCGCCGGAGGCGCGGTCCAGCACTTCGAGCTGCGTCAGCCCGTCCTGCATCGTGCTGATCACGAGATGGCCCTTCAGCACGTCGAAGCCTTCAACGAGCACGCCTTCGCGGTGCGGCACGACCACTTCCCAGCTCTCCCGCGACGTATCGTCGAGCGGCGCTTCCATGACCCGGAAGTTCAGGGCATGGTCGTTGGTCAGGATGTAGAACCGGTCGCCGCCGTCCGTCACGTAGTACTCGTGTTCACCGGAGCGGGGCAGGAACAGCTTCGGTTCCTGTTCCGGCGCGTCGGCCGGCAGGTAACGGACTTCGGTCGACACGGTCTCGGCACTGGTCAGGTACAGGTATTTGCCCGACAGCGACTTTTCGACCCAGAGCGAGTTCGCTTCGTCGTTTTCCTGGTACACCAGCGCATCGTCCGCCGAACCGAGGGCGTGCCGGTAGACCTGATAGCTGCGCAAGGTGTCCGGATCCTGCCGGGTATACAAAAGAGTCCGGCTGTCGTTCGCCCATTCCGTGTTCGCCGTTACGTTCTCGATCCGGTCCGGCAAGAGCTCCCCGGATTCGAGATCCAGGAAGTACAGCGTGTAAAACCGCCGCCCCTCCGTATCAACGCCGTAGACCGCCTTGCTGTGATCGGGGCTGACGCCGAAGCCGCGCACGGCGTAGTACTCGTGACCGTTGGCACCGACGTTGACGTCGAGCAGGATTTCCTCGGGCGCGTCCAGTCCCTTCTTGCGGCAGTAGATCGGGTAATCCTGCCCCGGCTCGTAACGGTAGTAGTACCAGTAATCGCCGTCGCGGTACGGCACGGAAACGTCGACCGGCTTGATGCGGGATTTCAACTCCTCGTGCAGCGTGTCCTGCAGTCCCTGGAGCGGCGCCATCACCGCATCGGCGTAGGCGTTCTCCGCTTCGAGATAGGCGATGACCTCGGGGTTGTCGCGTTCGTTCAGCCAGTAGTAATCGTCGATGCGAACGTCGCCGTGTATTTCCAGTTTGTGAGGCTTCTTTTCCGGCATGGGGGCTACAGGCGCTTTTTCCGTGCACGCAGTGAGTAAGGCGAGGGTCGTTACGAGCGGTATCAACAGGCGTGTAATCATTGTTGTGCTGCCGCGAGCGAGCGATCCGGCATTATGGTCGGTCCGGTTGCATCCGTCACGCGCGGTTTCGTAACGTGGATCGCGGCTGTTGCCGCGCGAGGTTGGAGCGCGTCGTACGAGCGGCGGAGGCGCCTGACATCCGGTCGCCCGTGAGACGGGCTCCTACACGTGAACCCCCGGATGTGCTTTACTCGCGAAGCAGGGGGAGCGCGATGCAGGAAAAAATCATCGGCCGCGAGGGGCTCATTCGCGGCATCGGGCTGGTCGGCGCGGCGCTGATCGTCCTGAACTCCGTCATCGGGGCCGGCATTTTCGCGCTGCCGGCCGAGATCGCCGGACGCGCCGGCGTTCTCAGTCCCTGGTTGTTCCTGGTTTGCGGACTGCTCGTCATCACCATCGTCCTGACCTACTCCGAGCTCGCGAGCTATTTTCGCGACACCGGCGGCCCGGTCCTCTACACCACGGAAGCCTTCGGGCCGCTCACGGGCTTCAGCACGGGCTGGATCTATTTCGTCAGCCGCATGACGGCGTTTGCCGCGAACACCACGGTGCTGGTGACTTACCTCGGCAGCGCCTGGCCGGATCTTGCCGGCGGCCCGGGCCGCGCCGCCGCCATCCTGATCGTCGGCGCGGCGCTGACGTTCGCGAACTACGTGGGCGTGCGGGACGGCGTGCGTATGGTCGGCGTGCTCACGTTCCTGAAGCTCACGCCACTGTTGCTGCTGGTGCTGCTCGGCCTGCCGTATGTCAGCGGAGACGTGCTTTTTCCCGCCGATCTACCGAGGATCGCGGACCTCGGCGAAACGACGCAGCTCCTGATCTACGCGTTTGTCGGCTTCGAAGCGGCCACGATCATCGCCGGTGAATCGAGCCGGCCCCGGCGCGACCTGCCGCGGGCGCTGGTCACGACCGTCGCCGCGACCGGCCTTCTGTATTTCCTGATCGTGCTCGTCTATATCGCCGTTCTGCCGGGAAGCGGCAGCGGCGAGCTGACCCTGGTCGATCTCGGCCGGGAGCTGGCAGGGCCGGCCGGTGCCGTGGTCATCACCGCAACGGCCGTCTTCTCGATCGGCGGCAATCTCGCGAGCAACATGCTGACGGTGCCGCGCCTCACGTTCGCGCTGGCCGAACGGCGCCTGCTGCCCGGCTGGTTCGGCCGCGTGCACGCGCGCTTTCGCACGCCCGGTAATTCCATCCTGTTCCTCGGCGTGCTCTCGACAGGATTCGCCCTCTCGGGCTCGTTCCTGTGGCTTGCGGCGGCGAGCTCGCTGACGCGGCTGATCGTTTACGTGCTCTGCATCCTCGCCCTGCCGGTCATCCGCAACAAAGCCGACGCGCAGGCGCGCGAGCGCGCTTACCGCCTCAAAGGCGGCTACCTCATTCCCCTGGTCGCGTTGGTCCTGAGCGTCTGGATCGCGGCACACTCGACGCTGTATTCGTGGCAGGTAACGGGCATCCTGCTGCTGGTGGGGCTGGTGCTCTACTGGCTGGCGCGCTGGCAGCGGCGCGTGTAGGAGCCCGTCCCACGGGCGACACGGCCTCACCGCCGCTGTCGCCCGTGAGACGGGCTCCTGCAAAGCGCTATTCCGCGTGGCCGATGGATTTGCCGGCGGTGCTTTCCTCTACCGCTTCCAGCGCTTCCAGGCGAACGGCTTCGAATTCGTCCCCCGGGTTCCAGTGCGGCATCTCGTCGGCGTTGGCAATGGCGAGCCCCGTCCAATAGCCGAGCAGCGCATCCGAGATCATGCCCTCGAAGTTCCAGCTATCGGAGTACTCGTCGCTCGGCTGGTGGTAATTGACGTTCGTGTACTGATTGACTTGCTTCTCGCCCCAGCCTTCCGGGCGATCGACGAAGTCGGTGCCGGTGTCGAGGTACATCGCCGGCACGCCGATCTTCGCAAAGCTGAACTGGTCGGAGCGGTAGAAGTAACCACGATCGGGGAACTGGTCCGGCTTCACGACGCGGCCCTGCTCGTCGGCGATGGCCTCCACGATCCGGTCGATGGTCGACTTGCCGAGGCCGATGAAGGTCACGTCATGCGTCTCGCCCCAGATGTTGCCGCCGTCGTAATTGATGTTGGCCGCGATCTTCCCGGGCGGAAACGTCGGGTGCTCAGCGTAGTATTTGGAGCCGAGCAGGCCCTGCTCTTCCGCGCCGACAAACGCCACGAGCACGGAACGCCGCGGTGCTTCCGGCAGTGCCCGGATGGCTTTCGCGATCGCCAGCACCTGGGCCACGCCGGACGCGTTGTCCATTGCACCGTTGTAGATGCCGTCGCCGGTCTCGTCCTTGGTACCGATCCCGAGGTGATCGTGATGCGCCGTGTAGATGACGGCCTCGTCCGCCAGCTCCGGATCGCTGCCCGGAATGAGCCCGAGCACATTGGCGGTCTCGGTGCGATTGAGCGCCACGTCCATGGCCATCGACGTCGTCACGCCGAGCGGCACCGCCTGGAAATCGCGATTGTCGGCTGCGGCGCGCAGCTCGTCGAGATTGTAGCCACCGAGCTGCGCCAGCTTGCGCGCCGCGTCTTCCGTCACCCAGGCTTTCACCTGGGTGCGCGGCTCATCGCCCGCGGGCAGCTCGAACTGCTGGCCCGACCAGGACGTCTGCACCACCTGGAACGGATAGCCCGCGGACGGCGTCGTGTGGATGATGATCGCACCCACCGCACCATTCTTCGCCGCGGTCAGGTACTTGTAATCCCAGCGGCCGTACCAGAGCCGGGTCTCGCCGCCGAAGAGGTCCGGATCCCAGGACGGGTCGTTGTTCATGATCAGGACGACCTTGCCGGTCACGTCGACGCCGGCGTAATCGTCCCAGTCGTACTCCGGCGCCTGGATGCCGTAGCCGACGAACACGACTTCCGCGTTCTCGATCCCGGCCCGCCCGGACTGCACACCGCTGGCGGCGATGAACTGGTCCCATTGCTCGAGCACCAGCTCGTCCGCGCCGTTCTTGAACGTCCATTGAGCCGGCTGATCCGCCGTAACGCCGACGAGCGTGAACTCCTGTTGCCAGTCGCCCTCCGCTGCTCCCGGTTGCAGGCCCAGCCGTTGCAGCTCCTCGACGAGGTACGCGCGGGCCATCCTGTCGCCTTCGCTGCCCGGGCCACGACCGCCGTACTTGTCGGACGACAGCTCGATTATGTGCCGGCGCATGTAGTCGGCGGTGATTTCCGTCGCCGCCTTTTCGGCCGCCGGATTGCCCTCGACCTCGACGGTCGCGGCTTCGGCATGGTCCTGGCTGGAAGCGGCCGGATCGGACGTCGCCGGCTCCGAAGGGGCTTCCCCGCCCCCGCAAGCCGCCAGGGCAAAGGAGCACAGGGATCCGCAGATGAGCAGTTTCAGGTAGTTCACTGTAGGTCTCGCGCGATGTCGAAAGCCGGAAAGGCTATCACAGCTCGGCGGTGGAGCGGCGTCTGTCGCCGCGTAGGAGCCCGTCCCACGGGCGACACGGCGGCTGGTTTGGCTGCGCTCGATCGGCGTCCGGTCGCCCGTGAGACGGGCTCCTACAGGATCGGTGGCATGCATTTTGCAAAACGTTTAAAGGCGACTGATCTATTGAGCGACGACTTCTATTGGCGACACCCATCCGCAACGAGCCCCCGGCAGCCGCCTGCGACACCGCCTCCACCCGGCCGTGGAAGTTCGATCGCGGCGACGGTCCGGTCGTGGCGGCAGCGATCCACAGCGGCCACGACGTCCGGCCCGACGTCGCGGAGTGGCTGGCGTTGTCGGACGCCGACCGCCTGCGCGAGGAAGATCCGCTCACCGGGTTGTGGACGTCCGTCGGCGACAGCTTCATCCAGGTTTTCCGCTCGCGCTTTGAAGTGGACCTCAACCGGCCGCGGGAAACGGCGATCGCCGCGAACGACGGCGAAAACTGGGGATTGACGATCTGGCGCCGATCCCCGCCGGAACACGTCGTCGAACGTTCGCTCGCGGAGTACGACCGCTTCTATCGTGAACTGCGCCGATTCGTCGACGCGCTCACCGCCCAGTGGCACGGCGTGCTGGTGCTCGACCTGCACAGCTACAACCACCGCCGGGCCGGGCCGGACGAACCGGCGGAGAGCCTCGTCGGCAATCCGGAGATCAACATCGGCACGGGCACGATGAAACGCGAACGCTGGGCACGGCTGATCGAGTGCTTCACGGCCGCGCTCCGCAACCAGGCGTTCGACGGCCGTCCGCTCGACGTCCGGGAAAACGTGAAATTCAAGGGCCGCCATTTCCCGGAGTGGCTGCACGGGCATTATCCGGAACAGGTCTGCGTCCTCTCGCTCGAGCTCAAGAAGTTTTTCATGGACGAGTGGCGCGGCACGGCGGATATTGCCGCCCTGGAGCAGCTCCGGGTCGCGCTGGAGAACGCCACGAATGCGGTCCGCCCGGAACTGGCGCGGATCCGGTGAACGACGCCGCGCACACGGCGCCGGAGCCGCTGCCGGCCACGGCTCGCTACGTCGACGATGAAATGGCGGCAACCAGCCGCTCGTTCGACTGGCTGAAGGCCGTTTCTCCCCTGGGCACGGAGACGCTATGGGAGGAGTTCCGCGCCGGCGGCTGCCGAACCGCGCCCCGCTTCCGCTACCCCGAGCCGGGCATCGATACGGCCGCGACGCGGGAACGGCTGCTGGCGCTGCCGATCCGCGAAATAGAGCACCCGGTCTTCAAGGCACTCCTGGCGGAGAAGCAGCACGAGCTCGACCGGCACCTCGAGCTGATGGAGCTTCGCGGCACCAGCGGCTTCATGCAAGTGAGCATCGACCTGTTCGGCGTGGCGGCGCCCGACCTGCATGCCGAGGCGCTGCACATTCTCGAGGTCGTCGTTCCGGATGGCGCGAACCGGAGGGACCGCGTGGATACCCGCCAGATCGTGGCCGCGGCGGAAGCCCAGTTCCGGCATTACCGCAACCTGTGCCCGGATTTTTCGGCGGAGGTCGAGATCTCGGACGACATCACCGCCGGCCTGATGGTATCGAAAGGCAAGCTGCTCATCACCGAAGACCTGCGCCTGCCGCGCGACCGGCTCGATGCCCTTTTGCACCACGAGGTGGGCACGCACATCCTGACCTTCCACAACGGCGGGCATCAACCGCTCCGGCAGTTGCAGTTCGGACTTGCCCATTACGACGAGCTGCAGGAAGGCCTGGGCGTGCTGGCCGAGTACCTCGCGGGCAACCTGTCGCCACGGCGATTGCGGACCCTCGCCGCGCGCGTCGTCGCCGTGCGGCTGCTGACCGACGGCGCGAGCTTTCCCGACGTGTTCGATGCACTCCGCTCGCAACATGGCTTCGGCGGGCGTTCGGCTTTCGTGATTACGGCGCGCGCCTTTCGCGGCGGCGGGCTGACCAAGGACGTCGTGTACCTGAGAGGCCTGCGGGACCTGATCGAGTATCTCCGCGAGGGGCACGACTTCGGGCACCTGTTCATCGGCAAGTTTTCGCTTTCCGAGCTGCCCGCGTTGCGCAAGCTGCGCCAGGAGGGCCACCTCGTTGCGCCGAGACTGTTGCCGTCGTACCTGCACGACGCTAGCGCGCAGCAGCGGCTGGCCGACTGCGGTGAGATACCACTCGATCACCTGTACCAGAGGCTGGTGGCATGAAGCTCGGATTCGCGATCAACGACATCAAGACCGAGGTGGCCGCCTACTCGACCGTTCGCCTTGCCACGGCCGCGCGCAACCTGGGTCATGACGTCTGGCTGATCGGCGTGGGCGATTTCGTCTACGAGCCGGACGGCTCGGTGCACGCCATGGCAGCGACGCCGCGCAAGAAGAAATACAAGTCGAACGGTGAATTCCTGGAGGAATTGCAGCGCGAGGACGCGCAGCCCGGGCGTATCGCGGTCGACGAGCTGGACGTCCTGATGCTGCGCAACGACCCGGCCGACGACGCCTCCGGCCGCCCGTGGGCGCAGGCGGCCGGCATCCTGTTCGGCCTGCTCGCGATCGAGCGCGGCGTGATGGTGCTGAACGACCCCGTGCACCTGGCGCACGCCATCAACAAGACCTACTTCCAGCATTTCCCCGAGCAGGTCCGGCCGGCGACCTGCATCGCGCGCGATGCAAAAAGTATTCGCCAGTTCATCGATCAGCACGACGGTAAGGCCGTCCTGAAACCCTTGCAAGGATCCGGCGGCCACAATGTATTCCTGATCCGTCCCGGCGACGAAGCCAACATCAACCAGATGATCGAAGCGGTGTTCCGCGACGGCTATGCGATCGTGCAGGAATACCTGCCGGCGGCCAGCGAAGGTGACATGCGCCTGCTGGTGATGAACGGGCGCGCCCTGGAGGTCGACGGGAAGTACGCCGCGTTTCGCCGGGTCAACAAGAAGGGCGACGCGCGCAGCAACGTCAAGGCCGGCGGCAACGTGGAACCCGCGGAGCCGGACGAGCGCGCATTACGGCTGGTCGACATGGTCCGCCCGAAGCTGGTGAAAGACGGCATGTATTTCGTGGGGCTCGACATCGTCGGCGACAAGTTGATGGAGATAAACGTGTTCAGCCCGGGCGGCATCGGCGTCGTGGAACGGCTCACCGGGCTGGATTTCGCGGACGCCGTCATTGCCGATCTCGAACGGAAGGTGCTGACCCGTTCCCACTACGGCAGGCAGCTCGCGAATGTCGACCTGGCGACGTTGTAAAACGGCCGCGCGCCGGTTTTCGAACCTGCCTTCCTCGGGGCACCTTTTTGCAATCTTTCGTCTGCACAAAAAAAGAGCCCGGTCATAGGCCGGGCTCCAAGCAACCGTTGAAAGGCGGGGGATAGGAATGTCGTGACGACAACCTTCCAACGGCAAGTCAATTCGGTTTCATTTCCGTAGTGCTGCAACCTTTATGCCATCGGGCTCAAAAGGGACGCTAACGCCAGCGTATTTCTCCTTTTCGCTTCGACCGCGCACCGGGTGAGTCGTTGCAATGAAAAACGCATGCTCGCCGCGCCGGATCGGCATCAATATGGGTGCGCCGTTATGCCATTCAAGTGTTGCCGAACGGCGACAGTGCATGGCGCCCAGACGGCAATATTTTCCACCGCGTTGAAAGCTTACAAAAAATTGCCACGGGCGATCATCGTCCAGCGCGGCTTCGCCCGTGGGCCGAGCTCCTACCGGTCAGCCGCATCGAGCAGGTAACCCGCATTTGGCACTGTACGAAGAATGCAGGGGTTCTTCGGGTCCGCTTCGACCTTCTGCCGCAGCCGGTGCACGAGCTGTTTCAGGAGCTGCCGGTTGCCGCCCGCCCGATTGCCCCAGACGTAGGTCAGGATGCGCTCGGTCGGCACGGTGCGGCCGCCGTTGGCGATCAGCAATTGGAGGAACCGCGCTTCGAGGCGCGTCAGGCTGATCGGCCCCTGCGGCAGACCGCCGAGCGTCAGCTCCTCCGCATGCAGGGTCAGCTTACCGAAACTCGCGGCGACCTCCCCTTCGATCCCGACCCGGCGCAGCAATGCGCGTATGCGCGCCACGAGGACCTTCGGGCTGAACGGCTTCGCCAGGTAATCGTCGGCCCCCAGTTCCAGTGCCCTCACGACGTCCTGGTCTTCGTGGCGCACCGTCAGCATCATCACGGGAATGTCGCTGCGTTCGCGCAGCCTCTGCGCGAGCTCGAAGCCGTTCATTTTCGGCATGTTGATGTCGAGCACGGCGAGATCCGGCTGTTCCGCCTCGTAGGCGTCCAGCGCCTCGAGGCCGTTGTTCGCCGGCACGACCAGGAAACCGGCCTGGCGCAGGGCGAAGCCCGTGACCGCGAGCAGGTCGAGATCGTCGTCCACCAGCAGTATTTTCATGGGCGTCCATCCAGGGGTAGTTCCACCCGAGCGCGGGTGCCGGCTGCGGGGCCGCGTCCGAGGGAGACCCGGCCGCCGTGCCGTTCGACAATCGAGCGAACGATGTACAGGCCGAGGCCCAGCCCGCTCTCCTCCGGGTCTTCCCCGCCGGACCGCGTGAATTGCTCGAACACGGCGCTGGCGTCCGCGTCCTTCAGCCCCGGTCCCTCGTCGTCGATCCAGAACTCGATCCCGCTGGCGTCGGTTACTTGCGCTTCGATGCGGATCGCGCTGTCCGGGGGCGCGAACTTGCTGGCGTTGGTCAACAGGTTGACGACGACCTGGACGAGGCGCTGCTCGTCGCCCCGGAGTAACGGCAGCCCCGGCTGCACACGCACCTCGAGTTTCTGCCCCCGCTGGTGCAGGAGCGGTCCGATCAGCTCCGTCGCGGCCTCGACCACGTCGCCGAACCCGACGTCCTGGCGGCGAATAGCGAGTTGCCCGGATTCGATACGCACGCTCTCGAGCAGGTTGTCGATCAACCAGGTCAGCCGCTGTGCGCCGCGCTCCAGCGAAAACACGAGCTGGCGTTGAGCGTCCGGGGTCATCGTACCGAGCCCCTCCCGCAACAGCTCGATCGACGCAAGTTGCGCCGCCAGCGGCGTGCGGAATTCGTGCGAGATGTTGGCGAGCACGGTATCCCGCGTGCGGCGAACCGCCTCCAGCTCCGTTTCGTCGCGCAGCACCTGCACCTGGAGGCCGTCGCGCGGCGTGGCACCGGCGCTCGCGATCACCACGCGGCGATGCCGTCCCGGAATCGGTTCGACCTGCTCCACGGCCTCAGCCGCGCCGTTGCGCCTTGCTTCGAGGATGGGGCAGGCGTGGTCGCAAGGACGGCGCCCGTTCGCGTCCCGCGCCGGCTTCAGCAAATCGCCGCAGAACCGGCCCACCGCCTGTGCCGACGATGTTCCAAGGAGGCGTTCCGCCTGGCTGTTCAGGAAGCGGACGCGGCGCGCTTCGTCCACGGCGTACACTCCTTCCACGATGCCGCCCAGGACTGCCTGCGCTTCGGCCTCGCGGCGGCGCAACTCGCCCGTCAGCTCGACGAGGTTCCGGCGCATTTCCTCCATGGTGTTTGCGAGCACGCTCAGTTCCTTGCCGCCGGCCGACGGAATGGAGGCCGAAAGATCGCCGGAACCGAGCCGCCGCGCCGCTGCCGTCAGGCGCTGCACGCCGCCGATCCAGTGCCTGCCGATGAGGATACCGCTGGTCGTCGCCAGGAAGGCAATGACGATCGCAATCAGCAGCATCCGGCGGCCGATCTTTTCCACCGGCTGCAGGATGCTGGTGGCCGGCAGCACGGCCTGCAGCAGCGCGACCGTTTCGCCCGTGGACGCGGCGACCGGCACGCTGGCCGCGTAGGCATCGATGGCCTCGACGTGCGCGGTGACGGGCTCGCCCCGGGCGAGCGCGTCGGAGTTCAGGACGGTGAGCGCGCCGGCGTCCGCGGTGTACGAAGCGTAATCGACGATCCGTATCTCGACGCCGGCGCGCTCGCTCAACCGCTCGGCAAACCGCTCGTCCAGCCTGCGGACGGCGAGCACCGCCACATCCTCGTGGCCCGTCACCTGCGACTGCGCGCCTCCGACGGTGACACCCGGAGCCGCGCCGGTGACCAGGAACTGATCGCCCTGCTCGCCCGCGGAGGCGAGCAGCGGCACCCAGCCGACGTCGAGCCCCGTCCCGGCGACGAGCTCCCCGTTCCGGACCACCGCGCAGGCGTCCAGCGCCGCGCCCTCGCAATAGCGCGTCAAGTACGGCGACAGCGCCTCGCCGTTGCCGCGCTCCAGCAGGCGCCGCAAAGTCGGCCGGTCCCCGAGCACCTGTGCGGCAGTCAGGAGATCGTCGGTGCTCTGTCGCAGCGTCTCGCGGGCCGCCGATATCGCCAGTTCGACACGCGCGAGGCCCTCGGCCTCGGCAAGGTCTCGTAGCAGCCGCAGGCCGACAATCGATACGGCTGCCACCGCCATCGTGACGAGCAACGCCGTCGCGATCGCCAGCCAGCCAGCGAGCCCGGGCTTGTGTACCTTCATAGTGCTCAGGCTGCTCCGTCCGGCACTCGCCGCCGGGATCCCAGGCCCTCTAACGCAACCTTGAGCAGGAGCGTCAGTACCGCCAGCAACATCAGCAGCGAGGCGACGGCAAACGCTCCGACAAGATCGTATTCGTTGTAGAGAATCTCGACCTGCAGCGGCATGGTCGTCGTCTGTCCGCGGATGTGGCCGGAGACGACCGCCACCGCCCCGAATTCGCCCATCGCGCGGGCATTGCAGAGAATGACGCCGTACAGCAGGGCCCAGCGCACACTGGGCAAAGTGACCCGGAAGAACGTCGTCCAGCCACCGGCCCCGAGACTCACCGCGGCCTCTTCCGCCTCACGGCCCTGCATCTGCATCACGGGAATCAGTTCGCGTGCCACGTAGGGGAACGTCACCAGCATCGTCGCGAGCACGATTCCGGGAAATGCGAACACGATCGAGATGCCATGAGCGTCCAGCCACGGGCCGAACCAGCCGTGCGCGCCGAACAGCAGAATAAACAGGAGGCCCGCAATCACCGGTGACACCGAGAACGGCAGGTCGATCAGCGTCAGCAGGAGCTGCTTGCCCCGAAATTCGAACTTGGCGATGGCCCAGGCGGCGGCGACGCCGAAGGCGGTGTTGAGCGGCACGACGATAGCGGCCGTGATCAACGTCAGCTTGATCGCAGCGATCGTATCCGGCGCCAGCAACGCCGCCGTGTACACGTCCAGGCCCCTCGAGAAGGCGTAGGCGAGAACCGATGCAACCGGGACGATCAGTATCAAGGTCAGAAAACTGAGCGAGACGCCGATCAGCGCCGCCCGGGCCGCCACTCTCATCAACGCCGCCCCGCGTGACGCCGGACTCGCCAGCCGTTCAAGGCATTGATCGTAAGCAGCATGAGGAACGACACGCATAACATGACGAACCCGAGTGCGGCGGCGCCGAGATAATCGAACTGCTCCAGCTTGATGACGATCAGGAGCGGCGTGATCTCGGTTTCGAGGGGAATGTTCCCGGCAATGAAGATAACCGAACCGTATTCACCGATGGCCCTGGCGAGCGCCAGCGTAAACCCGGTCGCAAGCGCAGGCGCGATCGCCGGCATTATAACCCTGCGAAAGATCGTCCAGCGGCCGGCCCCCAGCGATTCGGCGGCCTCCTCCAGGCTGGCCTCGACCTCTTCCAGCGCCGGCTGGACGGAGCGGACGACGAAAGGCAGCCCGACGAGCGTCAGCGCCACCACCACGCCGGCCCAGGTATACGCGACCTGGATACCGAACGAGCCGAGCCATTGGCCGATCCAGCCCTTCGGCCCGAACACGGTCGCGAGCGCAATGCCGGACACCGCGGTGGGCAATGCGAACGGCAGGTCGATGATGGCGTCGACGAGCCGCCGGCCGGGAAACCGGTACCGGACCAGCGACCACGCAATCACCAGGCCGAAGATCGCGTTCAGGACAGCCGCGAGTAGCGAGGCGCCGAAGCTCAAGCGATAACTGGCCAGCGCGCGCGGTTCGGTGGCAATCCGCCAGAGCTCGGGCAGCGGCAGGCTGCCTGCCTTGAAGACGAGCGCCGCTATGGGGATCAGCACGACCAGCCCGAGGAATGTGCCGGCGATGCCGATCGTCAGTCCGAAGCCCGGCAGAACGCTCGGCTGCAACCATGTCGCTCGCGTGGCCATGGCTTCGGCTGGACCGTTCAGCCGCCCGGGAGACGGGCTCCTGCAGGGTTTCTGTCGGCGGCAAACCGTGCCTTGCAGGAGCTCGTCTTACGGGCGACCGCACCGCGCGCTACCGCGTACCGCCGGAACTCCGGCCAGACCGGCCGTTGCTCCGGTTCGCCGCGCGCCGAGGTCAGCAGGATCGCCGCGCAGGCTTCCCGCGACACCAGCTTGCCGAGCCCGTCGATGAGCACCCTGCCGCTCGCGGTCGACGTGACACCGACCAGCAGCAGGGTTGTTGCGGAAGATCGCAGCCGCAAAGCCAGCTCGTGGACGATGTTGCCGCGGAAGGATTCGGTGCGGACATCGACGCCGTGCACGCGCAAAGCACTCTCGCGGATGTCCAGCAGATAACGGTAACGCCTGCCGTACATGAACCGTTCGTCGGCGCGCACCAGCAGGGTGGCGTCGATGTTCATGTGGCGCAGCAGGCTGCCGGCCGCGCTCAAGGCGCCGTCTCGCGCCGGGCGTGAAGGCTGGGTGTAGATCAACAGCCGCTCGACCGGACGTTCGCCGTTGCCGATAGCGAGGACCTGGCACGCTCCTGCCTGTAACACGCGCACCGCACCCGCGAGTCCCTGGCCGTCTTCCAAAGCGACGACGGCCAGCCCGCTCAACAGCGGGTCCTTGCCGTCAGCTCCCGTAACGCGTACGGACGGAACGATGTGCATGCGGTCCGCGAGATCGCGCACCAGGACGGATTCACGGAGCTGCTTTCCGGCCGCTTCAGTGCCGGCGATCAGCCGCATCGTGCTGATGCGGGTCGAGAGGACGTGGATGCGTTTCGCGCCGAATGCCACCGGCTGTCCGCTGACCAGCGGGAACGTCTCCGAATCGTGGGCGTTGCGCGACGCTTCGATCGTGAAGGCGCCTGCATCCGGTGACAGCGCACTCTGCAGGTGGTCGCTCGACGTAACCTTCAGACGAATTCGTTCCGATGAGCCGACGAACTCGAGCTCGGTCACCGCCGCGGTACCGATTGGATGCGGATACGCTGACTCATCCTCGTGTGCTATCGCAATGTCCTCCGGCCGGATGACAATCGTTGCCTCCGTGCCGTTGACGGTGGCGGGACTGGAGCGCCGGTTCGGGCGAAACACGGAATCGCCGATCCGCACTCCGCCACCGTCATCATGGCCGAGCAACAGGTTGGCGGCGCCGAGAAACGTCGCCACGAACCGGGTCCTCGGCACCGTGTAGAGAGCTCGCGGCTCACCAACTTCCTGCAGCCGCCCGCGGTCCATAACGCCGAGACGGTCGGCCATCGTGAACGCCTCTTCCTGGTCGTGGGTCACGAGGATGGTCGTGATGCCGACGGCACGCTGGATCTCGCGAATGGCGCGCCGCAGCTCGTCGCGAATCCGGGCATCGAGAGCGCCGAACGGCTCGTCCAGCAGCAGGACCCGCGGCTCGTGCGCAAGCGCGCGCGCGACCGCAACCCGTTGCTGCTGACCGCCGGACAGCTCCGCCGGCAGGCGATTGTCCATGCCTTCGAGTGCCACGAGTGCCAGCAGCTCCGCGCGACGGCGGCGTCGCTCATTAACCCGTACGCGCCGCGCCCGCAATGCGAATTCGATGTTGTCGGCGATCGTCATGTGCCGGAACAGCGCGTAGTTCTGGAAGACGAAGCCGACCTGCCGGTCTTTTGCCGGGACGCTCGACACGTCGCGGCCGTGCAGCACGATGCGGCCGTGATCGATGGTGGTCAGTCCGGCAATTGCTCGCAGCAGCGTGCTCTTGCCGCTTCCGGACGGTCCCAGCAGGACGAAGAATTCGCCCTCCGCGATATCGACCGTGACGTCGTTTACGGCGGCCGTGCCGTCGTAATGTTTTGAGATCTGCTCCAGCGCTATCGACATGAGCTTGTCCCGCGTTAGCGACCGTTGATGCTAATGCGCGGCGGTGACCGCGTCGGTATCGGGGCGGTTACGGAGAAGTGACATCTCCGATTCCCTGCGTCTATTGCAGGTAGATCCGGTCGAAAATGCCGCCGTCGTTGAAGTGCTTTTCCTGCGCGTTTTTCCAACCGCCGAATGCATTGTCGATACTGAACAGACGGAGCTCCGGAAATTGATCGTGGTAGCGCGCCATGACCTGCGCGTCGCGAGGACGGTAGTAGTGCCCGGCGACAAGGTCCTGACCGGCCGGCGAATACAGATACTCCAGGTAGGCTTGCGCCACGGCACGCGTGCCCTTGCGATCGACCACCGTATCGACGACAGCGACCGTCGGCTCGGCCAGGATGCTGATCGATGGCACGACGATTTCCAGCTCGCCCTCCGGCGTCTCCTCGAGCGACAGCAACGCCTCGTTTTCCCAGGTAAGCAGGACGTCGCCGAGTCCGCGCTGCACAAAAGTGTTCGTCGAGCCACGCGCTCCCTGGTCGAGCACCGGCACGTGGCGGTAGAGCTCACCGACAAATGCAGCGGCCCGCTTCTCTGCGGCCGCCATCTCCGTTTCGGATGCCGAGGCGAGCCGGTCCAGGCCGCCCAGCTCGCGGTCCAGCACATAGCCCCAGGCAGCAAGATAGTTCCACCGAGCACCGCCGGACGTTTTTGGATTGGGCGTTACGACCTTCACGCCATCCTTCAACAGGTCGGGCCAGTCGCGAATGTTCTTCGGGTTGCCGGCGCGGACGACAAAGACGATGGTGGAGGTATAAGGTGCGCTGTTGTGCGGCAGGCGCGACTGCCAGTCCGCATTCAGCCGGCGACCGTGCTGCCGGATCGCATCGACGTCCCAGGCCAGCGCCAGCGTCACGACGTCGGCGTCCAGCCCGTCGATCACCGAGCGCGCCTGGCTGCCGGAACCGCCGTGCGACATCTGCACGACGACTTTTGTGCCGGTCTGCTCGCGCCAGTGCTCCGTGAACTTCTGGTTGAAGTCACGGTACATTTCGCGCGTAGGATCGTACGAGACGTTGAGAATCTCGATCTTGTCCCCAGGCGGTGTGCAGCCGGGCGCCAAAGCCAGTGCAGCGAGGGACAGAAAGACACATCGGACGGTCATGGCATTTCTCCCGGGTGAGGGAGCAATGCATGCTACGAGCAGCGGGTGACAGCGTCGGTATCGGTGCGGTTACGATTCAGCGATACGACCTGCAATCGGCGGACCCGGTCAGCAAGCGCAGTCGGGAGAGTCGAAATCCCGGTCGCCAACTGCTTCTGGCAGGACCCGCTGGAAATGGCGCCCCGACCATGATTCGAACATGGGACCCCCAGATTAGGAATCTGGTGCTCTATCCTGCTGAGCTACCGGGGCGTTGTCCGGCGCGCGCCATTGTAATATCAAAGCGGCGCGCCGGCACCCGCGGGGCCGGTCTCCGCCTGCGCGGCGCCGCTCTCGATGGGGCCCAGCACCGGCTCTTTCCTGTCGAACTCGCCGTAGTACACGGCGCCGCCCAGGGTCTCCACGATGGCCCTTTCGAGCGACGCTTTTCGCGCCGCCACGACCTGCGCGTCATCCATGCGGGACAGCAAATCCTGCATCGTGAGGCCGTCATCGACCTCCACCAGCGGCGCCCCGTCGGCGTCGTAGAAAGCTACCCGGGTTCCATCCACCAGCTCCCCGGCGAACCAGTCCATGTTGTCCGCGAGCCCGAAGTACTCGTAATGCGAGATCCGGATCTTCACGAACCTGTCGGCCACCGGAAACAGGTAGGCGTGCGAGAGCGCGGAGTGCCCGTCCTTTACGATCGTGAGCGTAACGCGCTTGCCGCGAACGGTGCCGTAGCGCCAGGCGTGGCGGATATCGGTCGTACCGTGAAATTCCGCGCTGTCGTAATGGCCCCGCTGCACGGCGCGTTCGATCTCGTTTTTGAAGCGCAGGACTTCCGGCTCGAGGCTGCGCATCCTGGCCTCGTCCGACGGCGGCCCCGCCAGGAACGGGTTGGGATAGATGTACACGTCGGGCGTCAGCGCAAAGTTACCCGAGTACGCATACACCACGCCCAGCCGCGGATCGGGGTAATCGTAGGAACGGGTGATCTTCAGCCGGCCGATGTCGAGCGGAATACTGACGACGGTCCTGGCCGTTCGCGTCGGCGACTCCGGGGGCGTCGCGCATGCCCCAAGGACCAGGACCAGGCAAAGTGCCGGAACGAACATGAGTCTGTTGGCCACGACCACCGGCTTACTCCCCGTGCAGGGTGAGCAGCACCTGGCGCCGGTGCGGCGCGAGGCGATGCTCCCAGAGGTACACGCCCTGCCAGGTGCCGAGCGCGCAGCGGCCGTCCCGGATCGGCAGGGTCAGATCCGACTGGGTCAGCACGCTCCGCACGTGCGCGGGCATGTCGTCGGGACCTTCCGCGGCGTGCGAGAACATGGGGTCGCCGTCGGGTACCTGCCGCTGCATGAAGGTTTCCAGGTCCCGCCGGACGGCCGGGTCGGCGTTTTCGCACAGCATGAGCGAGGCGCTGGTGTGCCGGATGAAGACGTGACACAGGCCGGTGCGGATGCCGGAAGCGCCCACCGCGTCCTGGATTCGGCCGGTCAGCTCGTAGGTACCGCGCCCGTCGGTGCTGACCTGTAGTTCCTGTTGAATGAACATTTACAAAGAGATGCTGGCTTCTGTTGAGGGATTATCTCACAGCGGTGGCGGGACCGAAGGCCCGATCGCCCGCGATGCGGGCTCCTACGAAGAAGATTCCCCGGGCTCACCGGTATAAGGCTCGCCGTAGCGCAGGCGGAGGGTCTTCGTCTTGCCGAACCACGGGATCGCGAGGATGTAGATGTTGTCGTACTCGTCCTCCGCGATCGGCGGCACGTTCTTGCTGCCACCGAGCTCGGCGATCATTTCCGGAATGGTGTTGCTGTGTCCCACCACCAGGATGATCTCGCCTTTGTACTGGTCCACGATGCCTTCGAGAAAGGCCTCGAGGTCCTCGGGACGCGGGTCATAACGGTGAATGGGCACGTCCAGAGCCTCAGCCAACGGCCGCACCGTCTCGAGCGCCCGCCGGTACGGTGTCGCATAGATTACGTCCACCCCGGCGACGACGTCGACCTCGAGCATCTGCTGCGTCAGCTCCGCGACCCGTCTCTCGCCGGCCGGCGACAAGCCGGGATCGCCGGCCGGTACGGCGGCTTTCTCGGCGTGCCGCACGAATATGATGGTCGTGGTCGCCTGCGATTCGAAGAACCAGGCAAGCCCGATCGCGATGGCGGTATAGACGATGACGATCTGGATGCGGCGTCGGCGCCGTTTTTTTCGTTTTCGGCGGTCGGTTTCTGGCGTCCCGTTTTGCATGTAGCGCGAGCTTACGGGGTTTCGCGCCCTTTGACTACGCGGCCCGACCCGCGCGCGACGCGGCGGCCTGGTGTGCCCCGTCGTAAATAACGGAATGTTCTCGCGAGCGAATTTTCGTGGCTGGCAAGGCGCGACGACGAGTAATAGCACCGCTATTGCGAGGAGTCGCAACGCCGCCAGACGCGAAAAGGCGCCGC
>DASSBS010000003.1:0-19781 GCA_035698445.1 Woeseiaceae bacterium
GGCAACAAGTACGAAAGTCCGACCCGGCACCCGGCACCGGCACCCGGCACCGGCACCCGGCACCGGCACCCGGCAACCAACGGGCAACGTCCCGCGCCCTTCTGTAAGATATGCCCTCTTCACCAGAGCGCGTATGACCACATCAGCCGGAAAGTCGGGCGTCCAGTTGCCTTCGGGGCGCAAAAATTCCTACACCCGCGACGAGCTCCTCGCCTGCGCACGGGGCGAGCTGTTCGATCCGGACAGCGGCAAGCTGCCGCTCCCGGATATGTTAATGACCGACCGGGTCACGCTGATCAGCCGGGAGGGCGGACGCTACGGCAAGGGCGAAGTCGCCGCGGAGCTCGACATCGTGCCCGACCTCTGGTTCTTCAAATGCCATTTCGTCGATGATCCGGTAATGCCCGGCTGCCTCGGGCTGGACGCGCTCTGGCAGCTCGTCGGCTTCTATCTCGTGTGGGCTGGCTTCAAGGGGCGCGGGCGCGCGCTCGGCGTGGGCAACGTCAAGTTCAGCGGCCAGATTTTGCCGAGCTCCAGGCTCGTCACCTACAATCTGCACCTGAAGCGACTGATCACGCGCAAGCTGACGCTCGCCATCGCCGACGGGTCCGTCGCCGTCGACGGCCGCCAGATCTATACGGCCGAGGATCTGCGCGTCGGCGTCTTCAGCTCCACCGAGGATTTCTGAGCATGCTCATGAGCCAAAGACGCGTTGTCATCACCGGCCTGGGCGTGGTCTCCTGCCTGGGCAATTCCCGCGAGGCGGTGCTGGAGTCCCTGAAGGCGGGCCGCTCGGGCATCCGTTTCAATGCAACGTTCCAGGAGATGGGCCTGCGCAGCCAGGTGAGCGGCAGCGTGGATATCGACCTGTCAGAGCACATCGATCGCAAGGCGCGCCGCTTCATGGGCGATGCCGCGGCGTATGCGTACGTCGCGATGCGCGATGCGATCCAGGATGCCGGGCTGGAGGAGGCGGACGTCTCGAACGAGCGCACCGGGTTGATCGCGGCCTCGGGCGGCGCATCCAGCGCGAACATCGTGCAGAGCGCCGACATCCTGCGGGAGAAAGGCGTCCGCAAGATCGGGCCCTACATGGTGCCGCGCACCATGGGCAGCACGGTTTCCGCCTGCCTCGCGACGCCGTTCCGGATCAAGGGCGTCAACTATTCGCTCACCTCGGCCTGCGCGACCAGCGCGCACTGCATCGGCGCGGCGATGGAACAGATCCAGATGAACAAGCAGGACGTCGTGTTCGCCGGCGGTGGCGAGGAAGAAGACTGGACGCTTGCCGCGATGTTCGATGCGATGGGCGCCCTGTCCACCCAATACAACGACCAGCCGACGAAAGCGTCGCGGCCGTACGACCGGAACCGCGACGGTTTCGTCATCGCGGCCGGCGGTGGCATGGTCGTGGTCGAGGAGCTGGAGCACGCGCGGGCCCGCGGCGCGCGGATCTACGGCGAGATCGTCGGTTACGGTGCAACGTCGGACGGCTACGACATGGTGGCGCCCTCCGGCGACGGCGCGGTGCGCTGCATGCGGCTGGCGCGTGCGACCGTCGAGGCGCCGGTCGACTACGTCAACACGCACGGCACCAGCACGCCCGTCGGGGACAACCAGGAGCTGAAGGCGATCGGCGAGGTGTTCGGGAACGAAGCGTACCCGCGGTTCGCCTCCAGCAAATCGCTCTCAGGCCACAGCCTCGGCGCCACGGGCGTGCAGGAAGCGATTCACTGCCTGCTGATGCTCGAGCACGATTTCATTGCGCCGTCGATCAACGTGATCGAGCCGGACGAAGCCGTCGAGGGCCTGCCGCTCGTCACCGAACGCCAGGACGGTGCAGGACTCACCACCGTGATGAGCAACAGTTTCGGGTTCGGCGGCACGAACGCCACCCTGGTCCTGCAACGCTGGCAGGGCTGACGTCCCGTCCCGGCAGCCGCCGGTGCGCCAACCGGAGACGATATCCATGCCAATCGAAACGCTGGGCGAGCACGCCTGTTTCAACGGGACCGTCGGGTTCTACCGGCATCGCTCGGACGTCAACGGCTGCGACATGCAGTTTGCCGTGTTCGTCCCGCCGCAGGCGGCACACGGCACGGTGCCGGTGCTCACCTGGCTGTCCGGTCTCACCTGCACCGAAGAAACCTTCATGATCAAGAGCGGCGCACAGCGCGTCGCGGCCGAGCTCGGGCTGATGCTGGTCACGCCGGACACGAGCCCGCGCGGCGCAGGCGTGCCGGACGACGCGGAGCGCGCGTATGACTTCGGGCTGGGCGCCGGCTTCTACCTGAACGCGACCGAGCCGCCGTGGCAGGAGCATTACCGGATGTACGACTACGTGACGCAGGAGCTGCCGGAGCTCGTGTTCGCCGCGTTCCCGGGCGATGCGGCGCGGCAGGGCCTCTTCGGTCATTCCATGGGCGGCCACGGCGCACTGACCATCGGGTTGAAGAACCCGGCCACGTACCGCAGCCTGTCCGCCTTCGCCCCGATCAGCAATCCCGTCGATTGCCCGTGGGGCCGCAAGGCGTTCAGCCACTACCTCGGCGAGGACGAAACGCGCTGGCGCGAATACGACGCCACCCTGCTCGCCGAATCCGGCGGCGAAGCAAAGCCGGAGCACCCGATCCTCGTCGACCAGGGGCTCGCCGATCAGTTCCTCGAAGAACAGCTCCATCCGCACCGGTTCGAAGCCGCGTGCGGGCGCCGGGGGATCGCGCTCGAGTTGCGCCGGCACGAAAGCTACGACCACGGTTATTATTTCATTTCGACCTTCATGGAAGATCACCTGCGGTTTCACGCCGGGAACCTGTCGCGCTGAACGTGCCGGTGCCGCGCTGATGAAAATCCGTTGAGCGATTACCTGCTGCTCGCCGGAGTCATGCTGCTCACGGGCGGCGTCGGCGGCATTCTCGCCGGGCTGCTCGGGATCGGCGGCGGCATCGTTGTCGTCCCCGTCATGGAAGCGGCGCTGGCGTATCTCGGAGTGGACCCGGCGATTCGCATGCACGTCGCGGTCGCCACCTCGCTCGCGACCATCATTCCGACCTCCATCGCGTCCTCGCGCGCCCACCACCGGCGGCAGTCCGTCGACGTGGCGCTGGTCAGGCGCTGGGCGATTTTCGTGCTCGTGGGTTCTCTCGCGGGCACGGTGATCGCCTCGCAGGTGCACAGCCGCACACTGGCGTTGATTTTCGCGGCAATGGCCCTGGTGATCGCGATCAAGATGATTTTGCCGCTGGAGGGCAGGGCGCTGGCAGCGGGAGTGCCGCGCGGCCCGCTCGTGCCGGTGATCCCGGCGGGCATCGGCGCGCTGTCCAGCATGATGGGCATCGGCGGCGGCACGCTCAGCGTCACCACGCTGACCTTGTTCAACGAGCCGATCCACCGCGCCGTCGGTACCGCCGCCCTGTTCGGTCTCGTCATCAGCCTCCCGGGCACGGCCGGCTTCATTGCGACCGGGCTCGGCGATCCACGGCTGCCGCCGGGAAGCCTTGGCTACGTCAATCTCATCGGTTTCGCCTGCATCGCGCCGGCCACGTTCCTCGCGGCGCCGCTCGGCGCGAAAATCGCGCACGGCCTGTCGAAACGCCGCCTGAGCCTGCTGTTCGGGCTGTTCCTGCTGGTGGTGTCGGTGCGGATGTTCTACACGGCCTGGGGCGGTTAGAAACCCGCCGCAGGTCCTCATTTCGGGCTCCCTTTGGCTACCTGCGTCACAAAACCGGCGCGACGTGATGGCCGGCGGCCATTTTCCATAATAACGTGCCTCGCAAGCCTGGGGGCTGGAATGGACGCGACCGCCACACTTCACGAAGTCAAGGCCATCAAGACGGCGTTGTTGATCGAAGACAATGCCGACGTGGCGTACCTGCTGCGCTACATGCTGCAGCGGGACGGCTTCGCGGTAAACACGCAGACCAACGGCCGCGAAGCGCAGCATTACATCGCGGAATCGCCGCCGCCGGATGTCGTCCTCCTGGACCTGATGCTCCCCTACATTGACGGCTTCGAGCTGCTTGCCGGGATCCGCGAGAGCAGCACATGGCGCGACGTGCCCGTGATCGTGGTGTCCGGCAAGGTGACAGAACGGGACATCGTTCGCGCGATCGAGCTCGGTGCCAACGACTATGTAACCAAACCGTACAAACCGCTGGAGCTGAGCGCCCGCATCGCGCGCTGGACGCGCCGGAACGCCGGCGGCTGAGCCCATGTACCGCATGAGCGTCAGCCGTTGTACCGCCCGGAGGCGCGCTCACTGGAACGCGGCGCTGATCACCGTCGCATTCCTCGGCAGTACTGCGTTGGCGGCCGCGCCGGATTGTCGTGCCCAGCCGGGCCATGCACCGCCACCGGCCGAACGTTTCGCATGCGCGCGCCGTCTCGCACAAACTGGCGAGTACGCAGCGGCACTGCGCGAATACGCGGAGCTCTCGGCGCGCTACCCCGACAACGTGGATTACCTGTTCGGCGCAGCGCAGGTGCGCTTCTGGTCCGGCGATGCGCAAGGCGCTCTTCGCCTGCTCCCGCGCGCGCGGCGGCTGGCGCCGGGCTACGAGGCGGTGTGGCGGCTCGAATACCAGGTGCTGGCGTCGCTGGGCGGGCCGGACAGCGACGCGCGCCGCGAGGCGTTCCGTGCCGCGGCCCTGCAGCGCTTTCCCGATGCCGCCTGGCTGCAGCGGGCAACGACTCGGCCGCCCGCGCGGCGGTCCTGGGAAGTCGGCCTGAACATCGACAGCCTCGACAACGGCGCGGAGGACTGGCAGCACGCCTACGCGCACGTCGACAGGCGCTCGCCCGCAGGCGATGTCGTCTCCTTCACGCTTTCGGAGCACCGGCGCTTCGGACTGGCGGACCGGGAACTTGCCGTCGGCGGCAGCTTCAAGCCATCCGGGGACTGGATCGTGGACGGTGGGCTGCGTTACAGCCCGAATGCGGAGTTTCTTCCGGAAACCACGGCCGAACTGGGTGTCGCGAGGGTGCTGGGACGAGGCTGGATCCTCGGCGTGGATTTCCGGCGCCGACGTTACGCCGACGACAGCGTCGGCACCTTCGGCATCGAGGTGCAGCGCTACTTCGGCCGTTTTCGCGCGTCCTGGCAACTGCAGAACACGCGGCTCGGGTCCGCTTCGTCGTTTGTCCAGATCGCGGCCGTCAATTACTTTGCGGAGTCGGGGAGCCGGTACGGCATCACCGTGGCCGCCGGTGAAGAAGTCGAAATCATCGCACCAGGCCGGTTGCTCGAAATGGACATCAGCACAGTGGCGGTGTCGGGAAGCCACCCGCTCGGCGAGCACCTGGAAATCCTGTGGCGCGTCGGCACGCACCGGCAGGATGCCTTTTATCGCCGCAATACGGTCGGACTGTCGATCGCCGGCCAGTTCTGAGGAGGCGCCCGGCTTCCATGGCGCTGGAGAATCTCCCTGACGATGCCGCTGTCACCGGCGCGCTGGTCGCGGGCATTGCCGTGCTGCTGCTGTTCGCCTGCGCGCTGGCACTGCGCGCGATGCATGCCCTCGGCAAACGGCAGCTCGCGCGCCTGCGCGAGCAATGGTGGCCCGTGTTCGCGGAAGTCGTGACATCGGAGCACTTCGCCGAAGACGCAGCGCTGCCCGCGCTGCGCCGCGGCCACAAGAAGGTGCTGCTGCGGGAATGGAGCCGGTTCCGCAGCCTGGTCCAGGGGCAGGCCACGATCAGCCTGAACGCGCTCGCCGAGCGGCTCGGGCTGCTGCAAATGGCAAAGCGCCGCATGCGGCGCCGCTCGATCAACGACCGGCTGCTCGCGGTGCGGGTACTCGGGCAGGTGCGGGACCGCGCGAGCTGGGATGCCATCGATGCCATGGTCGAGGATCCGAACATTGCCGTGTCCGTGACCGCGGCGACGGCGCTGGTCGACATCGATGCCGACCGGGCGATCCCGCGCATCATCCCGCTCATCGCCCGCTTCCCGCGATGGCCGCGGACGCAGGTCGGCAGGCTCCTGAACCGCGCCGGTCCCGATATCGTCTCCACGCGGCTGTGCCGCGAGATCGCCGACGCGCCGGATGACGAAGCGGTGCGCCTGCTGCAATACATCGAGTCCGCCTACCCGGGCGACAGCAACGCCGTCGCGGAGCGCCTGCTCAAGACACGCGACGATCCCGCGGTGCTGTCGGCGGCACTGAAAGCCGCCTGCGGCCGGATATGCCCGGAGCGGATCGCCGAGCTCGCCCGTCACGACGTGTGGTACGTGCGCATGCAGGCGGCGGCGCTGCTCGGCCGCGCCGGCAAGCCGGAGGACCTGACCGCGCTGGAGCCGCTGCTGTCCGACACGGAATGGTGGGTGCGCTATCGCACAGCGCAGGCCATCGTCGCCTCGCCCTACATCGGCCCGCAGGCGCTGCGCCGCATTGCGGCCCGGCAAACCGACCGCTACGCGCGCGACATCCTGCGGCAGGCCATGGCGGAAAAGGGGCTGGCATGATGCGGGATATCCTCATGCCCGGCACCGAATGGCTGTTCTTCGGCTATTTCCTGCTCATCTACGCGATCTATGCCGGCCTGAACGTCATGGCGGTGATGCAGATCCGCCGCTACCTGCAGATCGCGAGCCTGACAGACGCCGACAATGTCTTTTCGACGCTCGACCTGCCGATCAGCGTCATCGTGCCGGCTTACAACGAGGCAGCGACCATCATTACGTCGACGCGCGCGATGCTGCAGCTCGAATACCCGGATTACGAGGTGCTGGTGGTCAACGACGGCTCAAAGGACGAGACCCTGCAAAAACTGATCGACGAGTTTCACCTGCAGCCGTTTCCGGAAGCCTATCGGCAGCGCGTGCCCTGCAGAAAGGTGAGAGGTATCTACGGCTCGCCGCGCTACCCGTCGCTGCGCGTCATCGACAAGGAGAACGGCGGCTCCAAGGCGGACGCGATGAATGCCGGCATCAATGCCTGCCGCTACCCGATCATCTGCGCGGTCGATGCCGATTCCATCCTGCAGCCGGACAGCCTGCGGCGCGCCGTGCGGCCGTTCCTCGAAGACCCGGACGTCGTGGCCGCCGGCGGCACGGTGCGCATCGCCAACGGCTGCAAGGTGCGCGGCGGCTTCCTGGAGAAAGTCGGGCTGCCGCGGAATTTCCTCGCGCTCGTGCAGGTCGTGGAATACCTGCGTGCGTTCCTGTTCGGCCGCATGGGCTGGGATTACCTGAACTCGGTGCTGATCGTCTCCGGCGCGTTCGGAGTCTTCGACAAGGAAACGGTGGTGCGTGTCGGCGGCTACCGCCACGACGCCATCGGCGAGGACATGGAACTGATCCTCAGGATGCACCGGCTGCTGCGGCAGGAAGGCAGGCGCTACCGGATCACGTTCGTGCCGGACCCCATCTGCTGGACGGATGCACCCGAGGACCTCGGCACGCTTGCCAAACAGCGAATTCGCTGGCAGCACGGGCTCGGCCAGAGCCTCAACCTGCATGCCGACCTCCTGTTCCAGCGCAAGGGCGGCGCCGTGTCCTGGCTCGCGATGCCGTTTTTCTACGTCTTCGAGCTGTGCGGGCCCGCCGTCGAGCTGGCCGGTTATGTTTTCATGACCGTGGCCGGGCTCGCCGGGTGGATACCCTGGGAGACGACCGGCATCTTCTTCTTGCTGGCGCTCGGCCTCGGCGTCCTGCTGTCGACCAGCGCGCTCGTGCTGGAGGAAATGTCCTTCCACGTCTACCCGCGCGCGCGCGACCTGTTCAAGCTGTTCCTGATCGCGGTCGTGGAGAATTTCGGCTACCGGCAGCTCACGGTCTGGTGGCGCCTCAAGGGACTGTTCGGCTGGATGCGCGGGCAGGCCCCCGAATGGGGCGAGATGAAACGGTCGCAGAGCATGAGCGAGGGCTGAGGGTCGAATCGGGGTTTTCGCGAGCGAAAACCGCGGTTCGACCCTTTATGCCTCGTCGGTCTGGAACCAGGGCGGCTTGACGATCAGGAGATCGCAGGGCAGGTGCTCCAGCGTGCGCTCGGCGGTCGAACCGATGAACAGGCGTTCCAGCCGGGTCCTCGCGACGGCACCCATCACCACCAGCGTTGCATCGAGCTCGTGAGCAAGCTTCGGCAGCTCTTCGTGAGCGGCGCCCTCGACGAGATGCGCCCGCGCCGCGTCGATGCGGTGAAACCTGACGATCTCGTCGAAGCGCTTCCCGTGCTGCTTGCGCATGCGCTCCCCGATTTCGTCCAGCGGCAGCGACACCGGGATGTACGCGTTCGCCGTTGCCGCCGACAGGACGAGCCGCGGATCGTAGGCGTGAAACGCGTGCACCTCGGCCCCGGCCGCCTTCGCCATCAGCTCGGCCACTACGAGGATATCGTCGTCCAGGGCCGCCGGCTTGTCGTGCTCGCTCATCGGGTCGATCGCGGCGATGAACACCGGCTTGTCCGGCCACGGACCGGGTTTCACCAGCCACAGGGGCGAAGCGCAGGTCCGGATCAGGTTCCAGTCCGTGTTGCTGAAGAGTGCGCGGGATACGGCCGATTGACGATGCGTGTCCTTGAACACGAGATCCGCGCCGATCGCCGCCGCGTGCCGGGCGATGGCGCTGTGCAGGGGGCGGTCCCAGAGCACGCTCGTGCGCACGGAGAGCCCCGCGCTCCGCAGCGGCGCCGCGAGCTCCTCGAGAAATTTCTCCTGGCCCTCGATGAGCTCCTTGCGGGTCGTATCGAGCGACGGCGCGTCGAACAGCCAGTCGCGCGTGAAGTACTCGTTGTAATAGCAGATGAAGAGCTCCAGCTCCGCACCGCTGTGGCGGGCCACGTACGCCGCCCGCTCGAGCGCCGGCTGGGCCTCGGCGGTCGGCTCGATAACGGAAAGAATCTGCGAGATTTCACGCATGAGTCACCTGAGGAAAGACGTGCAGGACCTGTAGGAGCCCGTCTCACGGGCGACACCGCGGTTAGCGGCCGAGTCGCCCGAGGGACGGGCTCCTACACCTGCGGCGTCGAAACTATGGTAGCAGATGGAGCCTGCTCGTGGCTCAGTCCAGCCGCCGCGAAAACCGCAGCACCGCCGCCGCCAGCGCCACCACGGCGAACACGCCGAGCACCAGCAGCTCGTCACCCATGTCCATGAGGGCGGCATCGCGCAACATGATGCCGCGGGTGAGGCGGATGAAATGCGTGATCGGCAGGACCTCGCCGAGGTACTGCGCGAAGCGCGGCATCCCGGCGAACGGGAACACGAATCCGGAGAGCAGGATCGAGGGCAGGAGAATGAAAATGGTCACCTGGATGGCCTGGAACTGGGTTTTCGCAATGGTGGACACGAACAGGCCCAACGCCAGGTTGGCGGCGATGAACACGGCGGCAGCGACGTAAAGTGCGAGCATGCTGCCGCGGACCGGCACGTCGAACAGGAGCTGGCTGACCCAGACGATCAGGGCGAGTTGCACCAGCCCGATGCCGATGTAGGGCACGATCTTGCCGATCATCAACTGGGCCGTCGTGACCGGCGTGTTGATGAGCAGCTCCAGGTTGCCGTGCTCGCGCTCCCGCACGATCGATACGGCCGTGAACAGCAGCATGGTGAACGTGAGGATGACGCCGACGAGTCCCGGAATGATGTTGACGGGTGTACGGCGCTCCGGGTTGTAGTACGCGCGCACTGCCAGATTGCGCGGCGCCACCGTGAGCGTGTACGGCTTGTCGAACGAGACCGGCATCGCCGTCAGTTGCTCCACCACCCCGAGTATCGTCGGGTCGGCGCCGTCGACCAGGAGATGTGCCGCGGAGCGTGCCGGGTCGATCACCCGGCGGTCGAAGTCGGGCGGGATGTAAATCCCCACCGAAATCTCGCCGGACCGCAGCAACGCTTCGAGCTGTTCCGCCGTATGCACCGACCGGTCGATGTCGAGGACTTGCGTTTGCCGGAGCTGCGCGACGAAGCGCCGCGACAGGTGCGTTTGCGCCTGGTCGGCCACGGCGGCCTCGAGGTGCCGCACGTCGGTGTTGATCGCGTACCCGAACAGGAGGATCTGGGCTACCGGAAGGCCCACGATCATGGCGAAGGTGATGCGGTCCCGGCTGAGCTGCCGGAGCTCCTTGCGCATCACCGCGCGCAGCCGGATCAGTGATTTCACGCCCGCGCCTCTGCGCATCCGTTGCCTTGCGTCGCGGCAACGAACACGTCTTCGAGCGAAGCACCGACGACGCGGCTGTCGGCATCGATGCCCGCGCGGGCGAGCGCGTCCTGCACCGTGCGCAGCGGTTCGGTGACGTCCGGCGGTATGAGCACTCGAAGACGCGTGCCGAGCTGCGTCACGCTGGCGGCGAACGGCTGGTCCTGCAGCAGCTCCCGCGCCCGATCCGGCTCGCCGCGGATCTCGATCACGGTCATGCCGATGTTCTCCTGCAGGCTCAGCGGCGCGCCGTCGGCCACTTTGACGCCGCGATCGAGAATGGCGAGGCGGTGGCAGCGTTCCGCCTCGTCCATGTAGTGCGTCGATACGAGAATGGTCGTGCCGCGGACCGAGAGCTCGAAGAGCTTCGCCCAGAAATCGCGGCGGCTCTTCGGGTCGACGGCGCTGGTCGGCTCGTCCAGCAGCAGCAGCTCCGGCTTGTGCAGCACCGCGCCCGCGAGCGCCAGCCGTTGCTTCTGGCCGCCGCTCAACGTGCCGGCGTACTGTTTCGCCTGTGGCACGAGATCGTAATCCTCCAGAAGCTCCTCGATGCGCGCATCGCGTCCGGCACGGGGATAGGCAAAGATATCGGCGAGGAACTCCAGGTTCTCGCGCGCCGTCAGGTCCGTGTACAGGGAAAAGCTCTGCGTCATATAGCCGATCTTCGGCTTGAGGGCCGCGGCATCGCCCGGCACCTCGAGGCCGAGGACCGTGGCGCTCCCGTCGGTGGGCGTGAGCAGTCCGCAAAGCATGCGGATGGTCGTGGATTTGCCGGAGCCGTTGGGGCCGAGAAAGCCGTAGATCACGCCGCGCGGCACGTCGAGGTCCAGGTTGCTGACGGCTTGCAGGTCACCGAACCGCTTCGACAGGCCGCGCGCCCGGATTGCCGGTTCCTGGGATTCCGGCACGGTCAGCCGCCCGGGTTCGCTACCGCGCCGGGTCGCCCGTGGGACGGGCTCCTGCAGGCCGCGGTGGCTGGCGTGGCGGCTCGCCAGTGGGACGGGCTCCTGCAGGCGACGATGGCAACGCGACCTGCAGGAGCCCGTCTCACGGGCGACCGTCGGCGCCGACGAGCAGAACGACCTCGACCGGCACGCCGTCCGGCAGCCGCCGCTCCAGGTCCTCGATGTCGACTTCCGCCGCGAAGCTCAACCGGCCCCGGTCGCGCTCGGTCAGCGCGTAATAGGGCGTGAACGCGGCATCGGCCGACACCCAGCGCACGCGCCCCTCCAGCGTGTCGGCCAGGCCGTCGACGAACACCCGCGCAGGCGTGCCCGGCACGACGGACACGCGGATCGTTTCCGGCACGTACACGCGCGCGTGCGGCTGGTCGCCGGTGAGCAGCACCAGCATCGGGTCGCCGACCCGCGGGCGCTCGCCGGGCTCGAACAGGATGGTGTCGATCACGCCGTCGGCCGGGGCGAAGGCGCCGTGCCGCTCGAGGTCGACCTCGAGCTGCGCGAGCTGTGCTTCGGCCGCTTTGACCGCCGCCTCGGCCTGGCGCAGCTCCTCGATCGTCGTGCCTTCGAGCAGCTCGCTGAGCCTCGCCTCGCGCGCTTTGAGCTCCGCGCGGCCGACCTCCAGGGCCGTAGTCGCCCGGTCCAGCGCCTCGCGCGAGGTAAGGTTCTGCTCGAAGATCCGCTGCGCGCGCGCATGGTCGAGCTTCAGGAATTCAAGCTGCTGTTCGGCTGCCGCCGCATTGGCGCGCGCCGCGGTAATCTGCTCCTCGCGCGGTCCGCGCACGAGCTCGTCGCGTCGTGCCCGGGCCTGGTCGAGCACCGCCCGCGCTTCCGCCAGGCGCGCTTCGATACGGGAGCGATCCTGCTGCAGCAGCAGCTCGCCTTTGGCGACTGCCTGGCCTTCGACGACCGCTATGCGCGTGATCGGCTCGTCGAAGGCGGCACTGATCTCGACCCGGTCCGATTCCAGGTAGCCGACGACGCGGTTCGCCTCATCCGGGCCGTTGCAGCCGGCGGCGATGCCGAGCGGCAGCCACAGCAGGTAAAGGTGCCAATTTCGCATCGGTCGCCGTCTCATCAGGTGCCGGGCTCGCCTGTTTGGCGATTCTCGCCGTGCGGAATCCGGATCGCCTGGAGCAGGAGATCGAGGTGCGCTTCGATAAAGCGGTCGGTGTCCAGCTTGTGATGCGGCTCGAACACGATCGACCAGGCAGCCGAGACGAGCACGGGCGCGATCAGCAGGTGCGGAAACTCCTCGAGCGCGGAGGGGCGGAACTCGCCGCCCTCGACGCCTCGCCGGATGAGCTTGCGCAGCGCGTCCAGCCCGTGCGCGACGACGTTTTCCCAGTACCACGCCGTCAGGTCCGGATGCCGGGGGCCTTCCGCAATCATGAGCCGGATGAGGACCCGCGCGGGCGACCTCGGCAACTGCCGCGCGAAATCGAGAAACGGTCCGCGCAGGTATTCCTCGGCGGAGAGCTCCGTCTCCTCGATGGCCTTCTGCAGCGCATCGATGCGCGGCGAGACCACGCTCTTGATGACGGCCTTGAACAGCTCTTCCTTGGTACGGAAATAAAGGTAGAGCAGCCCCTTGCTCACGCCGGCCCGCTTCGCGACGTCGGTGACGCGGGTGGCCGCGTAGCCTTTTTCCGCGAATGCGGCGAGGGCGGCCCGGGTGATTTCCTCGGGGCGGTCCTCTTTCCGGCGGCGAAACCTCGGGCGCGCCATGGCGGTCTCGTACTGACCAATGGGTCAGCAAGTATAGTTACTGACCTTCTGGTCAGCAAGTCGAAAGAGCGGCAAATCCCGAAAATGGTAGGCTTCGCCTCCATGTTTACCTACCTCGACCCCAGCGTTCGCGAGCGCCTCGTTGCCGAAGGCAAGCTCGTCCGCATCGACGCCGACGGCCGCCCCTCGTCACCCGACAGGCCGCTTGCCGCCGGCGAAAAAGCGATCAGCATTCTCGGTCCCATCCCGCTGCCGCTCGTGCGCCACGGCCGCCGCTTCCAGGCCGACTGGTACGCCAGCGTCCGGCACACGGAGCTGACGAAGGTGGAGGAGCTCGCGGACGAGCTGCGCGAACGGGACGGGCAGCAGTCCTTCGCCATTCTCGCGTCCTCGATGGCGGTGAACAGCGTGCTGGTCCTCGGGCGGCCCGAGGAATGGACCAACCCGCTCGTGCGCGTGCATTCGAGCTGCCTCACCGGCGACGTGTTCGGCTCCGAGCGCTGCGAATGCGGCCCGCAGTTCCTCGCGGGGTTGGAGCGCATCGCCGACGAGCCGGGCGGCGGGCTGGTGATCTACATGGCCGGTCACGAGGGCAGGGGCATCGGCTTATGGGCGAAGGCCGCGACTTACGTGCTGCAGGACGCCGGCGAGAACACCTACCAGGCGAACCGCTCCCTGGGATTGCCCGACGATTCGCGCGACTACAGCGACGCGGCGTCGCTGCTGAAGTATTTCCTGGGCGACCTGCCGTTTCGCCTGCTCACGAATAATCCCAAGAAAGTTGCCGACCTGATCAACTTCGGCGTGCGCGGCATCACGCCGGTCAAGCATCTCATCGGCGTGACGGAGAGGAACCGGGCGTATCTGCAGGCGAAGCGCGATTGGGGGCACGAGCTGGACCCCGAGGACCTGGAAGGATAGGACCGCGCGTTCACTGCCGCCACAGCCGCACATTTTCCGCCCTGTCCTCGAAATCCGACCGGAACGGATTGATGTCCAGCCCGCCGCGCCGGTGGTAGCGCGCATACACCGTCAACTGCTCCGGCGCGCAGCGCGCCTTGAGGTCGATGAAGATCCGTTCGACGCAGCTTTCATGGAAGGCGCAGTGCCGGCGGTAGGAAACGAGATAGCGCAACAGCCCGCGCCGATCGATCGCGGTGCCGCGATACCGGACCAGCACGCTGCCCATGTCGGGCTGGCCGGTTACCGGGCAGTTGCTGCGCAGCAGGTGCGAATGCAGTTCCTCACCGACCTCATCGCCGCCGGCGCAGGCGAGTAGCGACGCGTCGACATCCCCGGCGTCGCACTCCACCTCCAGGCCGTCGATGCAGTCGCCCGGGAGGTCGTCGAACGGGCCGGCCGGGGCGCCGCCCCCGACGCGCAGGTCGACGCCCACGGTGCTTGCAGCGGTCCGCGACAGGTCCCCGGCAATGATGGAAGCGACTTCGCCGGCCGACCCGAAGCGGCTCATCGCCAGCGAATTGAGATAGAGCTTCAGCGATTTCGACTCGACCAGGTTCGGCGAATCGGCGGGGACGCGAAACACCGCGGTCGCGGCGACCGGCTTGCCGCGGGGATCCAGCCACGTAAGCTCCCAGGCGTTCCAGACGTCCTCACCCCGGAACGGCAACGGCTCGCGAACGCCCAACGCTTCGCAGCTCTCGCGCCGCGGCAGCGCGCACAGCACCTCCGGCGCGTAACGATCGGGAAAGGGCGTGTTCCTGCCCAGGGGGGTATCGGCCAGCATGGGGAATCGCGAGGATGCAGAATGGAAAACCGAGATTCTAGCCCGCTCCGGACGTGACCTGTAGGACCCGTCCCACGGGCGACACGGCGTTTGCGATCCCGTCGCCGTGGGACGGGCTCCTACAGCTCCCTTAATCTCCGCCGCAGCACCTTGCCGCCTGCGGTACGCGGAATCCGGTCGATCCAGAAGAATTTGCGGGGCGTTTTGTAAGGCTCGAGCCGTTGCCGCAGCAGCTTCGCAAGCTCGGAGAAGGCGGGGCGCCCGCCGTTCGCCTGCTTCGGCACGACCCAGACCGCGATCATCTCGCCCGACAGCCCTTGCGGGTCGGGAATGCCGGCGCAGGCGCAGTCGGCGATCGCCGGGTGCTGAGCGAGGATCTCCTCGATTTCGCGCGGCAGGACCTTGCGGCCGGCGACGTTGATGACGTCGTCGGCCCGCGCCTCGAGATAAAAGCAGCCGTCGCCGCCCATGCGCCCGAGGTCGCCCGTGCGGAGCCACCCGCCACGCAGCGTGCTCGCGGTGAGCTCCGGATCCTGCCAGTACCCGGACATCAGGTGACCGCCGCGCACTTCGAGCTGTCCCGTCTCGCCGGCAGCGGCCGGCTGCCCGGCCGCGTCGAGGACGCGCATCTCGACGCCGGGGCTCGGGCGGCCGATGGAATCGAGCCGGTCGCGATCGGCGTGGAATTCGAGGAAAGCCGAGCGGCTTGCCTCGGTGAGCCCGTAATGCATGCAGAGCCGGGTGTCCGGGAGCAGCTCCATGAGACGGCGCTTTTGCCCGATTGGCATGGCCGAGCTGCCGATCTCGACATAGTCCAGGCGGTCCGCAAAGCGCCCCAACGAATCACCGTCGCTCAGCAGGATCGCGATGCCGGCCGGCACGGACGCGAAGCCGGTGGCGCGGTGGTCCGACAGGGCAGCCGTGACCCGCGCCGCGTTGACGAAGCCCGGCAGCGGAACCAGGGTGGCGCCAAGAGACAGCACACAACGCATGCGCCCCAGCCCGAAGGAATGGCTGAGTGACAGCGGCAGCACCTCGACGGCATCCGGGCGCGTGCCGATGAACCGGTTGATATGGCCACAGGCCGTCGCCAGCGCGCCGTGGCTGAGGATCACCCCTTTCGGTTCGGCGGTGGTGCCCGTCGTGAACAGGATGTCGGCCGTTTGCTCCGGGGATACGTGCCCGGCCGGCGCGGGCGCCGGGGGCGGCGCTCCGGCGCCCAGCTCGGAAAACCTGGCCTGTTCGCGCCACGGCACGGGAAGGTCCCCGGCCGATACGACCAGTCGCGGAGCGAGGCGCTGTAAGATCGCCTGCAGCCGGTCGGCCGGGCTGCGCGGATCCAGCGGCGCACACACCGCGCCAAGGCTGTGCACCGCGAAGTACGTGGCGATGAACTGCTCGTCGGACTCGGCGAGCAACACCACGCGATCGCCCGCGGCAACAGCGCACTGCCGCGCGAGAAAGCTCGCGCGGATCGCGATGTCCCGGCGGAGCTCATCGTAAGTGAGCGACCGATCGCCGCACGCGATCGCCGTCTTCCCGCCGGCTTCGCCGGCGCGCGCCAGTACCTGCGCGATTACGGGTTGCGGAGTCATCGCCCGGAGCGCCGGCCGACGAACTCCGCTATCTTGTCGACCGAGCCGATGGCGGATGGATCCAGGCCGCCGAGATCGATGTCGATACCGAACCGTTGCTCGATCCAGAGCGACAGCCGCACGAGCGCCAGCGAATCGAGGATGCCGGCGTCGACGAGGGAGTCGGCGGTGCCGTACTCCCCGGCGCCGAACTCGATGAACAGATCTTCCTGCAGGTACTCGCAAATCTGCTGCCGCACGGCGGTGTCTGTCTGCGCGCTGCCGTTTCCGCCGCGCGCGGGCCGTGCCGGTTCGTCCCGCGGCGGCGTGTTCGCCGCACCCGGCCGATCGCGGACCGGGCGGGCCGGATTGCCCCACACCACCGAGTTTGCCGCCACGCTTTCGTAGACGACCGATCCGGGCGCGACGATGGCGTTCTCGCCGATGCTCACGCCGTCCTGCACGATCGCCGCCATGCCGATGCGGACGTTGCGCGCCAGCCGGATGGAGCCGCTCGTGAAGCGTTGCGTGTTGCCCGGCGTGCCGTCCAGCTCCACGACATAGCGGCCGCCGGCGATCATCGCATTACCGGCGATCGAAACGTGGTCCTCGATGACGATCGGTCCCTGCGCCACGATATCGGCATGCGAGCCGATGTTGCAGTCCGAGCCGATTTCGATGTGCCCGACTTTCGCCTGGATGGCCGCGCCGCCGCTGACGATG
The DNA here is from genome assembly GCA_035698445.1 of Woeseiaceae bacterium. Taxonomy (GTDB): domain Bacteria; phylum Pseudomonadota; class Gammaproteobacteria; order Steroidobacterales; family Woeseiaceae; genus IDS-8. The sequence continues at coordinate 16,870 of DASSBS010000003.1, forward strand.
ACGCGATCGCCGATGACGATGCCCGCGTCGCCGGCGCCGCGCGCGTCCAGCAGGCAATCCCGGTCCAGCACGACGCCGTCCCCGAGCGTGATCCGGTCGGCGTGCCGCAACGTCAGGTTCGGGCCGAACAGCACGTTCTTGCCGGTCTTGCGGAACAGGCTCGGAAACAGCCATTTGCGCAACACGAGGCCGAGCGCTCCCGGCATCGGGCCGATGAACAGCGTCAGCAGCTCGTAGCGGATCAGCTTCGGCCAGGTGAACGAATGGAACACGAGGTCGGTGTAGCGGGAAAAGGCCGATCGATCGTCGTCGAACAGCCGGGCGCGGATGAAACCGGTGTCATCCAGGCGTGAACGTTGCCGTTGCCGGTCGGTATTGCCGCGAGCGTCTTTGTCTGGGTGATTCATACCTGCCCATGGCGGATGCGACAGGGACAACCATACCGCTCTTCCGACGGTGGCGCGGGAGAAAAAGTCGCCCCTGGAGCGCCGTGTTTCTTATTGTACGGCGACTGGAACGCGCCGGAGCCTCCCCGGGAGGTTCCGGCGCGTTGCCGGGCCATGTCGTCAGCGGATCCGCCGCCGCCTTGCCGCCGTGCCGAAGCCGATCAGGGCAATCAGGGACCAGAAGCCGAGCGAGCCGCCGCCGCCGCCGTCATCGCCTCCATTGTCCGGCGGCGGTTCCGAGGGTGGAGGCTCGCTGGACGCGGCTTCGACCGTGATGGTGAAATCCTGCACGGCGGTGTCGGTGCCGTCCGACACCTCGAGGGAGACGGCATGCTCGCCCACGTCGCCGGCCGCCGGCGTCCCGCTCAGCGTCGCCGTCCCGTCGCCGTTGTCGGTGAACGTGAGCCAGCCGGGCAGGGTCGGCGCGGTGATCGTGAGCGTGGCGCCGCTGTCGGCATCGGTTGCCGTGATGTCATAGCTGTACGCCTCGCCTTCGGCCGCCGCCGTAACCGCCGTGCTGGTGAATTCGGGCGGGGTGTTGCCGGCCGGGGTTTCGCTGACCGTGATGGTGAAGTCCTGGGTCGTGGCATCGGTGCCGTCCGATGCCTGGATCGAGACGGCATGGTCGCCCACATCTTCCGCGGCCGGCGTGCCGGACAGCGTTGCCGTGCCGTCGAGGTTATCCGTCAGCGTGAGCCAGCCGGGCAGGTCCTGCGCCGCCGCGATGGTGATGGCGTCACCGTCGTCGTCCGACGCCGTGATTGCATACGTATACGCCGCGCCCGGGGTCGCCTGGGTGACGGCCGTGCTGGTGAACGCCGGCGGCGCGTTATCGCCGCGGTCGGGCGGGGGCGAGTCCCCGAAGGGGTCGGCCGTGCCGTTGTTGAGGTAGATCCGGTCATTCCCCGGCACATCGTCCGTACCGTCGTTGTCACTGTCGAACGGTTCGTTGCCCACCACGATGTCGATATCGCCGTCTGTGTCGACGTCGCCCGCCGCGAGCTCGCGCGACTGGTGTTCGTCGATGGCGATGTCGGTGCCGGGGGCGAACGTGACGGTGCCGTCGCCGTTTTCGACGAACTGGTTGAGGTACAGCCGGTTGCGTGACGTCTGGCCGGCGCCGGCGACCAGGTTCGCAACCGCGAGATCGAGGTCGCCGTCGCCGTCGAAATCGGCCAGCGCGCCGCCGCTCGACATGTTGGCGTCGGCACTGACGTCGTGCGGCTCGCCCATGTCCACGGCGCCCGCCAGCGACGCGTTCAGGAAGAATCGGTTGATTCCCGGGCTGACGACGGTGCCGTCCCTGGAGGCGATGAAATTGAGGACCACGATGTCCGGCTTGCCATCGTTGTTCAGGTCGCCCACCAGGACTTTGGAGGCCTGGTCGTCTTCGGGTCCGAAGCTCACGCCCGCGGCGAAACTGACGGTGTCGGCGGCGCTCGTTGTATTGAGATAGATCAGGCTGCCGCCCGGTGTCGTCTCGTCATTGCCGGCGATCACGTCGAGCTTGGTATCGCCATCGATGTCGGCCAGCGCGATCGAGCGCGTGTCGTCCCGGTCCGTGGCAGAAATGTCTCCGCCGGTGAACGTCGGTGCTCCACCTTCCGCCGGAATGCCGTTGTTCACGTAGAAGCGATTGACTTGAAGCTCCCCTGTTCCGGCCCCCGCTTCGCCGCCCGCATGCCCGGTGCCGGTAACCAGGTCGAGGTCGCCATCGCCGTCCAGGTCGCCGGCGGCCACCGCCAGGACGCGGTTCGTATCGGCAGTGATGGGCTGGTCGTCTGCAAAGTTGACGCCGGTGCTGTCGATGTTGAGATAGAACAGGCTGGTGACGTCACGGCGCCCCTGGACCAGGTCGATGAACGCGTCTCCGTCCAGGTCCAGCCCGAGGATTTCGGACGACGCGCCGATTTGCAGCAAGACCGGGGCTCCGAACGTGCCGTCGTTGTTACCGGGATACCACCGGCTTTCCTCGTCGCCCTGGTCGGACGCGACCGCCAGGTCGACGAAACCGTCACCGTTGATATCGAGCGGGTCACCGTCGAACGTCGTGAGAGTCACGTCATCGGAATAAAACGCATCCGCTGAAATGTTCGCGCCTTCGGCGGCGAAAACCGGCACGGAGACGAACAGGCCGAGCAGGAAGCAGGCGAACTTGCCCGAAATATTTTCCCGCGCCAGGCGGAGCGGCTTGCGCAAGGCGCAAGAATAGAGCGAAGCAATGCAAGGGGTCATGAGCTTTCCTTTAATTGGCGGTCTTTTTAAGCCCAGCCCCCGCGGATCATTGTACATGCTCCCAATGCGCTCGCAAGTGGGCAGACGCGCGGTGTTAGGAGCACGTAATCTGTCCGGTGTTGTAGCACACGATCTGTCCGGTTCTCATGGCCCCTCCGAGCGGGGGGAGCGAGATGAGACCGACAGAGCTGCAACAGGAGATCCGGAAGATGCGATTTGAGGAGGCGTACA
>DASSBS010000004.1:0-4109 GCA_035698445.1 Woeseiaceae bacterium
GTGCCGAACATCGCGAATGGAGCCAACGAGGCTTCGGTGTAGTTTTTACCGGTCGCCCGTGAGACGGGCTCCTACAGCGCCCGTCCAAAGGCGCCGCCCGTCCGAGGCGCCGCCCGTCCGAGGCGCCGCCCGTCCGAAGGCGCCGCCCGTCCGAAGGTGCCGCCCGTCCAAAGGCGTCGCCCGTCAAAGGCGGCGCGGTGGCGGCACGCTCGTTTTCGGCCGGGCTTTTCGGTACATTGATTCGTAAAATCAACGGGAAAGGCCGCACCTCTCCGCGGCGGAATACACGATTTGCGTATTTTATTCGTCAATTACGAGTATCCGCCGCTAGGCGGCGGCGGCGGCGTGGTGAACGCCTGGCTCGCCGAGGAGCTCGCGAAACGCCACGAGGTGACGGTGCTCACCTCCGGCGCTTTCGACCTGCGCGAGCGCGAGACCATGCGCGGGGTCGACATCGTTCGCTGCCGCACGTGGTTCCGGCGGGAGATGGCCGTCGCGAGCCTGCCGTCGATGGCGACCTTCATCCTCGGCGGCACGCGGGCCGGTCGCAAGCTGGTGAGCGAGCGCGACTTCGACGTGGTCAATACCCATTTCGCGTTGCCGACCGGCCCCGTCGGCGTGTCGCTCGCGCGGCGGCGGGGACTGCCGAACGTCCTGTCGGTGCACGGCGGCGATCTCTACGATCCCTCCAAGTGGATGTCCCCGCATCGGCACGCCGTCTTGCGGTCGGTGGTGCGGCGCATCGTTCGTTCTTCCGACGCCGTCGTCGGGCAGTCACGGAATACCATCGAGAACCTCCGGCGCTACTTTGATCCGGGGGCGCAGCCGAAGCTGATTCCGCTCGGGATTCCGCGTCCGCCGGCCGCGGCGTTGGGCCGCAATGAGCTGGGGCTGGCGGCGGACGACCTTGTGATGATCACGATCGGCCGGCTGGTCGCCCGGAAGGGCACCGACCAGCTCATCCGCATGCTGGCGCTGCTCGAGCACCCGCAGGCACGGCTGGTTGTCATCGGTGACGGGCCGGAGCTGGGCGAGCTGCAGGGCCTGGCGCGCGATGTGCGCGTGGCCAGCCAGGTGACGTTTACCGGGTTCGTGTCCGACCAGCGGAAGGTGGACTGGCTGGCGGCGTCGGACGTCTACGTGTCGACCAGCCAGCACGAGGGGTTCGGGCTCGTGTTTCTCGAAGCGATGGCACAGGGACTGCCGGTTGTCTGTTACGACCACGGCGGGCAGACGGATTTCCTGGCGAGCGGAGTGAACGGGAGCGTCGTGCGGCTGAACGACCTGGAAGGGTTTACGAGCGCCGTGCGGGAGCTGGCTTCGGACGATGAGCAGCGGAAGTCGATTTCGGAGCGCAACCGGCGGGACGTCGAGCAGTTTTTTATCGAGACCTGCGCCCGGCGGTACGAAGAATTGTTTGCATCCCTGCTGTAGGAGCCCGTCTCACGGGCGACGGCTGGGTTGATCGCCGTGTTTCCCGTGGGTTGTCAGCGCAGGCGGCTGAGGGTGTACTGGTGCTTGCCGCTGGGGGAGGGCGGGATGTGTTCCGGGAAGCGGAACTCCACCTCGCAGCTCTTGCCCAGCGCGCCGCGGATGCGGCGGTCGATGCGCGCGAGGTCGGCGCCGATCGGCTCGCCGACCGGCACGATGCGGCAGGTGACGTGGTCCACGCCGTCCTGCACGAGCTGGAACTGGCGCACCCAGTCCAGCGCCCAGAACGGGTGTGCCAGGAACCCGCCGTGCACCCGCCGCCCTTCGGCCGTCCGGAAATGCGCATGCACGCGCCCGCTCACGGTGCGCAGGATCTTGCGCCGGCAGCCGTAGCGCGGATCCTGTTCGCCCGTCCAGGGCTCCGCGGTGTCGTCGAGCTGGTAGCGCACCAGGGGCATCGAGTAGTTGCTGAGATTGGTTACGACCACCTTGCCGTCGAGCACCTCGACGTAGTTGAGGTAGGGCAGCCCGCGCAAGCCGTCCCGGTCCTGCATTTCGAATGCGATCGTGCCCACCTCGCGGCAGCCGTACTGGTTGTAGACCGGGCAGCGGAACACCGCCTGCGCCAGCTCGCGCGCGCCTTCCTCCAGGGTGCCGGCCGTCGACACGATCAGCTTCGGCGCATGCACCTCGAGGCCCTCCCGCCGCACGAATTTCGCCAGCAACTCCAGTGACTGCACGTACGCCCACATCGATACCGGCCGGAAGCGGTTGATCTCCTCGACGCAGCGCGCGAGCTGCTCGTCGTCCACCACGTAGAAGTTCTGGAAGCGGCGGTTGTAGAGGAAATTCACGGCCCTTTGCCGGAGCCCCAGGCTGCCGCGCTCCACGTCCCGTTCCGATCCCCAGAGGTTGATCTCCCGGTCACCGGGCCGCTTGCCGAGAAACTCGTTGTAGATGAGCTTCGCCGCCACCACGCTGCGCGCGTGGGTTGCGCGGTCCTGCACGAACACGACCGGTTTGCCGGTCGAGCCGCCGGAGGCATTCTCGAAGGCGCCGCGCTGCCCAAGGTCGTCGCTGCGCAGGTCCTGCGCGCGCTCGCGCAAGGTTTCCTTGGTCAGGAGCGGCAGCTTGCCGAGCTCGCCCGGGGTGAAGCCGTCGCCGAGGTCCAGCCGGCCGGCCTCCAGCAGCGGGCGGTAGTACGGCACGTGCGCGTGACAATGCCGGAGCAGGGCAAGCAACCGCCGCCGCTGGTACTCCGCCACCGCCTCGGGCGAGGCCGCTTCGAGCTGCCGGAACAGCCGCAGGCAGCCCGGCACGTCGCTTCCCGACACGCGGAGCAGCGCCGCCATGGCCGCGCGGCGCCAGCGGGCACCGGCGGCTCTCACCGGCAGTCGATACCCATCAGGGCCGGAGCTCGGGCGCGGGCCGGGCCCGGGCCGGGCGGCTTTCGGCGAGCACGGACCGGTAGAGGTCGGCATAGCGGGCCGCGATCTGGTCCCAGGTATAGTTTTCGAGGACGCGTTCTCGTTGTGAATGACTGATCTCCTCGCGCGTGTCGATACTCGACATGAGCCGCTGGATGTTTTCCCGCAATGCCAGCGGCTGGCCGGGCGGGCAGAGCAGGCCGTCGACGCCGTCCCGCACCGTCTCCGGGATCCCGCCAACGTTCGAGGCCGCGATCGGCAGGCCGCAGGACATCGCCTCGGCGAACACCAGCCCGAACGATTCGGTCTCGGACGGCAGCACGAAAATGTCGGACTCGCGGTAGTGCGGCGGCAGCTCCTCGTTCGGCACGAACCCCAGGAAGCGCACGCGGTCGGCGAGGCCCGTCTCGTCCACCATTTGCCGCAACTCCGGCTCGTAGGGTCCCGTGCCGATGATGGTCAGGTCCACGGGCAGGAGCGTCGGCTTCGCGCAGGCCTCCAGGATCGTGTGGATGCCCTTGCGCTCGAGCAGGCGCGCCACCGCGATCAGGCGCAGGCGGTGCTCCGCCGGGCGCTCGTCGGGCGGCGAGAAGCGGCGCGCATCGATGCCGTTCGGGATCACGTCGACGCCGAGCTCCGGCGCGGTCTGCCCGGCCGTCTCCGCCAGTGCCTTGCTCAGCGCGACCACCCGGCTCGCGCGCCGCCAGATGCGGCGGTTCAGGGGTTTCATGAGCTTGTGAAGCTGTTCGACCTTGGCGTTGTACGGGTCGTAACCCGGCACGTCCGAGCCGCGCAGGGACACGATGTAGGGCGGCGGCGTGCCGCGGCGGGGAACTAGCGTGAGCAGTCCCGTCGGCAGCGAAAAGAAGTAGTGCTCGAGGTCGTAGGGGTGCTCCGCGTGCAGCCGCCGCAGCTTCGCGGCCGCGCCGAGCAGGTACGTGTAGGCGCCGCGCAGGCCGCAATCGTGCACGCCGACGCGCCAGGAATTCACCCGGTGCACAGGCACGCCGGCCGCCAGCTCGCCGTCTTCCTCGCCGTCTATTCTCGACGTGAGCACTTCGGCATCCACCCCGAGCCGGACGAGGCCGGAGGCGATATTGGCAGTCGCGTGACCCGCCCCTCCCCCGACAGGCGGAAATTCGTAGTTCAGCAGTAGTACTCGCATAATCAGCGCGGACGGTCCCAAGTCTGTCGGGCGATCCCGACTCGCCGCCCAGGGTCCGGGTGCAAGAAGCCTGCCAGAGTCGATGC
>DASSBS010000005.1:0-7716 GCA_035698445.1 Woeseiaceae bacterium
ACGCTCGCGGAGCTGTCGGTCGGGCCGCTCATTGCTGCGACGGATGAGGAACGCGTGGCCCGCCAGGCACATCTGCAGCAGGCGGAAACTGATTTTGAAGCCCTTCCCTTCGATGCACGAGCGGCGCGCGCTTTCGGGGGCGTGGCTGCATCACTGCGCCGTGCAGGCCGCAAGACCAGCGCTCGGGCTTACGGCGCCATGATTGCGGCTACGGCCGTCGCGAACGAGATGCCGATCTATACGTGCAATCCCGAGGACTTCGAAGGCATCGAAGGGCTCGAGGTCGTTGCCATACCAGTTCCCGCCCAGGGCGCTTCCGAACAGCCCGAAGAGGTGGCGCGGTAAACGACCCGCTGATGCCGCGATATCAGCCGGCAGTCTTCCAGTTCCGCTCAGCTTCCGCCGCCGGCTTCGTCCGAGCCAACGACCTCGACGTGTTCCTTGCTTTGCGATGCATCAACCAGCCGATGGCGGTGGCCCGGGCGGCATGTAAACACCTCCCGGTCTTGTAAGGCTTACAAGAGGCCCGCCTTCTTGCTTCCGCTCCGCGTGAGAGGAGCCTCTCCGGCGCCATCTTGGCACGCAACCTGCAGCTTCCCGGGTATCGCACGCCGGCTCCCGGTCGATCCGGGGCGCCGGCAGCCAAGCCAAGGAGGCCACCCATGAAGATCCGGCGATTGCTTTGCCTGCTTACCATCAGCGGACTGCCGCTGTTCATCCAGGGATGCGCGTTCACCGCGGGGGCCGCGGCGGGCGCCGCGGGCGCGGAAGTACTCGAGGAAGAGGGTTACGAGCTCGAGTCGCCCGTGCAGGAGGAAGACGACGACGAAGGGGACGACGGCGACGGGATTATCCGCCGCTGATCGCCCGCGATGGCAGATGCTTGCTCCTGCATGATCTGCATTCACGCCATCCCTGGCGCTCCCGGGCGCCTACAACTCCGTCTCGGTCGCGGGGGCCGGCGTGGCAGTGGCCACGTCCGCCTTGCTTTCGAATACGGGGAATTCTCCCGCCTTGTAGCGCTTCCAGTAATCGGTCAATGCGGCCCTGACCTTGCCGTGCAGCAGGTAGACCCCGATCAGGTTCGGCAGTGACATGCCGAGTATCATCAGGTCGCCGAACTCCAGGATGTTGATCGCGGTGATGACGGAGCCGAGGAACGTGAACGCCAGGAACAGCATCTTGTAGTACTTCGACGCGCGCTCGCCGAACAGCCATACCGCGCAGCGCTCGCCGTAGTACGACCAGGACAGCATCGTCGAATACGCGAACAGGAACACGGCGAGGGAGAGCACGTATGGAAACCATGCGATCTCCTCGCCGAACGCGCGTGAGGTGAGTGCCGCGCCCTGCCTCGTCTGGATGAGGTCGGTGTACGCCGGGTTGTCGTAGGCGCCGGTGATGCTGATGACCAGCGCGGTCATGGTGCAGATAATCACGGTATCGATGAACGGCTCGAGCAGGGCCACCGTGCCTTCGCGTATCGGGAATTTGGTTTTCGCGGCGGAATGCGCGATAGCGGCGGAGCCCGCGCCGGCTTCGTTGGAAAAAGCGGCACGCTGGAAGCCGACGACGAGGACGCCGACGATGCCGCCGAAAGCCGCGTTGGGCGAGAAAGCTTCCGTGAAGATGCGCGCCAACGCGGCGGGTACCAGCTCTGCGTTCGTCATGATGACGACCAGGCAACCGACGACGTAGAAGATCGCCATGAACGGAACGACCTTGTCGGCGACATTCGCAATGCGGCGGATGCCGCCGAGAATGACGATGCCGACCAGCACCGTCATGACCAGGCCGTACACCCAGTTCTGCAGCCACGGCATCGTTTCCTGGACGGCGTTCATCGACTGGTTGACCTGGAACGCATTGCCGCCGGCGATGGAGCCGCCGATGCACAGGAACGCGAACAGGATGGCAAGGCCCTTGCCCAGGCGCGGCAAGCCCCTTTCCGCGAACCCCTTCGACAGGTACTGCACCGGGCCGCCCAGGACCCGGCTATCGGAGCGGAACTCCCGGTACATCAGCGCGAGCGTGCATTCCGAAAACTTCGTGGTCATGCCGATCAGCCCGGCCACGATCATCCAGAACGTCGCCCCGGGTCCGCCGAGCGTGACAGCGATGGCTACGCCGGCGATGTTACCGAGGCCGACCGTCGCGGAAAGCGCGCAACTCAGCGCCTGGAAATGTGATACGTCTCCGGGCTCGCTCGGGTCGGTGTACTTGCCGCGGACGAGCGCGATCGCGTGGCGGAAACCGCGGAAGTTGAAGAATCCCATCCGCAAGGTAAGAAAGACGCCGCCGGTCACGAGCCAAAGCACGACGAACGGCACCTGGAGGCATGGCGATTGCCGGGCACCCGCCGGTATTTCGCATTGCTCACCGTTGTCCCAGAAGGCGAGGTCGTAGAAAAGCACGGTGGAAATCGCGTCGTTGATCGCGCCCATCGCATCGTCGGCGATTTCCATCACACCTTCGCGCTTTTTATCCGGCACCACGATCGCCGCTGCGGCTTCCGCTTCCGCCGTCGCCTGGGCGGCGATCGACGGATGACCGGCCGGCTCGGATGCCGTGGAGACCGCGGAGAGCAACAAGAGGAAGATGGTGGCGTAAATCGAGCGCATCGAATCGTGTTCCCGCGGTTAGACGACCTGGACGCGCCTTTTTTACGAATTTTCTGCGGACGCGCCGGGCGCGAATGACCGGGTATGATGCGGGTTCACGGGAGCGAGGTCTAGCCCGGCCGGCAGCCGCGATAACGAGGGCGGTCGATTGTTAACGCGGGTCGTCCGTGAGACGGGCTCCTACAGCGCCGGTCCGCCATCGCTATACTGGCATTTCCATGGAGAACCTCGGGTTCACACTGCTGGCGTTCGTCTTCGTGCTGATGAACGCTTTTTTCGTGGCGGCCGAGTTCGCCATCGTCAAGCTGCGCTACACGAAGGCCGAGGAGCTCTCCGAAACCGCCGGCACTCGCGGTCGTATACTGTACAAAGTCCACGGCCGCCTCGACGAATACCTGTCGGCCTGCCAGCTCGGCATCACGCTCGCCTCACTCGGCCTCGGCTGGATCGGCGAGCCGGCGTTCGCCCGGCTGATCGCGCCGCTGCTCGGGTGGCTGGGCGTCACGTCACCCGACCTCGTGCACGGCGTCGCGTTCGTCGGCGCGTTCGCGGTCATTTCCTTCCTGCACATCGTCATGGGTGAGCTCGCGCCGAAATCCGTCGCGATCCGGCAGCCCGAGCCCGTCTCACTCTGGACCGCGGTGCCGCTGTTCAGTTTCTACTGGCTGATGTACCCGTTCATCTGGCTCCTGAACGGCAGCGCCAACCTGCTGCTCCGGGCGATGGGTGTGAGTCTGCTGCAGGGCGCGGAGGAGCCGCACTCGGTCGCGGAGCTGAAGAAGGTGCTGCGCGCGAGCCATCACCACGGCGAGCTGGGCCGCGATTCCGCGATCCTCCTGAAGCGCGCCTTCGAGCTGGACGAGCTCACGGCGGGCGACGTCATGCGGCCGGACGAGGAGATGGTCACGTTGAACGTCGATGACCCCTTGCCGCAGATCCTGGCAACGATTCGCCGCTATCGCTATTCGCGCTACCCGGTCTACGAAGGCGAACCGGACAATCTGCTCGGCATCCTGCACGTGAAGGACCTGGTGGTCGAGCTGGACCGGTCCGCCGGCAAGGCCGAGTTGCGCGCGCTGGTGAAACCCGCGCTCATCATCAGCAGCGGCATGTCCGCGATCGGGATCCTGAAGGAATTCCAGCTCGGCTTTCCGCATTTCGCGATCGTGGTCGACGAGTACGGCAGGATGCTGGGGTTCGTCACCCTCGATCACGTCGTCGAGGTGCTGGTCGGCACCATTGAAGACGAGTTCAGGCATGGCCGGCCGGATTGGACGCGGCAGCCCGACGGCCGCTATGCCGGCCACGGGTCGCTCTCTATCTATTCCCTGGAGCGGCTGCTGAACGTCGAGATCTCGCCTTTCCCGGACGTCAACAGCGTCGGCGGCCTGGTGATGGACCGGCTCGAGCGCATTCCGGAGGTCGGAGACAAGGCGGCCTTCGACGATTTCGAGCTCGAGGTGCTGGAAATGGAGGGGCCGCGCATCGTGACGGTCGCCGTGGAGCCGCGGGCCTGGCCGGAATACGAAGATCAGACGGGATAGGGCATGCCGCACGCAGGAGCCCGTCTCACGGGCGACGCGGCGGTGAGACCGGGTGGCCCGTGAGACGGGCTCCTACGGAAAACAGGAGCTTGGCTTGTATTCTTGCGGTGACGTGTCACAATCCCTGCGTTACCGCTCGGGATAAGAAGAATGGCGGCAGATTGTGCGGCAAGCCGTTTATGACCGGCCTCCGGCAAGCTAGACTGCCGCGCATGCAACGGGACGGGCTGGCGGCGGAATGACCATTACAAGCGGCAAAGACATCGCGGGCGCCTTGCCCATCCGGCGCAGGCGTCCCCGCGCGGGTGAGCGCACCCGCGGCGCCGTGGATGCGCTGCAGACCAAGATCGCCGTCAACGTCCAGAACCTCGACCCCGCCTGCTACCGCGAGCAGCTCGGCGCCAATGTGGCCGAGCTGCCGGATGCGACCGGCTGCGACGCGGCCTTTCTCGTGCTGTTCAACGCGGAACCGGCCGCCTTCGATGCCGTGCTGTCCTCCAGCGCCATGTTCTCGGGCTGCAACGCGGACGCGCTGCTCGGCGAGGCCCTGGACGACTGGCCCTGGCTGGCGCGGCGCCTCGGGCATCTCCGCCTCGTCGACATCACGGACACCGCGGAAGCGCCGCCGGAGACGGCGGCTGAATTCGGCCGGCTGGCCGAGCTGAACATCGCGTCCTGCCTCGTCATCGGTTTCTCCGTCCGCGGCGAGCTGGCGGGCCTGCTCGCGCTCGCAAACGAACGGCCGGTCGACGTCTGGGACGCGAGCCTGCACCTCCTGATGAAGCTGATCGGTGCTTCGCTCGCTTCCGGACTCGAGCGCCTGCGCACGTCGGAGCTCCTGGAAGAGCTCGAGGAGCGCAACAAGCTCGTCAACCTGACCGCCAACGACGGCATCTGGGATTTCGACGGGCAGACGAAGCGCATCGCGCTGTCGCGGCGCTGGAAGGAAATGCTGGGTTACGACCAGGACCGCGACGACGTGCTGCCGGACTGGTACCGGCTGGTGCACCCCGACGACATGGCGCGCGTGCAGGCGAGGATGCGCGAGCACCTCGAGGGCAAGACGCCGTTCTTCGAAAGCATGCACCGCATGAAGCACCAGAACGGCGAGTGGCGCTGGATGACCAGCCGGGCCAAGGCGCTGCAGGACGACAAGGGCCGTCTCGTGCGGCTGCTCGGTGTCGAAGTGGACATCACCGAGCGCAAGCTCTACGAGGAGGCGCTGTTCCGGGAGAAGGAAAGCGCGCAGATCACGCTGCGCTCGATCGGTGACGGGGTCATCACCACCGATGCCAACTGCAACGTCGAGTACATTAATCCGGTCGCCGAGGAGTTGACCGGCTGGAAGGTCGACGACGCGAGTGGCCGCCCCGTCGACGAGATCTTCCGCGGTTTCCACGAGGAAACCTGCGAGCCCCTCGAAAATCCGCTGTCGGTCTCGATCCGGCGCAGCCGCTCGATCAAATCGGTGCGGCCGACGCTCCTGATCCGGCGCGACGGCAACGAGCTCTACATCGAGAGTTGCGCCTCGCCCATTCGCGACGGCAAGGGCGATATAACCGGCGGCGTGCTGGTCTTTCATGACGTCAGCGAATCGCGTGAGCTGAACCGGCGCCTCAGTTACCACGCGAGCCACGATATTCTCACCGGGCTCGTCAACCGCCGCGAGTTCGAAAACCGCCTGGAGCGGGCGTTGAAAAGCGCGCGGGCGAAAGAGACGTCCTACGCGCTCCTGTATCTCGATCTCGACCAGTTCAAGATCGTCAACGATTCCTGCGGCCACAGCGCGGGCGATCACCTGCTCGGGCAGCTCGGCGCGCTGTTGAAATCGAAGATCCGCTGGCGCGACACGCTGGCGCGCCTGGGCGGCGACGAGTTCGGCGTGCTGCTGGAAAGCTGCAGCCTGGAAGAGGCCATGCAGACGGCGGAGACGCTCAGAATCGCGATCGGCGATTTCAAGTTCATGTGGGACGACCGCAGCTTTCGCCTGGGCGTGAGCATCGGCGTGGTACCCATCACCGCGGACAACGAGGACGTGGCCGCGTTGCTCTCCGCCGCCGACAGCGCCTGCGCGCAGGCAAAGGAAAGCGGGCGCAACCGCATCCATAGCTTCCTCGAAAACGATATCGACCTCATGCGCCGGCGGCGTGAGATGCAATGGGCGGCGCGCATCAATAATGCGCTGGAAGAAGATCGTTTCGAGCTGTTCCGGCAGACCATCCAGCCGCTGCAGCGGGCCGACGACGGCGCGCATTACGAGATCCTGCTCCGCATGCGTGACGAGGGCGGCGGCATCGTGGCGCCGGCGCTCTTCATCGAGGCCGCGGAGCGCTATGGGCTGACGCCGAGTATCGACCGCTGGGTGATCAGGAGCGCGTTCCAGTGGCTGGTCTCGGAAGCGGACGAGCGCGAGCGGCTGTCGCTCTGCTCCATTAATCTTTCCGGGCAGAGCCTCGGCGACGAGAAATTCCTGCCCTTCGTCATCGACCAGTTCCAGATGAGCGGGCTCGATGCGTCGCGTATCTGCTTCGAGATCACGGAGACGGCCGCAATTGCGAGCTACTCGCAGGCGAACCGCTTCATCAACGCGTTGAAGGAGCTCGGCTGCAAGTTCGCGCTCGACGACTTCGGCACGGGGCTCTCGTCGTTCGGCTACCTGAAGCATTTCCCGGTCGATTTCCTGAAGATCGACGGCAGCTTCGTGAAGGAGATCCTGCACGACCCGATCGATCGCGAGATGGTGCGCTCGATCAACGAGATCGGGCACCTCACCGGCAAGCAAACGATCGCGGAGTTCGCCGAGAACGAAGAGATCATCACCATGCTGCGGGGCATGGGCATCGACTACGCGCAAGGGTATGGCGTCTCCGAGCCGAAGCGCGTCACACGCGCGGTCGCCTAGCCATTCGCGGCCGCGCAGGTGGCTTCGACATAATAGTCCGGTGGCCTGCCGCTCATGCGCTCCGCGAAAGCGGAATGCCGTCTCCGGCCAACAGCTTGCGGCCGCCCCTGGCCAGCGGCCGTTGCGGCTTATGGACACGACCGCAGATTGCTGTATCCTGTGTTGGTGTAATGCGATCGAGAAAAAGAACTCAACGCGTTAATAACCAAGGCTTTTAAGAATCAAGAACTCCCGAGTGGCGCGCAAGCCGCAGCGGGACGCAGGAAACGCCGTCGGCGCTCCGAGCCTGCCGGTTCACCAGCAGGCTTCCCGGGGACTGCCTCAAGGATGACGTTTTCCCTTTGGGGGCGAGCATGCTGTTTTTGCGGATTTCTTCGGACGTATCCGGCGCCGGGCGTGCATCGCGCGCGGGTGCCTTCCTGGCGCCGGTACTGGCCCTGGCGTTGTCCGCCGGCCCGGTCAGCGCCATTGCCCAGGAGCCCCCTCCGGAGCCGCCGCCCATCACCCAGCCCACGCCGCTGAGCCAGGTCGGCGAGACCGTCCTGAATCCCGCGAACGGCCAGGAGGTCGTGATCGCGCAGGTCATCGCCGACAACTCGGGCCAGAATGCGTACGTGCTGACCGAGTCGCTCGAGATGATCCTGACGCG
>DASSBS010000006.1:0-6248 GCA_035698445.1 Woeseiaceae bacterium
GCGCGTCGACGCGCAGGCGCGCAAGGCCGACGAGTCGATCGAGAAGGTGTCCGTGTACTGGATGGACGCGGACGAGCGCGTGCTGATCGCGACGCTCGACGGCCACATCGTCACGGACCGTCGCCCGATGACGCGGCTCAGCGCGCAGGTCACGGCGGTGCGCGACGGCGAAACGCAAAGCGGCTTCTCGAACATCGCGGCGCGCGAAGGCTTCGCGTGGTACACCGACGACCGCGTTGACGCCATGGTGAAGGAGGCGGTGGACCGCACGCTGATCCTGTTCGAGGCCGTCCGCCCGCCGGCGGGCGAGATGCCGGTAATCCTCGCGGCCGGCGCGAGCGGCATCCTCCTGCACGAGGCCATCGGGCACGGCATGGAAGCGGATTTCAACCGCAAGGGCACCAGCATCTATTCCGACATGATGGGCAAGAAGGTGGCGGAGCCGTTCGTCACGGTGGTGGACCAGGCGACGATGCCCGGCGAGCGCGGCGCGCTGAATTACGACGACGAAGGCAAAGCCTGCGGCCGCACCGTGCTGGTCGAGAACGGCATCCTGCGTTCCTATCTGCACGACGGGATCAGCGCGGCACAGTACCGGGTGCCGGTCACCGGCACCTGGTATTGCGCCGCGCTGATCCCGTCGTGCAGGTAGGAGCGCAGGATGCCGTTCTCGACCAGCACGGTGCGGCCGCAGGCGTTGCCTTCGTCGTCGTAATTCAGCGCGCCGCGCTCGCCGGGAATCGTCGCCTGGTCCACCACCGTGACGAACGGCTCCGCCACCTTCTTTCCGATCATGTCGGAATAGATGCTGGTGCCCTTGCGGTTGAAGTCCGCTTCCATGCCGTGGCCGATCGCCTCGTGCAGCAGGATGCCGCTCGCGCCGGCCGCGAGGATTACCGGCATCTCGCCTGCCGGCGGGCGCACGGCCTCGAACAGGATCAGTGTCCGATCCACCGCCTCCTTCACCATCGCGTCGACGCGCTCGTCGGTGTACCACGCGAAGCCTTCCCGCGCCGCGATGTTCGAAAAACCGCTCTGTGTCTCACCGTCGCGCACCGCCGTGACCTGCGCGCTGAGCCGGGTCATCGGCCGGCGGTCAGTGACGATATGACCGTCGAGCGTCGCGATCAGCACGCGCTCGTCCGCGTCCATCCAGTACACGGACACCTTGTCGATCGACTCGTCGGCCTTGCGCGCCTGCGCGTCGACGCGCTTCAGGAACGGCAGCTTCTCCCCGACGCCCACGTCGGACCACGGCACCTCTACCCGGTACAGGTCACCGCTCTGCCTGGGCGTGAAACCCTGCGGCGCCACCGCCTGGCTGCCTTTCGCGATCGCCGCGGCCGTGCGCGCCGCCGCCAGCATCGACGGCAGCGCCAGGTCCTCCGTGAAGGCATAGCCGGTTTGCTCGCCGACGACGACCCGCAGCCCCACGCCCTGCAGGATCTCCGAGTCGGCGCGGCTGACGAGGCCGTCTTCCATACCGATCAGGTTGGTCCGCCGGTACTGGAAATAGAGATCCGCGGCGTCGGCGCCCCTGGCCGTGAGCTCGCCCATCACGCGCGACACCGTCGCCTCGTCGACGCCGAACCAGTCGAGGAACGGGTTCGCCGGTGCGGGCGCGGCCGCGGTGATCGCCCGGTTGATGCCGCAGCCCGCCAGGAAGGCCGGCATGGTCAGGATGGCGCCGCCGGCCGCCATTCCACCCAGGAATTCCCTGCGCTTGATTTCCATATCCCCTCGCTCATTCGGGTTCTGGTTCTATCGACCGATTAAACATCAGATGCGGGCAATCGGGAAACCGTCACGGGCGCGAACAAACGAAGCCGTCACACAATCAGCGCGACCGGGGACGCCGCCAGTACTGCATCAGCAGGAAGCCGAACAGCATGCCACCGAGGTGGGCAAAGTGGGCGATGCCCGGTGCCGCGCCGCTGACGCCGAGCAACAGGGTGAGCACGCCGAAGACCACCACGAACGTCTTGGCCTTCATCGGGATCGGCGGAAACATGAGCATCACGGTGTTGTTCGGGAAGGTCATGCCGTAGGCCAGCAGCAGGCCGAAGACGCCGCCGGAAGCACCGATCGTCGGGTAAGTGCCGCCCTGGATCGCGGCAACGATGAGCTGAACGATGCCGGCGCCCACGACGCAGGTCAGGAAATACGTGAGGAAACGCCGCGCGCCCATGATTCGCTCGAGATCGCGGCCGAACATCCAGAGCGCGAACATGTTGAAGAAAATGTGCCAGAGCCCGCCGTGCAGGAAGCCGTAGGTCAGGAGCTGCCACGGCCAGAACTGCAGCGGGTAGTCCGCCCCGATCGGCCAGAGGGCGAAGTAATAGGTAATCCGGTTGGGCCAGAACTGCTGGGCGGCGAACGCCAGTCCGTTCGCGATGAGCAAGGCAAAAATGACGGTGGGAATGGCGCTGTTGTCGATCGGCCGGCGTTTGTAGACGTATTGATTCAAAAGGCCATGGATCCTTCGGTTGCCGCGGCGCAGGAGCGGCGGTTCGGCTCACAAGGAGCCGATATGAGGCCGCCGGCCGCTTTCCCAATGGGCAGCTTACCAGCCGCCCCCGCCGCCGCCGCCTCCGCCCCCGCCGGAGAAGCCGCCGCCGCCGCTGCCGGAGGACGACCCCGGCGCCTGCATCGACGAGCTGACGGCCGAGCCCAGGCTCGACGTCACCGTGGCGGCGGCCGCGCTGAAGTCCCGGGAATTCCAGGCCCCGGCGTACCAGGCCGGATGGTACGCGCCACGGTCCGGCCCGCGTACCCCGGCCAGGACCGCGGCAAACCGCTCGGACCATTGCTGTTCGACACTCAGCGCCAGCGCGAACGGCAAATAGCGTTCGAACAGCTCCGGCGTCAGCGCCGGCGGGTTGCGGAGATTCATGGCGTCCTTCTCCGCGACCTGCAGGTAGTCCCGGAACCCTGCCGCGTGGTCGAGCACTTTCCGGCCGACGATCGTCGGCCGTTTCATCACGATGGCGAAGAAGACGAGGACGGCCGCCATCGCAAGCAGCAACACCACGACCGCCGGTGTCGCGCCGCTGCCCAGGTTGAGGGCGATGACGCCCGCGGCGATCGCCACCAGCACGCCCGGCAGGTTCAGCGCGCCGTTGGTCACGAAATAGCGGCTCGCGTAGTCCCGCCGGAGCGCGGCACGGTGCTTCGAGCGGGCCTCGCCCAGGAGCTCGTGGTTCACGTCGTCGAGAACGACGGTGTCGCCTTCGCTGAACAACCCCTGGAGCAGGTCCTTCTCCCCCGCCGCCAGCGGTGGACTATCCGGCCGTGCGTCCGACTTGCGCAACGAGTACCGGTCGGAGTCCTTGTCGATGCGGAGGTATCCTTTCACGGCGAGGTTGAGAATGGCGGCCGTCATCGCCTCGTTGTCATAACCCATCTTGTCGATGTAACGCAGCGACGCCTGCGAGAAGCCCTCGGGCGGCTCGTAGCGCGTCACGAGTGTGCCGGCCTCCGGATCGCGCCCGTACTTCTGCCAGACGGGCACGTAATAAGCGAAAAGCGCCAGCAGGCCCGCGGCGGCGGCCAGCAGGTTGGCATTGTCCGACAGCAGCCAACCCGCCTGTTTCAGCGCCCCGGGTGCCTCGACGTAACCTTTCGGCCAGTGGACCACGATCGTCAGGCCCTCGTGCACGCCGAGCGGCGCCGTGGTCTCGAAAAAGGCGCGGCCGTCGCCGGTGGAGGCGTGGTAATCCCGGCCCTGCCCGCCGTAAGCGCCGGTCCAGGCGTCCACCCCGATCGCCTCGTTCGGGAGGTCGAATTCGAACGACACCGTGGCCGACGCCTGCTCGATGGGGAAATCCCAGCCGTGCCCGGTTACGTTCCAGTACAGCTCATCGTGCTCCTCGAAAAAGCCGAGCATGCGCCCGGCGTGATAGCGGTAGACGTAGGTGTGCACCCCCGGCTCCAGCATCCGGTCCGCCGAGCCGAAGTACGTGCGCACGCCGTTCGCGCGCCGCTCGGTGTGGAAATCCTCGCGGTAATCGTCCCTGAGCACCGACAGCGGCTGGTACTCCACCTCGACGTCGTTGCCGAGGCGGTCCTCGTAGCGCGTCGGGTAATCGCGGTAGATCCCGCGGCGTATGCGCTCGCCCTCGGCCCTGACCTCGATCCGTTCGGTCACCTCGATCCGGCCGTCCTGCCGGACGAGAATGTCGCTGTGGTAGTCGAGGATGCGCTCGTCGGCGATCGCGAGGCAGGGCACCGCCAGCAGCAGGAGCAGCGCGAGCCGCTTCATTCGATCCGGCCCAGGTTCACCAGCGGGACGGCGGCGATCTCGTCCGATGCCTTCTGGAAATACTCGCGGGGGGAGAAGCCGAACCGGCCGGCGACGATGTTGGTCGGTACGGTCTCGACCCGCGTATTGAACTCGCGCACCGACCCGTTGTAGTAGCGGCGGGCGAACTGGAGATAATCCTCCGTCTCGACCAGCTCGCGTTGCAGCGCCAGGAAATTCTCGTTCGCTTTCAGGTCCGGATACTGCTCCGCCACGGCCAGCAGCCGTTTCACGCCGCTGGAGAGCTCCTCCTCCTTCCGCCCCAACGCATCCACGCCCGTCGTGCGCATCGCTTCGGCGCGCAGGGCGGTCACCGCCTCGATCGTCGCGCGCTCGTAGCTCGCGTACCGGTCGACCGCCTTGACGAGTTGCGGAATGAGATCGTGGCGCCGCTGAAGCTGCACGTCGATGTCGCTCCAGGCGCCGTCCACGCGATTGCGGTCGCGCACAAGGCGGTTATAGAGGACCGCGACGATCGCGGCCAGGACGAGCAACGCCAGCACGATCCAGCTCATCGCCTGGCGCCGCTCAGCCTTGCGGAAGCTCGAGCGTGACGCTGTCGCCGAGCGCCACGGAACCGGCTTCGAGCACCGTGCAAGCGACACCGCCGCGCCAGTCCGGCTGCAGCGCGCGGGTGAGGCCCGCGTACTGCTCGTCCATCCGCGAGCAGGGATCGACCTCGCCGCTCACCAGGAGCCTTACCGGCCCGATGCTGATGATGCCGCCGGTCGTTTCCGGCAGGTCGATGCCTTCGACCAGCAGGTTGGCGCGCCGGGTCGTCCACGGGATTGCCTGGCCAAGCTCACGGCAGGCGTCCCGCCACGCGGCCGCCGAGATGACGGTCACCTGCCGCTGGCCCGGTTTGCCCCGCGAGTCCTCGGCGACCCCGGTCTGCCTGCTGATTTCCGCCCGCTCGAGCGTTTCCATCGGTGCTCTTTTCTTCTCGCGCCGCGCAATTCCCGCAAGCCTGCCCATGTCGCCGCACTCCCTGAGTCGCCGTATTGTATCGACAGCCGGCTTGCTTAGTCCACTACAGTTAGCTAAGGTGATCTCATGTCGGACGAGATCGTCAATATCCACGCCGCCAAAACGCAGCTTTCCCAGTTGGTCAAGCGCGCGGAACGCGGCGAACGGATCACCATTGCCCGGAACGGGAAGCCGGTTGCCCAGATCGGCCCAGCCCCGTGTCGCCGGCATGCGCCGTTGCCCGCGAGCGACCCTTTGCTCAACCTGGACACCTTTGCCGTCGCCGGGAGGAAGCCGCGACGGGGCCGAAAGAAGCTGACCAACGAGGATATAGACCGGATTCTGTATGGCAAGCCCTGAGGTTTTCGTCGACACGTCCGGTCTCTACGCCCTCGTCGACAAAAATGACGCTCATCACGAGAAAGCGCGCACTGCCGTGGAAGAACTGGCGCGTGCCGGACGGAAGCTGGTCCTCACCGACTACGTCATCGACGAGGCCGCTACTCTCGCGAAAGCGCGCAGCGGCAGGCGCGTTGCCATGCGTGTGCTGGACCTTCCGGAACAGAGTGAGGGCATTCGTATTGAATGGATCGGCAGTTCCCGTTTCGAGGAAGCCAAGACATTTTTCCGTAAACATGCCGACCACGGCTATTCATTCACGGACTGTAGCAGCTTCGTCGTGATGTTCGAGCTCGAGCTGATCGAGGCTCTGACGACGGATAAGCACTTCGCCGAAGCAGGATTTGAAGTTCTTCTCGCCTGATCGGTCCGGTTCCGCCGCAATACTGCGAATCGGCGCAAGGAATCGCCTGGCGACCGGTGGTCTACTGAGACGATAACGACAACGAGGTAGCCACAACAAGAGGGGACCCGTTGAGCAATGAACGAGCTCGACCGGCAAGCCTATGATCTCGGCTGGGACTACGCCACCTGGCGCCTCGACGTCCCGGCATCGGCAGGTCGTTACTTCTGCGACGGCTAT
>DASSBS010000007.1:0-3184 GCA_035698445.1 Woeseiaceae bacterium
TCGACTTCCTCGCGGTTCTTCGCTTCGAACGCCAGGTGCAACGGCGCGACCGTATCCCGTTTCACGATCCAGAAATCCGTATTCTTGCCGTCGTTGAAGCCGACCGCTTCGCCGAAATCCATGTTCTTCCGGTAATTGAGCGGCACCAGCGCCTTCAGGTAAAACGCCGTTGCACGCTCGCAATCGGCGACGGGAAGCGTCGTGTGCGCGATCATGTTACACCTCCTCGAATCAACTACCAGGTCTCCACCCTGAGCCCCGCGATACGCTGGAATTTTGCCACGTTCACGAGACGAGTGTAGCCATGAGCGCGTCCGCTCGACGGCTGAACCGGTCAGCTTCTCGTTCTGCACCATCAGCCTCAGCGCGCCGTATAGTTTGCGCCGGCCAGTTCAATCTGGACTAGACTCCGTTCTGCCACGGCAGGTGGATGGAGGTGTGCCATGCGTGCTTCGGTTCCTGTCCTGATCGCCCCGTTCCTTGCGCTGTGCACCTCGCCGGCGCTGCCCGATCCGGTCCACGAGCACCCGGCCGGCGACCCGGAGCTTCTGGGCGCGGTCGAGTTCCAGACGTCGTGCGTTCCCGAAGTCCAGGAGCCGTTCGCTCGCGCCACGGCGATGCTGCATTCCTTCTGGTACGAGGCGGCCAGGGACGCTTATCAAGCGGTCGCGACGGGCGATCCGCAGTGTGCGATCGCCTGGTGGGGTGTGGCGATGAGCTACTGGCAGCCGCTCTGGGAGCCGCAAGGTCCGAACCCGGACGCGCTGCGCGACGGCCTGGAAGCCGTACGCGCGGCCCGTGCGGTCGGAGGCGGCAGTCCGGTCGAACGCGACTTCATCGCCGCCATCGCGACGTTCTACGAGAACGCCGGGACGGTCGGGCACCGGGATCGTGTCCTCGCGTACGAGAAGGCGATGGAGGCGGTGCACGCGGCGCATCCGGAGCAAACGGAAGCACGCGTGTTCTACGCGCTGTCGCTGCTCGGGAGCGCTGCCTCGTTACCGCCGGACAAGAGCTATCGGCGGCAACGCAAAGCCGGCGAGTTGCTGATGCCGGTGTTCGAAAGCCGGCCGGAGCATCCGGGCGCGGCGCACTACATCATCCATGCCTACGACTATCCCGCGCTCGCGCAGCGCGGCCTGGAGGCGGCGCGCCGTTATGCGGCGATAGCGCCCGATTCGCCGCACGCGCAACACATGCCGTCGCACATCTTCACGCGCCTCGGGCTGTGGGACGACTCGATCCGCTCCAACCGCAAGGTCATCCAGGTCGCCCGCAAGTACGGCGACGTGGGCGAGGAACTGCACGGCACGGACTATCTCGTCTTCGCCTACCTCCAGAAAGGAGAGGACGACAACGCGCTCGCCGTCATCGAGGACATGCCGAAAGCGCCGGTTACCGGCGTAAAGCAATTCTCGGGCACGTATGCGCAGGCGGCGATCCCCGCGCGTTACGCGGTAGAGCGCCGGCAGTGGAAGGAGGCCGCGCGCCTGCCGGAGCCGACCGGTTTCCCCGGCGGCCGTTACGCGTGGGCCAATGCCGCCATCCATTTCGCACGGGCGCTCGGCGCTGCGCGCAGCGGCGACCCGGAACAGGCCGCGGTCGACGTCGAAGCGCTGGGCGCCTGCATTGAGACGCTGGAACGGCACGACGAGACCTACTGGGCCACGCAGGTGGAAATCCAGCGCCGGGCCGCCGCGGCCTGGCTGGCACTCGCGGAAGGCCGGGAGGACGAGGCGCTGGAATCCATGCGGTCCGCGGCCGAGCTCGAAGGCACGACCGACAAGCATCCCGTGACGCCCGGCCAGATCGTGCCCGCGCGAGAGCTGCTCGCGCAGATGCTGCTGGAGCTCGGACGTCCGGAGGAAGCGCTCACGGAATTCGAGGCCGTGCTGAAGGCGGAGCCGAACCGCTTCGGGCCCTTGTCCGGCGCGGCGCGCGCCGCGGAGCTTGCCGGGCGACCCGATACGGCGCGGGCCCGGTTCACGCAGCTCGTAGCAGTGGCCCCCGACAGCCGGCGGCAGGAAGTGCGGGAGGCGCGGGACTATCTGTCGCGATCGGTAGCGAGTAAGACGGGCGTCAATTGACGGGGTAGAGGACGGGCCTGATCGCGTTGACGTCCACCCGCTGGCGGGTGGCGTGGCAACACGGCATTTGCTGCGCATACAGAAAAGCACAGATACATATTCGCACTTTTCTGCTACATTGTGTTCTCGACTTCGCCCCACGCGGAACCCGGGCCCATGAACCGCCTCACCATCAACCTGCCCCCTGAGCTTCACGCGGCGCTCAAAGCCGCTGCGGCGCGGCGCGGCACGACCATCGGGTCCCTGGTCCGCGAAAGCCTCGAAGCTTATGGGATAAAGCCGGAGCGTGACGCCCGCGAGCTGGTCGCCGCGGCCCGGGCTCGCTCCGGATTGTCGGTTGCCGAGGCGGAACGGCTGGCGCTCGAAGAGACCCGGGCGGCGCGCGGTCGGTGAGTGACACCATCATCCCCACCACGGTGTGGGTGGTGGACACGAGCGTGCTGGTGGCCGGCCTCTTGACTCCGAATCCGGAATCCCCGCCGGCGAGACTTCTCGATGCGATGCTGGGCGGAGAAGTGCGATTCCTCCTTTGCGTGGAACTGCTCGCCGAATACCGGACCGTGCTGCTGCGACAGCGAATCCGCTCGCGTCACGGTCTGTCAGTGGCCGAAGTGGACGCATTGCTCGAAGCGCTCGCGACCGACGCCATCGTGGTCGGCATCGCTGGCCGCAACGAAACGGCGCCCGATCCGGGCGATAACTTCCTCTGGCAACTGCTGGCGGCCCGGTCCGGCGCGGGTTTGATCACGGGCGACTCCGCGTTGCTGGAGCGGCCCCCGCCTCGTACACGCGTCATCTCGCCGCGCGCCTGTACACGGAAGAGAACCTGCGCTGACCGGCACGCCTGTTGGTATCGTCAGGGCTTCGGAAGCTCGGCCTCGCCGACTACCAGCGACCAGTGATGACCGCGCCGCAGGACGACCGCCCGGAAGTGACGAAAATCCCAGGTGAGAATCCGGGCGCGACGGCGGGAAGCCATCGCCATCACGACGAGATCGGGCAGGTCCGCGCCGCTGTCCAGGTAGCGTTCTCCGAGTTTGAGAGCCAGCTCGAGCTCGGGACCGTTCGGCGCTTCCAGGCGATGGACGCCGGCCAGG
>DASSBS010000008.1:0-15444 GCA_035698445.1 Woeseiaceae bacterium
GTTGACCGTGGCGCCCGGAATCGGCTGCTCGTCGAAGCTCTCCAGTATGCTTCCACGGAAGCCCAAGTCCAGGCTGCCCCATTCTCCGATCTCCATCGCGTATTTGCCGACCAGGTCAATACCGGTGACCTCGAAGAAGCCGATATTGATATTCGTCGCCAGCACATTAGTCTGGCCAACCCAGAGATTTCCGTTGTTGCCCCGGTGAATCGCACCGCAGAGCGTGGGATCGGCGGTCGCCGCACACTGGCGAATGGTGAACTCGGGATCCACGGCAGAGATCGCGTCTTCGACCTCGATTTTCCAGTAGTCGACACTGAACGTCAGCCCCGGGAGCATTTCATCGGGCGTAAAGACCGCACCGACCGTGATCGAGTCCGCCTCTTCGGGATTGAGATCCGGATTTCCACCGAACAGCGCGTTGTACTGCTGCGCGGGGCTTAAGGGGATGTTGCCGTACTGGCTCGCGCTGACGCCGGCATTTGCGCACGCCGCCTCGCTTAGTTCAGGCGAAGCGCCGGCACAGGGGTCCAGACCACTCCACAGGCCGATGCTCTGGGGTTCGAACCGCTCGCGGAGATTCGGCGCACGCACGGCATGGGAAAACCCACCGCGAAGCTTGACCCATTCCACGGGAACCCACGCGCCGCCGATGTTGTAGGTATCAGCGGTTACGCCGCTGCTGTAGTCGGAGTAGCGGTACCGCAAATCCAGAGAGAGGTCCCGGAGCCCGGGTCGGTCCTGCGCCAACGGTATCCTGAACTCGGTGAAGAACTCGGTGACGTCCTGCGCACCGGATACGGGTGGAATCGGGCCGCCCTGGCCCGCGCCATCTCCGGTCTGAAAGCCGATGTCCGGATTGAAGTCGACGGCCTCTTCGCGGTATTCGGTACCCAAGACCATCTCGATGCCGTCGCTGGCCCAGGGGCTCACGAGGCCTATGTCGGACAGGTCGCCATTCACGAAGCCCACGTACTGGTTCATCTCCATGGATGCCCTCGAGAACAGGGGCAGGATCAGGTAATCGATAGCCTCTTGCGTCACCTGGCCTTCCTCGAAGAGGTTCCAGGGTACGCAGGCCGGATCGACGCCGGTGACGACGGACCGGCAGACAGCTTCCCCGGTGTCCGGATCCGGAATGACGTCCAGCGCCCGGATGATGCGGGTGGTCGACATGTCGTTCAGGTAGGTCTCGGCAAAAGCCAGGCGGGAAAAGTTGCCGGAGATATCGTAACTCCAGTTGTCGTTGATGTCGCCGCGAACCCCGACCAGAGACCGGAACGAGGTGTGGCGGAGATCGTCGGTGCGCGGCCCGCCTTCCACGTTGCGGCGCCCGATGTACAGCGGACAAGGATCGATGGCGCCGTTGGCGCAGCTCTGGATGCCGATCGATGACGGTGCAATGCCGGCCACTTCGGGATCGTCGAGTACCCGATCGCTATCGCAAATGAGCGTGCGCTGCTGGGGGGACATGAACGGGTTGTCGCAGCTGATCGTACTGGTCACGAAGAACGCACCGGAAGGCGCGATCTGCGCCCGGGTGTGGTCGTCCATAAACATGAATTCCGCATAGCCTTCCATCTGATCGCTGACGTCGTAGTGGCCAAAAAAGCCGCCGGTGAACCGCTCGTCCGGACGCTGGAAGTAATTGAGTGGCCCGTAGTTATAGAGCGGCACTCCCGGAACAAATTGATCGCCGACGACCGTGTAGTCGAATCCCGGGGCAATGACACCCGGCGGTACGTCTCCGAAAAATGGCACGCCGAAATCCGTGAACCGGCCTTCAGCGCTGGTTGAGGATCCGCCGCATTCCAAGGAGTTGTCGCTGGTATTGTTCAGC
The DNA here is from genome assembly GCA_035698445.1 of Woeseiaceae bacterium. GTDB lineage: Bacteria > Pseudomonadota > Gammaproteobacteria > Steroidobacterales > Woeseiaceae > IDS-8. Next base: position 1,841 of record DASSBS010000008.1, read on the forward strand.
GCGCAGGCGGTGAAATCGTAGGCGTCCTGCGTAACCGCTTCGATGTCGCGATAGCCCGCATAGGCTGTGATGTTGCCGCGCCCGTCGGATGTGTTGATGCCGACGAGCAGATTGATGTCGGTCATGCCGCCAACCGTCACGTCGCCCGGGGCCGGCTCGAAACCACTGTCGATCACGACCTGATTTACGGCACCGTTCCCGTTATTGTGCTGGTAGCCCGAGTACTGGTAGCCGAGCTGAAAACCTTCGAAATCATCCTTCATGATGAAGTTGACGACACCGGATACAGCGTCCGAGCCGTAGGTCGAGGAAGCACCGCCGGTCAGGATTTCGACTCGATCGACCAGGGCGCCCGGTATCTGGTTGATGTCCGGCGACAGCACGAACGGGTCGCCGAAGCCCATGCGGTGCCCGTTGACGAGCACCAGGGTGCGATCGGAGCCCAGACCGCGAAGGTCGAGTGTCGCCGTGCCGGAAGCGCCGTTCGCGTCGTTCGACGAGAACTCGGGGGTGATCTGCGGCAAATCGTTGAGCAGGTCTTCCACGCGAGTAACGCCGCGATAGGTAAGGTCCGCGGCTTCGATCTGCGTCACCGGGCTGGACGAGATCAGGTTCGCGTCGGTCGCGATGCGCGAACCGGTGACGGTAATCTCTTCGAGGTCACCCGGCGGGCCCTGATCTTCCTGCGCCTGGCTGAGGACGGGCATGGCGACGGATGCGAGTGCGAGGCCTGACAAGGCGCGGTGCACGGCAACCGACAGCGGCTTTCTGCTGGACATGTGGTACTCCTCCCAAAATGATCGATCCTCCCCGGAATTGCAGCTCTGACACACGCTGCAAATACCGGCCGTTGCGTTTTCGCACCGGCCGGCTGGGAAGCGGTCGCGGTAGCTTATGCGATTTGGCTATGTAGCGCAAACCTCTATTCGCCGGTTGTTGCGTGAACACAACGAACCGCCGGGATCGACCGTTGCGGCCATCCCACGGTCCGGTCAGTCGCCTGGTGGCCGTTCGCCGGCGTGGGCTTTCGGAGCCAGCGCCGTTCGCAGCGGATCGAGCCACGGCTCGAAATGGCGCCAATGCTCGAGCGCATCGCGAAAAATCGGGGCCCGAACCTGCTGGGAGCTCGGTGTCGCGACGGCGCGCTTGTTCTCGTAGTACTTCAGGCAGGCTGCTTCGAAGGGAAGCCGGCAATAGTCCAGCAGGCGGCGCACTTCCCCTTCGGTGTCCTCAACGAGGGACTCGTACGCCACCCGATGCACGCGGCCGGGCAGCACTTCGTCGAAGTGCGCCATGAGATCGGCGTACTCGCGATAACAATGCCCGATGTCCTCCAGGCTGTAGCTGAAAAGCTGGCCCTGCGCGAAAAGGTGCTTGAAGATCGACAGGCCGCAGGCCATCGGATCGCGACGAACGTCGATGATGCGCGCGTTGGGGAGGATGAGGTGGATCAATCCGACGTGGCCGAAATTATTCGGCATCTTGTCGATGAACATCGGCAAGTCCAGCCGCCGTTGCACGCGCGCGCGTTCCAGGTACGAGCGCCCGAGGTCGCGAGTCTCTGACTTGCCGAGTTTCGCGAGCACTTGCGGAAATTCCTCGCCCTCCGCGGCGGCCCGTGCCGCCAGCGGCCTGGCGATGTCCGCGATGTGCGGGAGCTCCATCGTGCCTTCCACTTGCGAATGGCTGGCGAGAATCTGCTCCACCAGCGTCGAACCCGAGCGCGGCAGGCCGACGATGAAGATCGGCTCGGAGGAAGGCTCTCCGTAACCGGTTCGACTGGCGAAAAACGGCGCGGTGAAAAAGCGCTTGCAACGGCGCACCTGCGCGGTCAGTTCCCCGGCGTTGTAGTCGGACCCCTGCCGGCGAAGCCGGTTGCCTTCCGCGTAATGCTCGAAACTCCGGCCGAATTCCCCCTGGTCCTCCAGGGCTTTGCCGATCGCGAAGTTGAAGCTGATTCTGCTCGCGGTGTTCAGACCCGGCTTCGCCAGTTGTCCGCGCATGCGCTCGAGGTCCGCCTCATCGAAGCGGAATGTCTTCAAATTGGCGAGATTCCACCAGGCTTCACCGAACTCGGGCGCCAATGCAGTGGCTTTGCGATAGGCTTCCACACTGGGCGCGAGGCGACCGAGCGTACGCAAGGTGTGCCCGAGGCCGGACCAGACGCCGGGGTCGTCCGGATGCGTCTCGAGTATCGATTCGTAGGTCTTCAGCGCCTGGTCGTAATCGCCGAGACGCTGGAACGTAGCGGCTTTCAGGTTCTGCAGATTGAGATCGGCCGGCTCGCTTTCCAGCAAGCGGTCGACTTCGCGCAAGACGTCAAGCGGCCGTTCCAGCCGCATCAGCACCACGGCGTAATTGTGCCGCGCGGTCCTGTAGCTCGGCGCCAGCTCCAGGCAGCCTTTCAGCAAGCTTTCCGCATCTTCGTAACGCTCGTGACGCAGGGCGACTTCCGCCAGCATGCACAAGGCGCGCACGTCGTTCGGATGCCGCTTCAGGTGCGTGCGCAAGTAAGTTTCAGCATCCGCGTCGCGCTTGTCACGCAGCGCATCCATCGGTACCCGCAACCGTGGATCGCTTGCCGAGTGCTCGATGTACCGGACAAAGGCGCGATCCGCCTCCTCGTGCGCCCCCATCGTCTTGAGCGTATCCGCCAGCGCGAGCCAGGCATCGCTGAAATCCGGCTTCACGGCCACCGCGCGGCGCATCGACGCGACGGCATTTTCCCGGTCGCCCGCTTCGCGCCACGCGAGCCCGAGCTGCAGATGCGGCAGCGGCGCACCCGGCACGCTCTCCGCCAGCGGCGCGAGCACCTCGATCGCCGCGGCGGGATTACCCGTCAAGCGGCGCGCGATACCGAGGAACAGGCGCGCCATCGCGTGCTGCGGATCCTCCTGCAGCAGCCTGCCGGCCTCGCTCTCCGCCTGCGCCGGGTCGGACGCCAGCAGGCTCTCGATGCGAGCGAGACGCGCATTGCCGCTGTTTTCCGGTCCGGCGGGGGCGTTCAAATCGGAGTCCTCATGGAATAGCGGCGAATTCTGGTTCCGCACGGCTCATTTTTCAACGCCGTCGCCGCCGCCAAAAAAACGGCGGGCACCTGGCCCGCCGTCTTCGAAGCGCCTTGATGTAGCTGTTGTCGTTACTCGAACGCGTACGTGGCCGAGACGAAATACCGCCGCCCGAGCACGTCGTAGGTTGCCGGGTCGGTGTTCGACTGCTGGGCCGACGGGTAGATGATCGGATCCTCGTCCGTCAGGTTGGTGACGCCCAGCCTGACGCGCAATCCATCCAGCGAGTCGCTGAAGGTGTAGCCGAGCGTCAGGTCCAGGTACTCGACCGCATCCAGCGTGAACTCCGGAATCGAGAAGTCCGTCGTCTCGCCGACGTGCCGCCAGCGGATGTCGCCGTCGAAGCCCTCCCAGGTGTAGCCGAGCGTGGCCGCCCACTTCCATTCCGGCAGGACGTCGAAGCCGCTGCTGGCCGTGCCGGCATTCTCGACGAACGGCTCGCCCTGGATCGTGGCGTCCTTCCAGCTCATCAGGTAGGTCGAAACCCACTTCGCCCGGATGACGCCCGGCCCGGCGTCCGCGGAATAGTCGAACTGCATGTCGACGCCTTCGACCTCGAATGCCGCGATGTTGGTGTCGACCTCCAGGGCCCTGGTGATCGTGCCCGTTCCCGGTAGCCGATCGAAGAAGCTGCAGTAGAAGTTATCGTTCGACAGCGTCGGGTTGAAACGGCGGTCGAAGCAGCGTTCCACGAACACGTCGGCATCGATGGAGCTGATGGCGTCCTCGATCTCGATCGAGTAGTAGTCGACCGAAGCCTGGAAACCCTGCAACACGCCTTCCTGCGGAGCAAGGACCACGCCGAGAGTGTAGGTGTCGGCCGTTTCTTCCGACAGGCCCGAGTTGCCGCCTGACAGCCCCTGGAACTGCTCGTTCGCAAAGTTGTAGGCATCGATCGCCGACTCCGGAATGCCCTGGGCGACGCACAGCGCGCGCGCTTCGGGATCGTCCTGCGCGCCCAGCACATTGCCGGTGGGATCGTCGAAGTCGTTCGAGCAGGGGTCGCCCAGGCCGACCGACGGGAAGTTGATCGTCGCCGGACGGAACAGCTCGGAGATGTTCGGCGCCCGCACCGCGCGCTGGTAACCGCCGCGAACCATCAGCATCTCGTTGACCGACCAGATGCCCTCGGCCTTGTAGGAGCTCATGTTCCCGGCCGTCGAGTGATCCGAAAACCGGTAGCCGAGGGTCACGTCGAAGGAATCGATGAGCGGCATGTCCTCGAGCAGCGGGAAGGAGCCTTCGACGTAGATCTCCTTCGAGTTGGTCTCGCCGCGCACCACGTCCTGCGCATTGAAGCCCTGGATATCGACCCGGGAGCCGCCGAACAGCGGGTCCTCGACCTCGGCCGTCAGCGAAGCATCCGGCAGGAAGGCGAACTCGTCGCGCTTGTACATGACCCCGATGGCCGTCTGCACCTCGCCCGCCGGCATTTCGAACAGCGGTCCGGTAACGAAGGCTTCACCCACGATCTGGCGGATCGTCGTGTTGTTGATCGCGCCCTTGGTGAAAAACGCCGCGCATTCCGGCGATATCGAGTTGATGCCGAACGGGTTGATCGCCTCACCGCAAATCGAAGCGCCGTGATCGAACGGCACCGACGGATCGTCAAAGTTTGGCCCAAGCGTTAGCTGCTCGAGGGCGCTGATCGACACGTTGCCGTCCTGGAACTCGGTCACGTCGACGTTGCCCCAGGAGCCGTACACGTCCCAGGTCCAGTCCTCGGCGAAGCCGAGCTCTCCGGTTGCGCCGGTGAGCACCTGGATCACTTCGTAATTGTTGCTCGCCACGCGGGCGCCGGACTCGACCATGCGCTTGCGGAAGGCGAACGGCGCATCCGGATCCGGACGGGTCGCCAGCAATGCCTGGACGTCCGCCGGCAGGTTCGGGTTGTCCGGCCGGACGTAAACGCCCGTGACCGGGGTCGGCGCCAGCGACTGGTCGGCCTGGTAATCCGCCCACAGGACCTGCGTGTAAAGCTCCGTGTGCTCGTCGAGGTTGAACCCGGCGCGCCCGAAGAACGATTTCCGCTCGAGCGGCAGCAGCAGGTAGTTCACCGGCGCGAAGTTGTAGGTGTACCCGCTCGGGTTCACCGGCTGGTTCGGCTCGTTCGTATCGCCCGTGAAGTTGATGACCGGAGCGGTATCGAACAGCGAGCCATCGGGATTGAAGCCGTAGTTGTGGCCCGGCTGTGCGCTGCCTGCGACGTAGGCCGGATCCTGCGCGGCGAAGTAGGCGTCGAGCGCCGCCTGGGTCGGCGCATTGGCGCCGATGGCGTCCCAGCGGCCCTGGCGGATCGTGGAGGAACCCTGCGGGTCGAAGCCCGTGCCGTTCCAGCCGAGCGTGACGGAGGAGAAGTCCCGTGCGCCGGCGAACACCGCTTCGCGGTCCGCCCAGTTGAGCGATCCGAACGCGTAACCGCGCCCGTCCTCGCTCTCGATCCCGCCGGTGATGCCGAAGTTGAGCGTGCGCCCGTCGTCTTCCGAGGTGATGCCGTAATTCGACGTGAGCTCCAGGCCCCTGAAGTCGCGCGTCTTGATGTTGACGACGCCGGCAATGGCGTCCGAGCCGTAGACGGCCGAGGCACCGCCCGTGATGATCTCGACGTTATCGATGATCGCCGCCGGGATCAGGTTGAGGTCGACCACGCCGGTCGCGTTCGACGGCACGATGCGCTTGCCGTCCAGCAGCACAAGGGTGCGCGTGGTGCCCAGGCCGCGCAGGGACACGTTCGCCTGTCCGCCGTTCGACGGGTTGTTGGAGGTGGTGGTGATCGCCGGGACGAACTGGGGCAGCGTGTTCAGCACCGTTTCGATGGTCGGCGCGCCGGTCTGGTTGAACAGCTCGGCATCGACGGTCGAGATCGGGCTGGCCGAGAGGTAGTCCTGGCGCGCGATGCGCGTGCCGGTGACCGTGATTTCCTCGAGCTGGTCTTCCGGCTCATCCTGGGCCACGGCCGGCGCGGCAATGCCGATCGCACCGGCGCCGAGCAGCGCGAGCCGCACCGCTCGCGCGAGTGTTGCATTATTCATGACGTTCTCCTAGAGAGTGCCAAGAGTTGCTTTCAATTCATGGGGTTATTTATGTCGACGGTGTGCCGGAAAAACGACGGCAGGCCGCAGTGCTGAGTTAACTCCCAACCGCGACATATGTCAACAAGTTCTGTAGCGAAAACGCAGCTATGCCGCGCTATACGCTGATATACAAGTTTGAAAGTACGTTGCGTATCCGCAACAGACGGTTTGCTCAAGCCGGGAGACGGGACTCCGGCACGGCGTCGAAGGCGACGGCCAGGCGGCCCTCGCCGGAGGTGAGCGGCGTCGTGCCGTGCCACATATAAGAGGGGAAGAGGACCAGCCTGCCCGGCACGGGCTGCACGTAGCGCTCGGCCGGCGCCCCGGGCACCGCAAAGCGCGGCTCGCCGAGCTTCAGCCAGCCGGCTCTTGCCTGCTCGTCGGCCGCCCCGGCGGGCACCTCCACGTAATAGGCCGAGCTGATCCAGCCTTCGGGGTGCACATGGTTGACGTGGTGCCCGCCCCGCTGCAGCAGCACGGACCAGCAGCCGGAGAGCCGCGCCGGGCCGGTGTTGCGGGCCGTGAACGGATGGTCTGCCGCGGCGCCGATCGCGCACCGGTACTCCTCGAGCGGCCCGGTCAGCGCTTCCAGGAACGCCCGGATGACAGGCGCGGGGTCCCCCAGCAGGCTCCGCGGGGTTTGCGTGCCCGAGCGAATGCTCTGGTCGAGCGGTTGCGCCCGGAAGCGATGCCGGTCCCGCAGCACGCGCGCCAGTTCCTGCTGGAACGCGCCGATGCCCGGCCAACCCGCGGGCGCCGCCAGCTCGTAACAGCGCACGAAACGATCGTAATCGTACAAGCGGCGATACCGGGGATCGCCGAGCAGCCGGGCCGCCGTCGCTTCCAGGGCGATGTACCACTGGTTCGCCGGATTCCGGCGCCGCAGCCGCTCGATGGCCGGCAGGGCTTCCGCCGCGCGGCCAAGCGCGACCAGCGCATCGACGCGCATCTCTTCCAGGCCCGGGTTGCCGGGCGCCAGCCGGATCGCCGTTTCGGCGCTGCGGAGCGCACCCGCGAAATCGCCGGATTCCTGCCGGACCGCCGCCTGCTCGGCCAGCAGCCGCGGGTCGGTCCCGTCGCGCTGCAGACCGCGCTCCAGGGCCGCCGCGGCCTCGCCTGGCCGGCCGGCGCCCCGCAGGAGTTGCGCGTACCCGATTCGCAGGCCGCGGTCGTCGGGAAAACGCTCCACCGCCGAGCTGAAATCCCGCTCGAAAGCATCCGCGCCCTGCATGAAGCGCAGCCGCGCCAGCAGCCGCTGGGTCGCCAGGACGCGCGGCGCGCCGGCGATGCTCGTCACCAGCACCTGTTCGGCTTCGTCGAACCGGTACAGCGACATCAGGATGCCCGCCCGCGTGAAGTCGATCCCCGGTCCGTCGATGCCGCAGGCCGCGGCGGCATCCACCGCGGCCAAGGCTTCCTCGCTGCGCCCGCCTTCGGCCAGCAGCGCGGCGAGATTGTGCCGGGCGACGCCGTAATGGGGCCTGATCCGCAGCGCCTGCCGGTAAGCCGATGCGGCCCGCGCCGGCTCGCCGAGTCCGCGGCACGCGGCAGCCAGCGCCGACCAGGCCTCGGCATCGTTCGCATCGCGGTCGACCAGCCAGCGCGCTTCCGACTCGGCCGCGCCGTGCTCCGCGACGCGGTTCAGCAGGCGCGCAAGCCCAAGGCGCGCCTGGCGGAAGCCGGAATCGAGGGCGAGCGCCTGCTCGTATGCCTGCCTGGCTTCCGGCAGGCGTCCGGCATCGGCCAGAAGGTTGCCCAGGTTGGCCCGCGCCGCTGCACTCGCAGGCGCCAGTACGAGGCAGCGGCGCAGCAGCGCTTCCGCTTCGGCCACGTCGCCGAGCTTCCGCCGGACGAGCGCCAGCAGGTGCAGCACGTCGAACGCATCCGGATGCAAGCGCAGGAGGTCCCGGCAGGCCGCTTCCGCCTCAGGGAGACGGCCGCTTTCGAAGTCCTGTGCGGCCCTTTGCAGCTTTGTATATGATGCGCTGTCCATCCGGACGCCAGTATAGCCGCGGCACTGCAGCATGAGCTTTCGCCTGAGTACCTCGCTCGATCGCGACGCGCTTCACGAGGCTTTCCAACGACAAGGCTACGTGCACATCCCGAACGTGCTGCCGCGCGAAAACGCAGAGCGCGTGCACAGGATCATGACGGAGAAGACGTCGTGGAGCCTCGTGTTCGCGGACCGGGGCAGGCACGTCGACCTGCCGGGCGCGCAGCTCGCGGCGATGCCCGCCGACAAGACCCGGCAATTGCAACAAGCGATCTACGCGCAGGCGCGCGAGGGATTCCAGTACTGTTACAACAATTATCCGCTCCACGACGCCCGCAAGGCAGGCGTCGATAAGGGCCACCTGCTGCACGCCTTCCACGAATGGCTGAACGAGGACGAGTTTCTCGGGTTCGCACGCGCCGTCACGGGCTACGGCGACATCGCGTTCGCGGATGCGCAGGCGACGCGCTACAGGCCCGGTCACTTCCTGACGACGCACGACGACGCGCAGGCGGGCAAGAATCGCCGGGCGGCCTACATCTTCAATTTCACGCCCGCGTGGTCTGAAGATTGGGGCGGTTACCTGCAGTTGCTGGACGACTCGGGCGACGTCCGCCACGGGCTCAAACCGACTTTCAATGCCCTGAACATCCTGGCCGTGCCGCAGAAGCATAACGTCGGCATCGTCGCGCCGTTTGCGGGCGGCCTGCGGCTGGCGGTTTCCGGCTGGCTCCGGCATGGCGCAGACGAATGAATGATGTCCGGACGACGGTGGATTCAGGTTCGCGGGCTGCTCGCCTCGCGGGCTCGTGCGGAGCAGGCCTTTGGCCCGGCGTCAAGCCGATTATCTTTGCAAAGCGCTTGGCAATCGCATCGCCCGTCGCCTAGACTGCTCTGCAGGGCCGGCGCGGCAATTCAAACGCCGGAATCGCGCCCGAAATTGAGTAAAAGATCTGTCCCGTCCTGCTTCCGCAGGCAACGGCGCGCTTACAAAATTCCAACGCGGACAATAACTTTCTGAGGGGGAAGTTCATGAACAAGTCCATCTCGTTCCTGCTGGCCGGGGTTTTCTGCCTGGTCTCGCTCCAGGGCTTTGCCCAGGAGCCGCCTGAACTGACGCTCGCGCAGCCGTTCACGCTGCCGGCCAAGTCGCAGAGCCGCGTGTACATCGTCCAGATGGCGGGCGATCCCGTCATCGCCTACGACGGCGGCATCCGGGGATTGCCCGCGACCCGTCCGGCGCCGGGCAGGAAAATCAATCCCAACAGCGCTGCCGTGCGCAAGTACGTGGCTCACCTGGACTCGCGGCACGACGCGGTCATCAATGCCCTCGGCGCCGGCGACAAGGTCTATGACTACCGCTATGCGATGAACGGGTTTGCGGCCGTCATGACCGAGTCACAGGCCGCCGCCGCCCGGCGCCGCAACGACGTCGTGCAGGTCTGGGCCGACGAGATGCTGCACCCGCAAACGGACAGCACGCCCGCGTATCTCGGGCTGAGCACGCCCGGCGGCGTCTGGGAGCAGCACGGCAAGGGCGAAGGCGTCATCATCGGCATGATCGATACCGGCGTCTGGCCCGAGCACCCGAGCTTTTCGGACCAGCTCGACTTTTCGGATGCCCCCGGCAGCAGCGGCAACGGCAATCTCGCCTACGGCCCGCCGCCTGAGGACTGGCACGGCACCTGCCAGTCGGGCGAACGCTGGTCGCAGGACGACTGCAACAACAAGGTGATCGGCGCCCGCTGGTTCGTCGACGGCTTCAGCATCGGCAGCTCCGGCATCCTGACCACCGAATTCCTCTCCGCGCGCGACAGCGACGGCCATGGCAGCCACACGGCGGGCATTGCCGCCGGCAACGAAGGCGTGCTGAACGGCATCAACGGGCTGCCCGTCAGCGGCATGGCCCCGCGCGCGCGGATTGCCGTCTACAAGGTGTGCTGGGACATACCGGGCGACGCCGGCTGTGCGTCGTCCGACTCCGCCGCCGCCATCGACGCGGCGATCCGCGACGGTGTCGACGTCATCAACTTCTCGATCGGCGGCCCCAGCACGGTGTTTGCCGGTCCTGACGACGTCATGTTCCTGTTTGCCGCGCAGGCAGGCGTCTGGGTCTCGGTTTCGAACGGCAACGACGGCCCCCTCGCCCAGACGACGGGCACGCCGGCCGGCGTGCCGTGGGTGACCAGCGTGGGCGCTTCCCAGGACAACGAAGTGTTCGCACCGAACCTGCTCGTGTCCGGCGACCTGACCGGCAGCTTTTTTGCCTACGAGGGCGCCGGCGACGTCCCGTTTTCGTCGGACATCAGCGGCGAGCTGGTGCCCGCCGATCCGCTGGACGCCTGCGGGCCTTTGACCAACGCCATCAACGGGGAAATTGCGCTCGTGATCCGCGGCACCTGCGCCTTCACCGACAAATACAACAACGCGGCCGCGGCCGGCGCTTCCGCCATCATCGTCTACAACGACGGCACGGCGCCGGACCGGTTTTTCCCGATCACCATGTCCGCGCCCGGCACGACCATTCCGGGCGCCATGATCGGCTTCGATAACGGTGACCTGGTACACAGCACCATAGTGAATGGCGGCTCGGTTACCGGCGTCATCGGGCCCGGCACTTTCGTGTCGCAGAACAACCGCATAGCGGACTTCTCGTCGCGCGGCCCCAACGGCGGTGCACCGGATATCATCAAGCCGGACGTCGCCGCCCCGGGGGTGGCGATCATCTCGGGCGAAACGCCGGAGCCGAACGCGCAGGCCGACGGCGGCAGCTTGTGGCAAAGCATCAGCGGCACGTCGATGGCGAGTCCGCACGTCGCCGGCGTGTTCGCGCTGCTGAAGCAGGCGCATCCGGACTGGACGCCGGCCATGGCGAAATCCGCGCTGATGACCTCGGCACGGCAGGATCTGCAGAAGACCTTTACCGACGCCCCCGCCGATCCGTTCGACATCGGTGCCGGCCACATAGTGCCGGGGGCCGCTTTCAATCCCGGACTGGTCTACGACGCGGGCTTCAACGATTACCTGGCGTTCACCTGCGACAACAACATCCAGCTCGTCACCGACGCGACCTGCGAGGCCCTGGTCGCGCTGGGCTTCCCGACGGACGGCAGCGAGCTGAACCTGGCGTCGATTGCCATCGCCGAGATCGTCGGCACGGAGACGGTGACGCGGCACGTGACCAGCGTGACCCCGGGAACCACGACGTTCACGGCATCGCACGTGGCGCCGCCGGGCTTCGACGTCCAGGTGACGCCGGCCGTGCTGGTCCTCGACGAGGGCGAGACCGCTTCGTTCGATGTGACCGTTTCCGCGACGGGCAGCGAAACGGCGGGTGAGTGGGCTTTCGGCTCGCTGACCTGGGACAACGACGCGGGCGCCACGCCCGCACGCAGCCCGCTCGCCGTGCGGCCCGTGCGGCTGGTGGCACCGGCCGAAGCGAGCGGTACCGGTACCAGCGGCACGCTCGACTTCAACATCCGGTTCGGCTATGCCGGCAGCTACACCGCGACGGCGAGCGGCCTGGTCCCGGCCATTCGCGAAGCCGCCACCGTGGTGGACGACCCGGGCAACACGTTCGAATTCCTGGGTCCCGGCACCACGCTGCACCTGGCCGACGTGCCGGCGGGAACGGAGATCGCCCGGTGGGCGCTGTTCAACGAGTTCACGGACGGCAACGACGATCTCGACCTGTACGTCTTCCACTGCCCCGGAGGGTCGTGCACCCTCGTCGACCAGAGCGCCAATGCCGAGTCTGACGAGACCGTGACGCTGCAGGCGCCGGCGCCCGGCCTGTACGCGATCTTCGTGCACGGCTGGGAAACCGACGGGCCCGATGCGAACTACACGCTGTTCCATTGGGCCAGCGGCGCCGCTGCCGGCAACATGACCGTCTCCGGCCCGCTGTCCGCGACCCTCGGCGCGACGGAAACCATTACCGCCGACTGGTCGGGGCTCGACGCCGGCGAGAAGTACCTCGGTGCCGTGCTGCACGGTGATGGCAGCAGCACGATCGGCCGTACGGTCATCTCGGTCAGCACGGAATAGCACGGGCAAACCGGGCAACAGACTGAAGCCGCACCTTCGGGTGCGGCTTTTTTTGGCGCGCCCTGCTCATTACTTTGTTCGTGCGGGCCGGTTCGACTAATCTCCGGCGCATGCCAACCAGGCCTCCCGGTTCAGCCGGCCGATTCCGGCGCATCCTGGTCGTCGCGGCACCGGCCCACGGCGACATCCTGCTCGCGACACCGTTGCTGGCGTCGCTGCGCCGGGCTTGTCCGGATGCCGTCATTCACGTGCTGGTGTACCGCGGCCAGGCCGGCATCCTCGCGGGCAATGACGACGTCGACGAGGTGCTGACCGCCTCCAAGCATCCGGGTTTCGGGGAATCGCTCGGCCTGTTGCGGCGGCTGCTGCGGAATTACGATCTCGCGATCTCGACCAAGCACACGGACCGCGCCGTCGGCTACGCGGTGCTGGCGGGCAGGTGGCGGGTTGCTTCGGTGCCCCCCGGCCGCCATGCGTGGAAGCGGCGCCTGACGCAGGCGCAGGTGCTCTACGACCATTACGGCACGCACACGATCGTGCAGAACGCCTCCCTGGCGGCGGCGCTCGGCATCGATTGCCCGCCCGATGTGCGCCTGCCGACGGCACCGGACGCGGCGTCCGTCGTCGACCGCCTCCTGGCCGGCGGTGACGCGGGCGCGCCCTTGGCGGTGCTGCATCTCAATCCCGGTCTGCCGCACAAGCGCTGGACCTTTGCCGGCTGGGCGGCGGTTGCGGCATTTCTCCAGCGCCGGGGATTTCGCCTGGTGCTGACGGGCGACGGCAGCCGTGGTGAAGCGGAGTACCTCGACGAGGCCACGCGGCAGGTCCCGGCAAGCGTGACCAACCTCGCCGGGCAATTGCGCTTCGCCGACGTCACCGAGCTGCTGCGGCGCTGCCGCCTCTACGTCGGCACGGACACCGTCACCTCCCATCTCGCCGCCGCCGCGGGCGTGCCGACCGTGGCGCTCTTCGGTCCCGAGACACCGCGCGTGTGGGGGCCGTGGCCGCGCGGCGGGCGCTATGAGAAAACCCCGTTCCCGGGGCCCGGCAACCAGCGCGCCGGGAACGTGCTCGTCGTGCAGAGCACCGAGCCATGCCCGACCTGCCGCCAGGCCGAGTGCCTGCGGCGCTCGGAGCGCGAGCGGAGCTGCCTGCTGATGCAGAACCTCGGGAGCGGGCAGGTGCTCGAAGCCATCACGCAGATGCTGTAGGAGCCCGTCTCACGGGCGACACAGCCGCGACCGCCGGGTCGCCCGTGCGACGGGCTCCTACAGCGCGAAGCCTCGAATTATGTCAAAGCCTGACAAGGCTTTACGCTCTCCGGGAGCGCCCCGGCTCGCCGCTCGTCCGTGCAAAAATGCCGCTCGTCGGGCCGCGAAGCGGTCTCGCTTCGTTCTGCGCTTCGCGTCACGCCGCGCCCCG
>DASSBS010000009.1:0-108113 GCA_035698445.1 Woeseiaceae bacterium
ACGCGACTTCCGCGGCCAGCACGGTCCGGCCCGCATCGAGCGCGGCGGCCAGCTCCGGCCGTTCGTACGCCAGGTCGAGCACCTTGCGCGCGCGGCCGCCGTAGACACCGAGCAACCTCGCGGCACCCTCCTCTGACAAGCCTGCAAAGCCGGCGACATCCGCCCGGGCCGCCGCAATGCCCGTGGCCCCGGGCAGGAAGGCGTCGCGCGTCCGGCATTTCCCCGCACCGCCCAGCATCCTGGCGACGCGGCCGGTGACCTGCTCGGCGAGGCTGCGGTACGTCGTCAGCTTGCCGCCGATGATGGACACGAGCCCGCGCGCGTTGCGCCGGTGATCTTTGATGATGTGCCGCCGCGTGATCGCCGACTCCGCTTTCTTGCTCTGGATCGGCAGCGGCCGCACGCCGGCATAGGCAAAGTGGATGTCGCGCTTCGTGAGCCGCGCGCGTGGAAATACCCGGTTCGTTTCCGAGAGCAGGTAAGCGATCTCGTCCGTGCTGGCCTTCGCCTCGGCCGGGTCGCCCTTGTAGCGGATGTCGGTCGTGCCGATCAGGTACTGGTGGTTCCAGGGAATGACGAAGAACGGCCGCGAGTCGATGTAGGCTTCGATGTAGAAAGCGTCTTCGGGAGCGCCGTCGAAAGCGCCCACGATGATGTGGCTGCCCTTGGTGCCCCCCATCAGCTCCGGCATCGGCAGGTTCGCGGTGCCGAGGACATGATCGACCCACGGACCGGCCGCGTTGACGACCACGCGCGCCTGCGCCTCCCGCTCGTCTCCGCTCGCCCCGTCGGTGTACCGCACGGCCCGCACCTTGCCTTGTTCGATATCGATGCCGGTGACCGGGCTGTAATTCTTCACCACGGCACCCGCGACCTGCGCGGCGATGACGTTCTCGATCACAAGGCGCTCCGCGAACGTCACCTGCGCGTCGTAGTACTGCGCCCCGCCTTTCAAGCCGTTGTCGCTGACACCCGGCTCATTGGCGAGGAATTCGGACCGGGACAGCATCCGGTGGCGCGGCAGGCTTTTGCCGATCGACAGCAGGTCGTAAGCAAGCATGCCGGCCTTGAGCACCAGCATGCCCCGCTTGCCGCCCTGGTAGACCGGGATATTGATGCGAATGCGGTCGACGAGGTGACGGGCCGTCCGCCGCAGACGCCGCCGCTCCTGCAGGGATTCGTACACGAGGGGAATGTCGCCGTGCTCCAGGTAGCGGAGCCCGCCGTGGATCAGGCGGCTGGACCAGCTCGACGTGCCGCTGCCGAAGTCGTTCATCTCGAGCAGGAGAACATTGAGACCGCGGGCCGCCGCGTCACGCGCGATACCGGCGCCGTTGATGCCGCCGCCGATGACGACGAGGTCGAAATTATCGAGCCGAGTCACAAAAAAAGGGCCCGCTCTGGAAAGCGAGCCCCATGATAGCGAGTTTCGGCCGTCGTCAGAAAGCGGCGCGGAAGGACAGCGTGTAGCGCCGGCCGATCATCTCGAGCAAGGTGAAATCCCCCGCCGCCTGCTGGATCAAATCCGGCTTGCGGTCGAACAGGTTGTCAATCGAGAACTGCACGACCATGTCGTTTTCACCCCCGTTGAACAGGTGCCCGAAATTGTACGATAAGGACAGATTACTGATGTAGCGGGCATCGGACTCGGTAATGAGATTGTCAGTGACGTTATTGACGTCGAGTTCGCCGCTGGGAAGGACCGGGATCGGATGCTGGAAGATATTGTCGCCTGTGGGATCCAGCTTGGCGGCCGCTTGCCAGATCAGGCGATAGAAGATCCGGGTGTTATCGCCGTAGTCCCAGATAAAGTCGAAGGTTCCGGAATATTCCGGATCCTCGAAAGAACCCACCTCGGACTGGGCCGGGTCGCCCGTGACGGAAACGAGGCGCTCCCGGGTATGCGACACGCGGGCCCGCGTGGTCAGGAACCCGAGGTCGTTGTCGGCCAGGCTCCCGAAGGCCCATCCCAGGGGCTCCGCCACGTCGAAGCCGTAGCTCGCCGAATAGTTCACGAATTCGACATCGAAGTTCTGGGCGTTGGTCTGGCCGGTCAGGAAGTCCGTGACCTGGCCGCTCGCATTCCGCGTGAAACTGTCACAGGCGGCGACGTTCGGGAAGCTCGGGGAATCGTAGCAGGCTTCCATCAGTGTGGTCAGGTCCAGTGACACAATGGCTTGCGTCAGCGCGATCTCGATGTAGTCGGCCGTGAGCACCAGGTTGTCGACCCAGCGCGGTTCGAGCGTGATGCCGAAACTGAAGGATTCGGCCGTCTCGTTGTCCAGGTTCGGATTGCCGCCGGTTCGCCCTTGGGCGGTGGCGTTCACGATATTGGACGTAAACGTGGAAGGATCGACACCAAGCTCCGCCCGGCAGTTGGCTTCGCGAGTCGCCGGGGCCGGCCCTTCGCCTACGAAGCGGTTATCGCACGGATCGTCGGCAAAGCTGAACGAACCGGTGATCGGTGCGAACAGTTCCACGAGCGAAGGCGCCCGAATGGATTCAGTGTAGTTGCCGCGGAAGGTGATGTCGGCCACCGGGGCAAAGCGTCCGCCTGCCGTCCAAACCGTGGCGCCTCCGGCGAGTGAGTTGTCGATCTCCCGTACGGCACCGTTGATTTCAGCCATGTCGAGGAACGGAATGCCCATGTCGGGACTGACCACCGGGATCAGGACCTCGCCGAAGATTTCGTCGGTCTCGTACTCGCCGCCGGTGCGCTGGAACGCCGACGAGCGGGTCAGCGGTATCGCGCTGCCCACCCCCGGCTGGAAGACCGCTTCCTCCTTGCGGGTTTCGTAGCCGACGTTGAAGCCGAGCGCGCCGGCGGGCAGCTCGAACAGCTCACCGCCGAAATTGACGTTGTAGATCGTCTGGTCGATGTCGGTCTTGGTCAGCTCCCGGCCGGTGACCCACTGGCGGGCGGCGTCGGAGCGTACGCCCTCGCCGAACAGGTTGAGCGGCACGCAGCCCTGTATGAAGGGCAGGTCCGAATCGGTGACGCCGTTTCCGCTCACCCCGGTGATATTCCCGATAGCGGCCTGGAAGACGGATTCACAGATAATATCGCCGACGCCCGCGGTGGCGGTTCCGCTGAGGCCGAGCAGCGCGAACTCGCCGCCAGGGACAGCGGCGAGGTCGGCGGCGGTGAGCTGCCGCACGTCGATGGCATTCAGGAAACGCGCGTCGATGATGCCCTCGCCGAGCGTCGTGCCGTCGCTCTCACCTCGAATCGCGTAGGCCTCCCAGTTCCAGTTCCTGCCGGCGAGCTCGAAATCGCCTTGCAGCCCGGCGACGTAGCGCCACAGGTGCTGCTCCCGGAAACTGCTGGGATCGATGATGTCGTTATTGAAGCGATGCAGGGTGAACTCGGTCATGCCGTTCGCGGCGAACACGTCCTGTGCCTGCTGGGTCAGGAAGGGATGGTCCGTCGGGAATACCAGCTCCCGGCTGGTGCCGCCGAAGGCGAAGGTCTGGAAACCGCCCTGGCGGACCAGTTCCTTCGATTGTGTGTTGGCGTAGAGCACATTGGAGTAAAACCGCACGTTCTCCAGGATGTCGTAGTTCATCCTGGCGGTGAAGATATCCCGCTTGAGCGGCGACTGGAGCTGCTCTACCAGGTCGAAGAAGTCCTCGCCGTCACCGCCGAGAGCAAAGAAAAAGGAACCCGGAGCAACGGCGCCCGGGGTGTACTGCACCAGGTTCCCGCTGGGGTCGAACTCGTAGAAATTGCCATCCGGGAACGCGCCGACGCCGAACGACGGAATGATGCAGCGCTCGAAAACAGCAAATGGGCAGGGATCCGTCGTACTGGCCAGTCCGCCAAACGTAAGGATATTGATCCGTTGATCGCGGAATATGCGGGAGATGGCCACATTTGGATCGGTCGGATTTACCGTGTCCTCAGCAAAAAACGGCTCATTGTCGCTGAAGAACGGCCTCGTCTTTCGGAGCAGGCTGTCCTGCTCGTAGGTCTCCGCCGAAAAAGTGATGTTGCCACGGTCCTCCGCGAAGTTCGTGCCGGCCACGAACGTGGCATGGTAGAAATCGGCGTCGCCCTGCTCGCTCGGCCCGAAGCGATAACCGACCTCGACGCCTTCGAACCGATCCTTCAGCACGACGTTGATGGTGCCGGCGATGGCGTCCGACCCGTAAATGGGCGCGCCGCCCACGCCGATGACCTCGATGCGGTCGACGAGCGCCAGGGGAATGACGTTGAAGTCGACCTGCAGGCCGCCAGATTCACCAAACACGATCGGGCTATTGGAGGAAACGAAGCGCTTGCCGTTCACCAGCGTAAGCGTGCGCTGGGAACCGAGGCCGAGAAAATCGACGAAGTTCTGGCCGATCGAGAACGAGTTCTGTACACCCAGCGGAGTGGCGTCGGGGTTGCCGAACGCAGGTATTTCGTTCAGTGCGTCGGCGACGTTCGTGAACGCGTTGTTCTCCAGTTCTTCGGTGCCGACCGATACCGCCGGATAGAACGTATCGACGCCTGGTCGCGGAATACGCGAGCCCGTTACGGTGATTTCCTCGATATCGCCCGACGCGGCTTGCGTGGCATCTTCTTCCTGGGCAAAGGAAGCCGGAGCCGTGGCGATTAGAACAACTGTAAGAAAAAGGCCGGACAGCCGCACGCGAGACGCGTGATAGTCGTCGAATCTCATTGTCATCCCCTTATGCAGTTCAATTTTTCGGATCGGGACTTATGCTGTCCCTTTGATCCCGGTGGCCGACCCTGGCAGGTGTTCTCCGTTGGCGCTCATCATGCGAAATCGGGCGTGGCTTGTAAACGTCAATTGTCGCTTTTTTCTTGAACAAGCCTATTGTGTTGCTGATGGGCAACAAAAAAGGCCGAAATCGGCGATTTCGACCTGCATTTGCGTTGCCGCGTCACGACCGCGGACCGCCCGTCGGGCGTGCCGCGCGCCACTGTGCGCAGAAAGCTACAACCCGCCCGGCCCGCAGTCGTTCGCGAGGTAACCGATCAGCGACTCGTACAGCTTGAGCTGGTGGCGGAAAAACAGCGTATTTGAAAAGTGATCCGCGCCTTTGAGCTCCACGAACTGGTAGTCCTTCTTGTAGCGGTCGAGCGCATCCATGTATTTCCGGGCGTGCTCCGGCGGGACGCGCTGGTCCACGCTGCCGTGGATGATCGGCCCAGCGCGGTTCAAGCCGTCGTGGCATCACCACGACCGGGCCCACCGGAGCTCGTTGTGCAGGCTTCGCAGCGCAACCTCGGCGCTGTCGCACCCGGATCTGTAAAATCCCCCTGGCGCGTGACGCCGATGGAACGGAAACAGGAGACAAATTCATGACCAGGGCCGCTGCGGCCGGATTGGCCGTCATAGGAATCCTCGCCGCCGGTTGTACGACGGCACAATCGCCGCCGATGACCGAGGCGTCAAAAGAAGCGCCAGCCGGGCTTGCGCTGGAGATCGTTGCCGAGTACCTGTCCGTGGACGCGGACGAGCTCGAGTTGCTGCGCATCGAGCCGGTGGAGTGGCGGGATTCCGGCATCGGCTGCCCCGACCCCGGCATGGACTACCTGCACGTCATTACACCCGGTCATTTCGCGCTGGTCAGGGATGCGAGCGGTGCGACGCATCGCGTGCACATGGCGGGCGGCAGCGGTTTCGTCTGCGAGCAGGACCGGGCTAAGTCGGTTCAGAAGGTGCAGCCACTGCCCACGTTCTCGCAGAGCCAGCTCGAGGCGCTTGCCCGCGCCGATCTTGCCCGGCGGCTGGGGGTTCCGCCGGGCGAGATTTCGCTGCTCGGCACGCGACCGACGGAATGGCCCGATGCGTCGTTAGGCTGTGCCGGCGACGAGGCGGCACCGGCGGGAGGGGCATCGAAGGGATTCGTCGTGACGCTTTCTCATGCCGGGCGCCGCTATACGTATCATACCGATCTGCGCCGGGCGATTCCCTGCCCGCCGATCAAAACCCGATAAAAAAACCGCCCGCGGACTTTCATCCGCGGGCGGTTCCCTGCCAGTGCCGAATCAGCGCGTATCGATCAGCAGTTCCGTCCGCCCGATCGCTTCCGAGCCGTTATTGTGGTTGAGGAAGCCGAGGTAGCGCGTACCGGGCGCGAGCCCGTTCCAGTCCACCGTCACCGTCCCCGTCTGCCCGATCGTGGCCGCGGGTGCCGTTACTGTCGTGTTACCGGCATCCGTCCCGGTCAGGTTGAAGTTGAACAGCGTGTAGTCCGTCGGTCCGGGTGCCGAGTCGAAGTCGATCACCAGCACGGCATAGAAGCCCGGCGTTGGATTCACGACGTTGAACTCTTCCTCCGACGTAGCCGTTGCGCTCTGGCCCAGGAACTGGAATCCGGACGCGGGATTGAAGAAAAACACCTGCATATCGAGGTCGTCCGATCCGTCTCCGTCCCCCACGTCCTCGTCGAAGATCGAGAAGCGCGCGAGGCTCGCGCCCGGAGGCACGATGAAGTTGTGCTGGTTGAGGCCCCCGTCTGCCACCGGTCCCAGCGCGGCATTACCCGGCTGCAATCCGTCGACGTTCACCGCGAACGGGCCGGTGTAGCCGAAGCTCACGTCGAAGCTCGCCGTGCCATCGGTCCCGGCAGCGCGCACCTCGTCCGGCGCGCTCAGGGCAACCGGGCGGACGGCAATCGGGCTGCGCACCCGCTGATCTCCGTGTGTCCACGACAGCGAGCCGAACGCCCATTCACCAACCGCCGCCGCATCTGTGGTGCTAAAGGTGACTTCAAACGAGGCGGAGTCGCCGGTTTTGATGTGAATGGTCGACGGTGACACGCTCACGTTTATTCCGGGAGGCGCCTCGACTTCCGCGCGATAGACCTTGTTCCCCTCCCCGACGTTCGTGACCGTCCGGGTGATCGTCTGGCTGCCGACGAGCTCCGCAATGGCGATCGAGGCCAGGTTCAAGTCGCTCGAATCGATGGAGCCGAAAGCGTCACAAGTCGCCGGCGAGAAGATTTGCGGCTGGGTGTCGGACCCGCAGAGGAACCGCACGTAATCGGCAAGCCCCGCGTCGTACACCAGGCCCGGGTCGAACGCCTCGCCGGGCTGGATAAAACCGGCGCCGATATCGAACGCATTGGCCGCGTCCGTACCGAAGGTCTTGTTGAGATTCTGGCGTGCCGTGGTCATGAGCGCGGACTTCGCCATGGCCGGTGTCCAATCCGGGTGTGCCTGGTCGAGCAAGGCCAGCGTGCCGGCCGTGTGAGGACTCGCCATGGAAGTGCCGCTGATGCTCCGGAACAAGCGCCCCGGCGTGCCGAAATCGTTCGGCACCGGCGTGTGGCCGGCCAGGATATTCACGCCCGGAGCGGCAACGTCCGGCTTGAGGATGTCGGGCGCACCGCCGTTGGGACCGCGGGACGAGAAGCCGGCGATCGTGTTGGCCTTGGAGATCAGGTTGTTCGGATCGAGCGCCACCTCGACACCGCTGGCAGCGGCAAGATCCACGCCGTCTGCATGCCCGATCATCACCCCGGGTATGGTCACGGTGTCGTCCAGCCCGCCCATGACGATCGGGTCGAAGCGATCCGGCGCGGCGCCGTCGTTGTAAACGATGATGGCGTTGGCGCCGGCGTTCTGGGCATTCGTGTACTTGTCCAGGAACGCACAGACGCCGCGAATGATCAGCACGGTATTGCCGTTCACCGCATCGGGGTTCGTCAGCGGCGCACAGCCATTGGCCGGCGCTCCGACAACGAGCTCATCGACGATCGTCCCGGTGTCCGCAAGCGTTACCGGTCCGGCGCCTTCGAGCGCCTCCTTGTTGCCGGCAACGGCGGCCGGCGCCGTGACATTCACCGCGAGGGCGAATACCTGGTCGTCCTGCGCGGCAGCGCTCGCCGTTACCCACGGCACTCCGGAGGGCGTGCCGATGGTCTGCGCGCCGGGGCCGTCATTGCCCGCCGAGACCGCCACGTGCACGCCGGCATCGGCGGCAAACAGGAAGGCGATGTCGTCGGCACCGTTGAAGGTCGTGCTGGGGCCGCCGATGGAGAAATTCAGCACGTCGACGCCGTCGGCGACCGCCTGGTCGATGGCCGCCATGGAATCGGAGCTCGCGCAGCCCCGCGGAACCGTCGTCTGCAGGCTACCGTTCCAGCAGACCTTGTAGATGGAGAGGCGGGCGCGCGGCGCAATGCCGCTGACGTTGCCCAGGAACTCGCCGTCGATCGACGCCGGGACGCCGTTGTTGCCGGCGGCGGTCGTTGCCGTGTGGGTGCCGTGGCCGTCGTTGTCGCGGGCGGACAGGAATTCAGTCCAGCCGCACTCCATGCCGGGCTCTCCGCAGACCTCGCCTGCCGCGAAGCCGTCGCGGTAGAAGCGCGCGGCCAGCACCTTGTTGTTGCAGGCGAACTCGGCGTCGGCAGGATTGAACGCACTGTTTCCGAACTGGCAATGGTCCGGGAACTCATCGCCATGCCAGCTTGCAGGCGGCGGCCCGTACGGAACCAGGGGGCCTTTGTTGCCCTTTTTCGGCGTCGGCACGTCCGCAACGCTCGGATGCTCCGGCCAGATGCCCGTGTCGACCATGCCGATAATGACGTCTTCGCCGGTATAGCCCTTCGACCACGGGTCTCCGCCCTCGGTCAGGCCGATGAAATCGGGGGAGTTGTCGGTTTGAAGCTGGAGAATCTCGTCTTCCCAGACGGCGACGACGTCGCTGCGATTCTTCAGCGCCTCGGCTTCCGCTTTGGTCAGCACGGCGGCAAAACCGTTGAAGCTGTAGCGGTAGTCGTAGATCTTGCTCCGGGCCGCGCCAATCTCCTGGATCGCCCGCTCGTGTTGCCGGTCGAGGTAATTGACATAGTCCTTGACAGGTTTGCTGTGCGGATTGATCTTTTTGCCCTTTGCCGGTTTTGTCGCGGCGAGATCCTGCACGCCACCGTCGTAAGCGACGACCGGATCACCTCGCATCTGCACGATGTAGGTTTTGGCTTTCGCCTGGGCGACGGGCGCTGCGTTTTCATTCGGCGCGGCCAACGCCAGGCCGCCGACCATCACGAGGGCCAGCCCCGCAAGACTCGAGCAAATTTTCACGGTTTTCACTCCTGAGGACACGTTGATAGCGACATGCCGTCAGGCCGAGGATGATTCTGCGACTACGCTCGAATATGGAAGGATGGTTATCACCCGGGAATCCGGAACCTCGCCCTTCCCTTCGATGCGGGTTATCTCCCCTGCCGGCGGCTTGCCTTTGTTGTTATCCGCTCTCGGTGCTTGACGACATGGATCGTCGTTCGCTGCACCTTTTGTTTAATATCGTGGAACCAGCCTAACCCCGTGCCGTGGTAAATTCAAAGAAATTTTTTCAGCGACCTCGCGCGACATTTGACAATAATCGTCTGATGCTAACGGACAGACCTGCCATGGTACCGATGCGTGCTGCGGCTCTGACCCTCCTCGCAATGCTCGCGTTCGCGGGCAACTCGATCATCTGCCGGCTCGCGCTCAAGCAACAGGCGATCGATCCCGCGAGCTTCACCGCCGTGCGGCTCGCGTCCGGCGCACTCGTGCTTGCGGTCATCATCGTCGCGCATCGCGCGAGAAGCGATCGAAACGCCGGCGGCTGGTTTTCGGCGCTCGCCCTGTTTCTCTATGCCGCGTTCTTCTCCTTTGCCTACCTCAGCCTCGATGCCGCCTCGGGCGCCCTCATCCTGTTCGGCTTCGTGCAGGTGACGATGATCGGCGCCGCGCTCATGGCCGGCGACCGGCCGGGAGGTTTCGAGTGGAGCGGCTGGCTGCTCGCGGCGGCCGGGCTCACGCTGCTGCTCCTGCCGGGCGCGCAAGCGCCGGCCCCGTCCGGCGCCGCGCTCATGGCGCTCGCCGGCGTCGCATGGGGCGTCTACTCCATCCGCGGCCGGCAGGAAGCCGAACCGCTGCTCGCGACCTCGCGCAACTTCACGCGCTCGCTGCTGTTCGTCGCGGGTCTCGCTTTGCTGTCCCTGGCGGCCGGGGGCACGGCGCACTGGTCGGCTACCGGCCTTCTGCTCGCGATGCTCTCCGGCGCGCTCACCTCCGGGCTGGGTTATGTCATCTGGTACGCGGCGCTGAATCACCTGTCCTCGATGCAGGCGGCGCTGGTGCAACTCTCGGTGCCGGCGATCGCCGCGGCAGGCGGCGTGCTGCTCCTGGCCGAACCCTTGTCACCGCGGCTGGTCGCCTGCGGCATGATGATCATCGGCGGGATTTGCGTGGCTCTAGTGCGCAAATCCCGCCGGCTGCCGGCTTGAGCGCGAGCGGCGCCGCTCCCGGCATTGTGTGAACAGGCTCAAGGAACTGGAAGTTTCTTTGGCGGAGAGTGATGATTCGGGGAAACCGCTGGGGGACCGCTGGCCGGAATGCTGATAACGCCTAACAGGAAGGATCTGAACACGATCGTCGTGCTGAATCCCAAAGGCGGCTGCGGCAAGACCACGCTCGTTACCAATCTCGCCAGTATCTACGCCGGCCGCGGGCCGATGCCCACGATCATGGACTGCGATCCACAAGGGTCGACAATGCGCTGGATCGAGCGCCGCGCTTCCGACCGGCCGCCGGTGCACGGCATCGCCGCCTACAAGAATTCCATGCAGGCGACCCGTAGCTGGCAGCTACGCGTCGCGGTCGATACCACGGCCCTGATCGTCGATACGCCCGCCGGTCTGAGCAACGATCGGCTGCGGGAAGTGACGCGGGACGCCAGCAGCATCCTGGTGCCGGTGCTGCCTTCCTCGATCGACATCCACGCGGCATCCCGCTGCATCGCCGATCTGCTGTTGGTGGCGAAGATCGACCGGCGCGATCGCAAGGTCGGGGTCATTGCCAACCGCACGCGCCAGAACACCCGCAGCTTCGACAAGCTCATGCGTTTTCTCGACTCGCTGAAGATCCCGATCATCGGCGTGCTGCGCGACAGCCAGAATTTCCTGCACGCGGTGGAAAGCGGGCTGGGTGTCGCCGAGATGCCCTCGCCGCGGACGCGGCCCGACATCGCGGAACTGGAGAAGATCGTGAGCTGGCTGGACGAGTGGCAGCAGCGCCGGCGGCCGCCGAAGGCCGTGGAGCCGAAGCCGTTGCCGCCGACGCTGACGGTGGTGCCGGGGCGGGCGTAGGAGGAGCGCTGTAGGAGCCCGTCCCACGGGCGACGCGGCGGTCGAGGTTGCTGTCGCCCGTGAGACGGGCTCCTACCGGGGAACGGAGCGCGTGGGCGGACGCGATGAAGTCAGGTTCTCTGGATCTTTGCGAACATTTCCGGGTCGACGTTGCCGCCGCTCAGGACGACGACGGTGACCTTGTCGCGGGTCGGCACCTTCTGCGTCAGCACCGCCGCGAGCGCCACCACGCCGCCCGGCTCCACCACCAGCTTCAGGTGACGGAACGCGAAGCGCATCGCCTCGCGCACTTCCTCGTCGGTGACGGCCAGTCCTTCGCTTAAAGCCAGCCGGTTGATCGGGAAGGTCAGCGCGCCGGGCGTCGGCGCCTGCAGCGCGTCGCAGATGGAGCGTGCTCCGGGATCGTTCGCCAGCCGCTCGCCGGCCGCCAGCGAACGGCGGGTGTCGTCGAAGGCCTCCGGCTCGACGGGGTGCACCGAGGTGGCCGGGGAAATATCCCGGATTGCCACGGCCGAACCGGCCGACAGCCCGCCGCCGCCGCAGGGAATCAGCACCTGGTCCGGCACGTGCCCCTGCTCTGCGCATTGCCGCATCAGCTCGAGGCCGACCGTGCCCTGCCCCGCAATGATGTCGGGATGATCGTAGGAGGGCACCAGCCCGGCGCCGCGTGCCGCGGCGAGCTCGCGCGCGATGGCTTCGCGATCGCCGCTGTAGCGGTCGTACAGGATCGCCTCGCCGCCGAGGCGGCGGGTGTTCTCGAGCTTGAGCGCGGGCGCGTCCTCCGGCATGACGATCGCGGTCCGGATGCCGAGCAGCGAGCCCGCGGCCGCGACGCCCTGCGCGTGATTGCCCGATGACCAGGCGACGACGCCCTGCCCCGCCTGCGCGCCCGGCAGGCGGCTCATGAGATTGTAGGCGCCGCGGATCTTGAACGAGCCGGTGAGCTGGAGGTTTTCCGCTTTGAGGAGCACGGTGCCGCCGGCCACGGCGTCCAGTTCCTCCGATGCAATGAGGGGCGTGACTACGGCGACGTCTGTCAGCCGGCGGGCGGCGTCTTCGATGGCGTTGCGATCGACGGTTGCGCCGGCCATCAGAGGTCCAGCACGAGACGGTCGATTTTGGCGGCGCAGATGAAGTCGTTGTCGGACAAGCCGTCGATCGCGGTCGTCGTGTAGCGCACGGTGCACCGGCCGTAGTTCACGATGAGCTCCGGGTGGTGGCCTTCCGTCGTCGCGACCCACGCGACCGCGTTGACGAACGCGATCGTCCAGGCGAACGTGGGGAAACTGAAGTCCCGCTTGATGCTCCTGCCGTCACCGGAGAGGATCCAGGCAGGATCGAGCGCCGCCAGCATTTCGCGGGCCGCGTCCTGCGTCAGCGGTTCGACGCCGCCTTCGCAGGGTTTGCAGCGCCGTTCGTAGAGATCGGTCATGGTGGTGTCTCTTCGTTGCAGGAGCCCCCGTCTCACGGGCGACAGCGGCCTTCAGCGCCGCTGTCGCCCGTGAGACGGGCTCCTACAGCGCAGGATAGCACCGTCGTGGCGCAGCCAAAAAAATGCCGGCCCGGAGGGCCGGCCAGGCATTGACTCCGCAGGAGTCGCAGGGGATCAGTTCGGGTTCGCCGCGAAG
This sequence comes from Woeseiaceae bacterium, assembly GCA_035698445.1. Taxonomy (GTDB): domain Bacteria; phylum Pseudomonadota; class Gammaproteobacteria; order Steroidobacterales; family Woeseiaceae; genus IDS-8. The sequence continues at coordinate 12,723 of DASSBS010000009.1, forward strand.
GACGGGTTGTCGTCGACGTACAGCGTGAGGCTCACCTTGCGCTGCAGCGCGTAGTTGTCGGCGGTGTCTTCGACGGTCGGCGATTCCCCGTGCGCCGACACCTGGATGCGTTCCGCCGGCACGCCGTTCGCCGTCAGCAGGTCGCGCACGTACTCCGCGCGGCGCACCGACAGGTCGCGGTTGTAGGCCTCAATGCCCCGCTCGTCGGCGTAGCCGTCAACGGCAATGCGAATGTCCGGCATCGCGGCGAGGCTCGCGGCCAGCGCGGCCAGGCGCTCGCTGGTCGAGTCCGCCAGCTCGTGCTCTTCCGTCCGGAACAGGAGGTCCATCCTGATGCCGCTCTCGAGCAGGCTCAGGAGCTCCGGCCGCGCCATCGCGCGCATCCGCTGCAGGTCGCCGCCGAGGGCGTCGATGTCGGCGTTCAGCGCCTGCACTTCCGTCTGGAGCGCTGCGACCCGCGTGGCCGACGCCTGCAACGAGCCGCTCAGGGAATCGACCTTCTCGTCCTTCTCGTGGAACTCGTCGCCGATCTTCGCGCCGATGGCCGCGCCGATGACGAAGCCGATGGGACCGCCGGCGAGTGCGCCGACCGTGGCGCCCACGCCGACGCCGATGGTTTCCTCTTTCGATGCCTTGCTGGCGGCAAAGGCGGGGCCCGCCGCGAGGCAGGCGGCCAGGGTGATCACTGTCAGTTGGGTACGCATGGCTGTTCTCCGGGTTTGTCGATTCGCCACGGTTGTGGCGTCTTCGGAGTCCATTAAGCGGCGGGAAAGGGCTCACTCGCGGTCGCAAAAATGGCCCGGTGCCTATCAATTCTGGCGAAATCTGGCGTCTGCAGGAGCCCGTCTCACGGGCGACACGCACGGCGACGTCCTTGTCGCCCGTGAGACGGGCTCCTGCAGCGCAAGATTCAGCGGCGCTCGCATCCGGTAACGCCGACGCACCCTCAGCGGCGGTCGGCTTCCGTCAGGCCCACGAAGGTGCCGCCGTTGCGCGCGCAGACGGCGCGCATCAGGAGGGCGTATTTCTGCGCCATGCGCGGCGTGCCGCCGAAGTCGGTCGGGAAGCCGATGGCGTGGATGCGCATGCGGCGCTCGCCGGTCGCGTCGGCGACGTTGACCCTCGCGATCTCGCGCAGCACGGCTTCCGCCGAATTGCCCGTGAAGTCGTCGCCGAACACGTAGATGCTGATCTGCTTGTCGGGATCCCGGAACGTCTCGATCGCGTAGATGATGCCGTCCGCGGGGTTGCTGTCGCTGAACGGCGCCCAGGTACGGATCGTGTTCTTGATCGACTGGCGCAATGCCGGCGTATCCTCGAGCCAGGTCCGGCCGAACTGCGGGAACATGAACTGGCCGTTGTCGTTCATGATCTGCAAGCCCTTCACGGTCGGATAGGCGTCGAGCACTTCCCGGATCTTCTGTTCCAGGAACGCCCACTTCTGCTGCATGCTGCCGGAAGTGTCGATCACGAAGATGATGTATTCGCTGTCGACCGGGATGCCGCCGACCGAAGAGTTGATGGTCCGCTGGTAATTCGCGAGCAGCCGCTCCATCTCTTCCGTCAGCCGCTGGCGGGCCGACTCCAGCTTGCCCGCGTCCGCCAGGAGTGTCTCCGCGTTCTCGGTGAGCAGCTTGTATTGCCCCTGGACCTTGTCGAGCTCCCGCTGCAGCTCCTTCAACGTCATCTCGGTGTCGGTGGTCAGTTTGCGCGCCGAGACCAGCTCCCGGTTGAGCACGGTCGAGTCACCGCGGATGTCATGCAGCTCTTCCTGCAGCCTCGCGATCAGTTCCGTGAGATCCGTTTCGGTCTGCTCGATGATCACCGGCTCGGCGATCTTGCTCAGGACCAAAAGCAGGATGATCGCTCCGAAACCGCAGCAGATGCAGTCGAGGAACGACAGGCTGAACGTCTCGATATCGCGGCGGCGCCTTCTCATGGCCAGTCCCGGCTGACGCTCATGAAAGAGCCGTTCGTGCGGTATGCCAGCATCCAGTACGCGATCGGCGCGTTCGCTTCGCCTTCGAGCTGATACAGCAGTATGTTGACCGGGATCTCGCCCGGCAGCATCTCCACGGCTTCATAATAATATTCGAGGCGCTGCTGCCCGGTGACCATGGCGCGCTCGGTCTCGGGAGTGTTCATGGTCGGCAGGCCGTCCGTGAGCAGGATGATGTTGTCGGGCAGCGGATTCAGCGTACGCACCACTTCGACCGCGGCATGCATGTTGGTGCCTTCCTGCGGCAGTGTGCGGCGCAGCCGCTTGATCGCCTGCGTAAGCTGCTCCCCGTCGCCGACGTCCAGCCAGACGTTCTCGGTTCCTTGCAGCACCGGCCATGCGGTCGTGTTGAACGCGTAGATCTGGAACTTGCTGTCCTTGGGGAAATTGGCGGAGAGCCAGTCGACGGTATTCACGACCTGCCGCCATTTCTCGGACCGGAGCTGTACCTCGGGAGACATGTTGCGGCGGCGCAGGATGTTGATGATGCGCCGGTCCAGCATGCTGGCGGAGGCATCGACGAGCACCAGGATGCGCTCACCGCCGACCTTCAGGCCGGTCAGGTACTGCCGGTCGCCGTTGCCGACGAACGTCCGCACTTCCGCACCGCTTCCGACGCTCTCTTCGAACGCCAGCAGGCGCTCCCGTTCCTTCTCGAGCTTCTCGATATCCGACTGCAGCTCCTCGATGTGCTCGACCTTCGCGAGGGTTTCCTGATCGTGCTTCGCCAGCTCGATCTTGAGCTTCTCGATCAGCGCGGTGACCTGCTCGATCTGGTTGGTGGCCTGCGCGCGCTCGTCCTCGAGCTCTTCCATCGTATTGCGCGTCAGCACGAGGTCCTTGCGCTCGTCCAGGATCTCGTACTGCAGCTTCGAGACCTCGGCCACCAAACGCTGCGTCGGCTGGTCGGTGTCCCGCGTCGCCTGCGCGTTGATGATCATGAACAGCAGGATGACGGCGCCGAAACCGCAGCTTATGCAGTCCAGGAAGGACATGCTGAAGATCTCGAAGGTGCGGCGTCTACGTGCCATGCGTCTCGTCAGTCGTAATCATCAGGAATTCGAAGCCCGGCGAGCCGATGCGCACCGCATCGCCGATCCTCAGGACTGTAGACCCCTCGATCCGGTGGCCGTTCAGGAACGTGCCGTAGCGGCTGTGGTCCTCGAGCACGCACTGGCCGTTCTGGCGCCTGACGGAGCAGTGCCGGCGCGACACGCCCGGCATGTCGCTGCCGACGGCGATGCTCCGCTCGCCCTCGCCCGCCTGCGATCCGATGACCAGCAGCGAGTCGTCGACCCGCCATGCGGTGTCGCCGAACAGCAGGTGCGTCGGCACCCCGCCGCTGGCGGCGGCGGCCTCGTCGCGCTCCACCGCCACCGGGGCCTGGTCCCAGGGGAGCTGCCGCCGCAGGCCCACGGCAGTGCCCGCCCGGGCCACTTCCCGGCAGCGCGCGAGCGCGCCGCGCGCCGTGGCACCGGGTTCCAGCCCGAACACTTCGCCGCCGACCCGCGCCTTCAGCATGTCGGCGAGCCCGGGCAGGCGCACGATGCGGTCCGTCACCTGGATCGCCGGCGTCTCGTCCGCCCGGAACAGCGCCCGGAGCTTGCTCGCGATCCGCTGGTAGAACGGCGCCGCCGCGCCGACCAGGGCGAGCGACTCGATATCGGCCCGGTGCTCGACGCCCCGGTATTCGAGCTGCAGCGAGACCGCTTCGCGGGCGGCCGATATCGCGAGCCAGTCCGGCAGCTTGTCGAGGAGGAGCTGCTCGGTTTCCGCGTCGTACAGCGGGTCGAAGCGCGACTGCTGCACGAAGACCTCGGCGACGGCATTCAGCCAGGCGTCGTACAGGGCATAGGTGCCGCAGTCGTCGAGCACCTCGACCCGCTCGACCTGCGCGTGCCCGTGCTGGGAGAGGCGCGTCAGTATGGCGGCGTGCAGGCCGAGATCGACATGGACCGGCACCGCGTTCCGGTACTCGCGGCGGGTGGCCGCGACGGCCGAGTCCACCATGGCCACGACCGGCAGCTTGAGCTCGCCCGCTATCCCCAACAGCAAGCCGAGCTCGCCGGCCTGCATGTAAGCCGGCACGGCGAGCACGAGCTCGGAGGCGCCGCCGGCGGCGCTCCACATCTGCTCGAGCTGCCGGCTCGCGAGATCGGCCGGGCTCAGGTGGCCGAAGCGCCGGTCGGCCAGCGGCTCGGCATCGAGATCCTTCCAGAACCGGTGCTGCACCCTGCGCGGATGGATGCGCGCGTTGGCGAGTGCCTCGTTACCGGTCGCCAGCCGGTCCCCGTCGAGGAAGGCGAAACCGGGCTCGCGGTACAGGATCCGCTCGCCGTCGAGCAGCGTGATTCCGGCGTCGTTCAGGTGTGCAGCGAGCCGCGTCACGGTGAGTGCCCGGCCCTAATCGGCCTTCATGTGACGAATCAGCTTTTCGTCGCAATAGGCTTCGGAGTCGAACACCAGGCGCTCCTGGACGGACTGCAACTGGTGGATGAGGAACATCAGCACGATGCTGATGAGGAGCGCGATCAGGGTCGAGTTGAAGGCCAGCCCCAAGCTCTCGGTCACGCCGGCGAGGTCGCCCTGCACGGCCCGGTTCGCCTGGGCAAGCGCGTCGCCGATACCGCGGACCGTGCCGATGAACCCGATCGCCGGGATGGCCCAGGCGATGTAGCGGATCATCGACAGTTCCGTTTCCAGGCGGTCGGCCTCGGTCTCGCACACCGCGTGCGCGATGTTGGAGACGTCCTGGATGTTCTGCGTTGACGAAAACCGCCGGAGGGCGCTCATCAACACGCGCGGCAGCAGCAGGCGCCGCTCTTCGTCCGGCAACGCCTGGATCTGGCGCGCGAATTCGCGCGTGTCCTCCGGCAGGATGCGCATGCCCTCGGCGATGGGAATCAGGTCGGTCTCGAGCAGGCGCCGCTCGCGCGACAGGTCGACCGCCTTGTAGCCGATGATCGCGAATGCCCAGAACATCAGGATGAAGCAGGACTCCTGCTCGTAATCCTTGATCAGCACCCAGACCGAGCGCTCGGGCACGTAGTTCGGGTTCTCGTCAATCCGGCGGTTCTGCTCGGCGATGGCCTCGGCCGCGTTCGGCCGCACGACGGACATGTAATACGCCTGCACGATGATGACGATGATGATGAGCGCGAAGAGCTGGTAGATGAACTCGACCGGGATGTTCTTTTTTTTCATGGATGCGGGTCTTTATGCCTTGGCGTGTGCACTGTACCGGATGTTGGGGCGCGTCTCACGGGCATGGCAGCCCCTGACGCCGGGTCGCCCGTGGGACGGGCTCCTACACGCCGGGTCGCCGCTCCGGGCCGGCATCGATGGCGGTCCCGCAGGTGAGGTCCTCAAATATCGGTCGGGAAGGGGATGGCCTGGTCGATCGGGATCTCCTCGCTCGGGATGAAGTCGTCGTCCTCACCCTCGAAGGTCTGGTCGTCGATGACGGTGCCTTCCCCGATGTCCACCACGACCGGCTCGCCGGCGCCGGCGGCTTCTTCCTCCGCAGCCGGCCCGGCGGCGGCCTCGTCCGCGGCGGCGGGCTCGGCGGCGGCCGGGTCTTCGCTGGCGTTTTCCGGCGATCCTGCCTCGGCGCCCGCCTCCGGCGCCCCCTGGTCCGCGGACGGCTCGGGCGCGGGCGGGTCGCCGGTCTCCTGCGCCCGGGCGGGCAGCGCCAGGAACAGCGCCGCGAGGGCGCCGAGCAGGGGTTTCACGGGATTAACGGGGATTTTCAGCAGCATGCTGGATTAGACAGCCTCCGGGCCAAAAGGTCTCCTGCGGCGTCGGGCTCGTACCGGTCGCCCGCAATGGCGGGCTCCAACGATCCGTTCCGGCCAGTGTACCGGCTACGTCCGGGCGGGCCCGTTCCGGCCAGTGTACCGGCTACCTTCGGGCGGACCCGTTCCGGCCGGTTTACCGGCTACCTTCGGGCGGGCCCGTTACGGCCGGTTTACCGGCTACCTCCGGGCGGGCCCGTTCCGGCCAGTGTACCGGCTACCTTCGGGCGGGCCCGTTCCGGCCAGCGTGCCGGCTACCTTCGGGCGGACCCGTTCCGGCCAGTGTACCCACTACGGCGCGGCGTTTTGCTCCGTGCCCGGGTCCGGGGCATTGCGGACGATGCGGAAGCCCACGTCGTAACGGCCCTCGCTGCCGAAATCGCGGTAGGCCAGGCGCAACTCCAGGATGCCCGCGTGGCGCCAGCTCGAGCCGCGGATGACGTGGTGCTGCCCGAAGCTCGGCCCGGTGGGATCGACCAGGGGCTCCGTCCGGCCGGGGTCCGGCACGGAGTAGTAATCCTGCACCCATTCGGCCACGTTGCCGCCGCCGTCGTAGATGCCCAGCGAATTCGGCGGGAACGAACCCACCGGCGCGGTCGAGGTGTAGCCGTCGTTGTAGCCCGGCAGGATCGACGGCACCACGCCCTCCGCCGCCTGGTCCGCGTAGTTGCCGCTGTCCGGGCGCGGCGGCATTTCGTTGCCCCATGGGAAGACCGGAGCGCTCGCGCGGCCCTGGTAGCGGATGGCCAGCTCCCATTCGGCCTCGGTCGGCAGGCGGTAACCGTCCGGCGCCGGGATGATCGGCACCCACTGCTCGAAGCGCTTCTCGTAAGCGAGCGGCAGGCCTTCCTGGGCGCTCAGCCAGTTGCAGTACTCCACCGCGTCGGCCCAGGTCACGTTGGTGACCGGGTTGTTGTCGCCCGACAGCGCGGGGTGCAGGTCGCCGCCGGAGTTGTGGTTCGCGCGAAACGCCGCGAATTGCTTGTTGGTGACTTCCTTTTCCCCGATGTAGAACGGCTGCGTCACTCTGGCCGGGACCAGCACCTCGTTCGCTCGCCGGCCCTGCTCGCTGCGCGAGGAGCCCATGACGATCTCCCCCGGCTCCACGCGGCGCAGCACCTGCCCCTGCGACGTCGTCAGGGTCGCCGCGACGCTCTGCATCCTGACCTGCTCATGGGTGAGAAGGCGCACGTCGACGGTCTGCGGATAACCCGGCTTGGGCGTAATGCTGCGGCTGAAGGCCTGGTAACCCGTCTTCCGCACCTCGAGCCGGTGCGGCGCGGACGAGAGGTGCAGCGTGGTGGAGCCCGTGCCCGACTCGCGGCCGTCGACGTACACCGTCGCATCGGCAGGGCTGACGCTGACGTTCACGACGCCGACGCGCGCCGTCATGTCGATGCTGAGCTCGCGCGAGCTCGCGGCGGCGAGCCGCACCTGGCGTACCGCGGAACCGTATCCCGCTTTCGAGACGCCGATGTCGTAATCGACGTCCGGCGACAGCGCGAGCTCGAGCGGGGACTGGCCGCGGTAGCGGCCGTCGACGGTCACGCTCGCGCCGATCGGGATCGTGGTCACGCGCAATTCCGCGTTGGCCGGTTCGAGCTGGATCGTCGGCAGGACGCGGTCCTCGTTGGCCGCGGTTTCGATGATCCCGTCCCAGGCCTTGAAGCCGTCGTGCACCACGCTCAACTGGTGCGTGCCTTCCATGAGCTCCACACTGGCCGGCGTGACGCCGATCCGGTCGTCGCCGCGGTAGATGACGGCGCCCGCCGGCCGGGATGTGATCTCCACGTCCGCCCAGCGCGGCACGAGCTGCACGTACAGGTGCTGGTCGAGCCCGAGGCCGGGCACGGGTATCCGATCCTGGTAGGGCAGGAAACGATCGGCGCTGACCGTGATCGTGTGCACGCCGGGCTCCATTTCGAGCGGCCCGTAAGGGGCCTGCCCGATCCGCGCCTCGTCCACCGTGACGATCGCGTCGACCGCCGGGTCCGTGTGGATGGTGAGCCGGCCCGGCAGCTTGCGCATCTGGATCGGGACGTCCTGGCTGCGCGTTTCCCCGACCTCGAAGCTCTGGCTCACGTCGTAATAGCCGTCCTTGTGCACGCGCACGACGTAAGCGCCCGGGCGCAGCAGCATGCGGTCGCCGATCGGCAGGCGGAACCAGCCGCCCGCGATGGACAGCGCGTAGGGCTCGCCCGGCTGGACGTCGAACTGGATGGAGCGTGCGGAAAACAGCAGGTAGGACACTCCCACCAGCACGGCGACGGCGATGCCGATGCCGGTCTGCCAGCGGTAGTTGCGCGCGGGCGCAACGGCCGGGGCCGTTTCCGTCGCGCGGCGAAACGCCGTGGGCGCGATCGTCTCATCGGCGGGCGTGCCGGTCCCGAGCTCCGGCGGCCGGGTGACGTAGGCGCTGTCCTCGAGGCGCACGCGCGCGAGCATGACGCCGGCCTCGCTGCCGATCTCGATTTTCGTGCCGAAGAACTCGAGGACGTCGCCGGACGCGAGCCGCTTCGAGGTGGTCAGCGCATCGTTGTTGATGCGCACCGCGCCGCCCCGGCCGACCGGCTGCACGAAGGGCTCGCCGTCGAGCTCGTCGATCGAAGCCACCGGGGCGTTGCCCGGGCCCGGCAGGCGGATTTCGCAATCGCTGCCCGTACCGAGCCGGAGCGGCAGCCGGTCGAGGGTGAAGCGGCGTTCGCCTTCCGCGTCCCTGATGACGATCGCGGTGACCTTCAAATCCGTTCCTCGCACTTTACGACGATGGGCTCGAGCTCGAGCTCGGGCGCGACCCGGAACTCCAGCCGGACGTCACGAAAGCCGGCCCGGTGGCCGGTGGCCACATAGGTTCCCGGCCGCAGTTGGAGCTCCTGCGTGGTGAAAGTTCCGAGCTGCCCGACGCGAAAGATCGACACCTGCGTCGCATTGTCGGAGACGAAGCGTACCGTGAGCGGCGTCGCCGCGCGCTTCAGGAGCCGCGAGAGCTCGTCCTTCCGGTCCTCGAGCCTGGGCCCGACCGACGCCATGCGCGAAATCTGCAGCAGCAGGTCCGTGGCTTGCTGCATGACCGCGGGCATGGACAGCGAATCCGGCGCCGCGATGTACGATTCGAGCTTCGCGTGCAGCGCCGCGCGTTCGCGCGAGCGCGCGAGCCCAACCTGTGCGAACTGGAGCAGCGCGTCGATGTCGAGGATCTCCTCGTATTTCTGCACCGCGGCCTGCCAGCGCTCACCGTCTTCCAGCGCCTTCGCTTGGCTCTCGAGCCGCCGGATCTTTGCGAGCCGCACGGCCTGCTCGACCTGCAAGAGGCCGTCCACCGGCTGTTGCGAGTCCGGCTTCAGCGTCTTGGCCGCTTCGAACGCGGCGCGCGCCGTCGGGTAATTGGTGGCCGCGAGCGCGTTGAAGCCTTCCGTCATGCGCTGCTCGAAGGAACGCTGGCGGATCGCGCCTTCCACGCGCTCGAGCGCCGCTGCGGCCGGCTGCCACGCGGGGTCCAGCTCCAGCGCCTTCTCGAAAGCCGACTTCGCCGCCAGCAGCTCGAGGTCGTTCTCGAAGCGCAGGCCCTGGTCGGTCAGGCGCAGCACGCCCTCCAGATTCCGGGCGCGTTCGAGCCACTGCTTCGCCGGCACGTTGCCCGGCGTGATCGCGACGGCGAGGTCGAACAGGCGCACCGCGTCCGCGTGATTGCCCGCTTCGAACGCGGCCTTGCCGGCCGCCATCGCCTGCCGGAACTCCGGCTCGATGCGGCCGAACAGCGGCTGCAGCAGTTCGAGAGCCTCGCGGTAGCGCTGGCCCGCCAGCGCGTAATCGCGATCGAGATAGGCTTCGTCGCCGCTTTGGTAGACGTCCTGGGACCGCTGCCAGGCGGGGCCGCCCCAGCGCTCGACGGCGCGCAGCTTGAGGCGCTCGAGGTCGGACAACAGGTCGCCCAGGGTTTCGTCCGTGGCCGCCTTGATCGCCTCGATCTCTTCGGGTGACGGGCCGGCCGCCGCGTCCGGGGGCTGTTCGCCTGGGGTGGCGGCCGGTTCGCCGGCGACCGGTTCCGGGGCCGGCGCGGCACGCCTGTCGTTCTCCAGCGCATTCGGCAGCAGGTAGAACACCGCCACAACCACGACCGCCAGCACCGCCAGCCCGCCGTACAGGAACCACGCCGACACGCCGCGGCCCCCGCTCATCTCTCCCGCCGCCGGCAGCAGTGCGGCGCGGCGGAACGGTCGCGCCGACTCCACGGATTCGACCTCCGCCGCGACGCCGTCGTCGAAAGCGGCCTCCGACGGGCGCAGCCTGATCGGGCCGGGTTCGATGCCGGCATCCCGCAGGCGCCGGGCGACGTCCTCGGCGGAAGGCCGCTCGTCCGCCTCCGCGGCCAGCATCGCGGCGAGCAGCTCCTGCAAGGCTGGCGGGAGCGGCGCGCCGTCGCGCGACACGGGCCGCCGCAGATCCTGGCGCAGGTCGGACTCCGCTGCGGGCGGGCCGCCGAACAGGGTTTCGTGCATCAGGACGCCGAGCGCGTAGACGTCGTCCGCCGGACCGGGCGCGGCGCCCGCGCGTTGCTGCGGGCTCATCGCCGCCGGCGTGCCGCCGGACGCCGCCGCGGCAACGCCGAAGTCGACGAGATACGGCGCTCCCCGGCCGTCGAACAGAATGTTCGCGGCCTTGACGTCCCGGTGGACGATGCCCTTGCCGTGCGCGTAGCGCAGCGCATCGGCGATCGGGCCGAAGGGCCGCAGCGCTTCGGCGACGGGCCGCTCGGCGAGCACGCCCGCGTCGGGCCCGCCGATGAACTGCTGGCTGTAGAACGGGCCGTCCGGGTCGTCGTGGTATTCGAACACGCGCGCGATGTGCGCGTGCATGAGCCGGGTGCCGGTCTGCCACTCGCGGTGGAACAGCTCGCGGCCACCGGGCCGGGCATTGATCTCCGGCAGGAGGAACTTGAGGGCGACGTTCGACGCCGACCGCTGGTCGCGCGCAAGCCAGACTTCCGACATCCCGCCGGAACCCAGCCTGGCTTTAAGCGTATACCTGTCGGCGGCCCTGGCGCCTGCTTTGAGTTCCCGCATCGTCAATGATTAGTCTTCGGTGCAAGGGATTAGTTTACCGGCGATGCGCGCGCCGTGTAGGAGCCCGTCTCACGGGCGACGCGGCGGTCGACGACAGTCGCCCGTGAGACGGTTCCTGCAGCGCTCTGGCACCGCCCGCAACGCGGGCGCCCGGTGGGACGTACGGATGGATTATTCCCGGGTCTCGCGCGCGCGGCCGCCGACGCCGACGTCGACGTTGCCGGCGAACCCGGTTTCGACCTGGTAGATGTCCTTCAGGAGCTTGCGCCAGGTCTCGTACTGCGCTTCGGCGGTGCCGGTCAGCCGGCGGGTTTCGCCTTCGACGCGGACCACCAGCGGCGCCGCTTCGGCGCCAAACGATTCCGAGAGCTCCTTGATGTTCTCGCGGTGAATGTTCGCGGACTGGCGCAGGTTCCAGGCGCTGATGATGGTGTTCACGCCGCGGTTGACGCCGACGTAACGCGCCGCGGATTTCGCGCGGGCCGCCGAACGGCTGGAGCTGCCGGTATCGATGCTCATCGAGCCGGCCACCACGACCACGCCCAGCAGCGCGCGCAGGGTGGCGGCCCGCTTGACCTGCCGATAATTGACGTTCTGTTCCCGCGACGTCTCGCGCCACGCCTCGTAGGGGATCGCGATGCCATAGTAGAAGTTGGCGTAATGCTCGTTCAGCGTGTCGATCACGAGGTGGTCGCGGGCGCGGATCTGCCGCAGCCGCTCCGCCATCGGATCGTTCTTCGCCGGCAGGCGCACGAGCGAGGTGATGCCGTCTTCGTTGGTGGTGATGTAATCGCCGTACACGGTCGGCGCCATATCGGCGAAGAATTTCATCTCCGAGATCTCGCGAATCCGCTTGACCTCTTCAGGCGTCAGCGCCGCGGCGTGTGCCCTGAGGTCGTTCGCGATCTCGTTGAAGACTTTCTGGTACGGGTCCTTGGACAGGTCCCGGTTCTCGGCATAGGAGGTGATGCCGGTCTGCATCGAGTAGGTTTTTTCGAACCAGTGAATGCCCCGGGAATCCTCGGCGTCGATGCGCAGCGTCACGAACTCGCCGTCCGACTGCTCGATCGTGCCGGTGAGCATCACGTCGGTGAACACGTAACGCGAAGGAATCACGCGCACCGCGCCCCAGAAGCCGGTGCCCTGCAAGGTGGTCTTCAGGTGATAGGGGAGATAGCGGGACTCCGCCTGCCGCACTTCCGGGTAGATGCCCGACTCGTCGGCATCGTTTTCCTCGGGGATGCCGGGATCGAAATTCATGATGCCGACGTCGAGCAGCATGCTCTCGGCAATGTCGAGCGACGCCACGTTGAGTGGCGTTTTCTCCGCGGTAATCACTTCGGAAACCGTGCAGCCGGCGCATGCAAGAGTCAGCATCAGAAGGAGCGGAGTTTTCACGATCTTCGGTGTCTCCCGTTCAAATCCCCAAAAAAGTGCCAGTGTCTCTCGGTGCCGTGACTACAGGTTATTGTAGCTACGGTATTCCTCCCACAGCCGCTCGCGCAGCACCGGGTCGTCCTCGGCGATCGCCGCTTCGCGGAGCTGCTTGGCCACGATGTCCTCGCTCACCAGGTCGGGGATGTCGTCGGGCGTGCGCTTCGCGATTTCTTCCTCCGACATGCCGTCGATCGACGGCGTCGTGGCGGTCTCGTCGGTCTGCGTGTGCGCGACCTCGCCGCCGCCGCCCTCGCCGCCGGACGCCTGCTTGCCGAGGCCGACACCGCCGCCGCCACCGCCGGCTCCGCCGCCGAACCCTTTCGTGTCGCGGCCGACCGTCGAAATTTCGTCCTGCTCACCCGCCAGCACTTCGTCGAAGCCGCCCACGGATTTGTCGAGTTGCTTTTCCAGCCGCGCTTTCCGCTCGGCCGGGGTTTCACCGGGGTACTGGCCGACGCCGCCGGCGCAATCGCCGGCACCTTCCATGCCGCCGACGCCGCCCGGCAGTTGCGGCCCGCATTCCTCGCCCGAGCCGGCGGCTGTACCGCCCGCGCCGCCCGCGCCGGGCGCGCCGAGGCCGCGAACGCCGCCTCCGCCGCCGGCCATCCCGCCGCTGCCGGAGTCGCTGCCGCCACCGGCGCCACCGCCGCCCGCCGCGCCGCCGCCGGATGCGCCGCCCGGCATACCGCCACCGGATGCGCCGCCCGGCATGCCACCGCCCGAGGCGCCACCGGGCATGCCGCCGCCGGACGCACCGCCCGGCATACCGCCGCCGGACGCGCCGCCCGGCATACCGCCGCCGGACGCGCCGCCCGGCATGCCGCCGCCGGACGTCCCGCCGGGCATACCGCCACCGGACGCGCCGCCCGGCATGCCGCCGCCGGAAGAGCCACCGGGCATGCCACCGCCCGAGGAACCGCCCGGCATGCCACCACCGCCCGGCATGCCGCCGCCCCCGCCGGGGATCGACACACCGCCGCCGCCCGGGATACCGGCCGGGCCGCCGCTGATGCCCCCGCTGCCCATGCTGACGGCGCAGCCGCCGAGCGTGAACGCCAGGGCCACTCCGACTGCCAGCGGGCACAACCGCCGGACCACTGTTTGTGTCTGGCTCAATGTATTCATCGACTTATCGCCTCGCGGGATATAGGAGCGTCCAAGGTCGAGGAGCCGGCCTGCAGCGAGTGGCCGCCAGCGATCCTTTGATTCGTGTTTTGATCGCCGCAACAACGCGTTAGTTCCACACGTCGTTCTTTAGCGGCTGCCACGCACGGCGGCCAGATGCTGATACCTTAATACGCGGCCGAGGCGCCCGCAACTCGTTCGACGCGGCTTTGACTTAACGTGGTGGGCGATACGAAACCGCGATGCTAGCGCCGTCCGCTGCTGTCGCCCGTGGGACGGGCTCCTACGGGTGCGGGATCCGGTGTGGGAGCCCGTCTTACGGGCGACGCGGCGTCCGGGTGCGGGATTCGGTGTGGGAGCCCGTCTTACGGGCGACGCGGCGTCCGGGGCCCGGTCGCCCGTGGGTTCTTGCGGAAGAGAATGACCGAGAGGTCGTCGGGCTTGCTCGGCTGGGTGCGCGCTTCGCCGGTCATGCGGCGGTTGGCGAGCCGCGTCAGCTTCCCGATGGCCGTAGCGAGCGGCCCCTTGCGCACGAGCTCGACGATTTCGTCGATATGGATATTGTCGGTCAGGCCGTCGCTCGCGAGCAGCACGGTGTCGCGGGGCTTCAGCTCCACCGTGGCGCCCATGTCGATGCGCATGTCGTTCGTGCCGAGAAAGTTGGACACGAGGTGGCGTTCCTCGTGGTGCAGGGCCGCGCGCTGGTCGAGGAAGCCGGCCTCGACGAGGAAACCGGTCGGCGAATGCGCGAGCGTCTGCGCTTTCAGCTTGCCCCTCTGGCCGACGATGATGGCCTCGGAATCGCCGATCTGGTAGGCGCGCGCCACGAGCCCTTCGATCGTCACCACCGTCAGCGTCGTGGCCGAGCCGCCGCCGAGCGCGAGCACGGCCTTGTTCGCCTCGTCGATGCCGTTCAGGATGGCCGTGCGCAGCAGCATGGTTTCCGACATCGCCACCTGCAGCGACGCCTCGAGCGAGGTCACCGCGATGCGCGAGGCGCGGCGTCCCATCGGCAATCCGCCGGCGCCGTCGGCCACTACCAGCACCGCCGCGTCCGGGCCGTAGGGGATCGCCGCGACCGTGTCCTCGTTCTCGGTCTCCTTGTCCGGCGAGCGGCAGGTATAGGCGAGCAGCGTGCCGCCGCCCAGCTCGATGTTCAGCAATTCCGGAACGTCGGCGCCGTCGAGCATCACCATGCGATCGATGGCGTCGTTCATCGAGCGCTCCCCGCAACGGCGGCCGTCACTTGCGCCGCACCGGTTCGCGGCACCAGGCGCAAAAGTTCCAGAACTCCCTCGCAATACCCCACTTGCACGCGCGGCAGCTCTGCTTGCTGCCTTCCAGTTTCCATGGCTTCTTCACCTTCGTCCGGCACCACGGGCAATAACGCATGAACCGCATCAGGGGCTGGCGGCAGCGCGGGTTCGCGCACTTGGCGACGTAGCGCCGGTCGCCGTAGCGGCGGTTGGTTTCCGGCTCGAAGCCGGCGCCGTAGCACCAGGGGCAGTAATCCCAGTCGCGCTTGACCCCGCGCTCGCAGCGCGGGCACTGCGCCGGCATCCGGGTGGGCTCGCCGCGCGTCGGGTTCTCGACGCCGCACCAGGGACAGGCCTGCATGCTCTCGGCGACCGGGCCCTCGCAGCGCCGGCACTCGTGACGCGCGTCGAGCGCCTGGCGGAACTGGCGCTGGAATTCCCGCCACTGCTGCTGCCGCCACGACGGCGACGGGTTCTTCGAGCGCCGCGCCAGGGTGCGCCTTGGTTTGCGGGCCCGGCTCTGCAGCCGGCGGAACGCCGAATACATCTGCATCGCGTCATCAAAGCGGTCGGCGGGATCGAGCTGGATCGCGCGGCGCAGGAAATCGACGAACTCCGGCCGCACCCGTGCGCTGACGCGCTCCTGCCCCGGGAGCGGCCACTCGAACGGCCATTCCGGCAGCTTGCCGGAGAACATGCGGTAGAGGACCAGGCCGGCGGAAAACACGTCCGACTGGAACTTCGGCCGGCCCATGGCCTGCTCCGGCGCGATGTAGTCGATCGTGCCGGAGCCCGAGGCCTTCAGCGTGCGCAGGCTGATTTTCGCGAAGCCGAAGTCGGTGAGCTTCAGGACGTTTTCGGGGAAGAGGATGTAGTTCTCCGGCTTGACGTCGCAGTGGATGACGTTGTGCGAATGGGCGTAGGCGAGCCCCGCCAGCGCCTGGTCGGCGAGCTCCAGCGCGCGGGCCGTCGAGATGCGCCGGAACAGCCGGTCGGCGAGCGATTCCTCGCCGAGCTCCATCGCAATGACGAAGTGATCGCCGATGTAGCTCGCGTTCTGGACGGACAGGATGTTGGGGTGCCGGAGCTTCGCCGCCACCTGCACCTCGCGCATGAAGTCCTCGTCGGTGACGTTGCGGCTCGGCTTCGGGATCTTCAGCGCTACGTGCGACTTGTGGATCGTGTCGAAAGCCCTGTAGACGTCGGCGAGCGGTCCCGACGAGAGGCGCCCCAGAATGCGATATTTTCCGAGCTTCTGCCGGGCTCTGAGCAATGTAGGTTCGTTCCTGTATGCGATCGTTGCGGCGGTATCTGGCCGGCGCAATCATTGTTTCACGGGCCGGTCGAGTCAAGCGCCCCGCTCGCCGGAAACGCGCCTGTAGGAGCCCGTCTCACGGGCGATCCGATGCCGACCGCCGCGTCGCCCGTGGGATGGGCTCCTACAGCACCTCGAAGAGGCCCGCCGCGCCCATGCCGCCGCCTACGCACATCGTGCAGATGACGAACTTGGCGCCGCGGCGCTTGCCCTCGATCAGGGCGTGCCCGACGAGGCGCGCGCCCGACATGCCGTAGGGGTGGCCGATCGAGATGGCCCCGCCGTCCACGTTCAGGAGCTCGTTCGGGATACCCAGGGTATCGCGGCAATAGAGCACCTGCACCGCGAAGGCCTCGTTCAGCTCCCACAGCCCGATGTCGTCCATTTTCAGGCCGCAGCGCTCGAGCAGCTTCGGCACGGCAAACACCGGGCCGATCCCCATCTCGTCCGGCCTGGTCCCCGCGACCGCAATGGCGCGGTACACGCCCAGCGGCTCGAGACCCTTCTTCTCGGCAAGCTTGCTGTCCATCAGCACGGCCGCCGAGGCGCCGTCGGAGAGCTGGCTCGCATTGCCAGCGGTGATATGGCCGCCGTCGAACACCGGCTGCAGCCCGGCGAGCGCCTCCAGCGTCGTCCCCGGGCGGTTGCCCTCGTCCTTTTCGAGCGTGACCTCCTGCAGGCTGACATCGCCCGTCGCCTTGTCCTTCACGGCCTTGGTGGCGGTAACCGGCACGATCTCGTCGTCGAACGCGCCGCGCTCCTGCGCCGCCGCGGTGCGCTCCTGGCTCTGCAATGCGTACTCGTCCTGCCGCTCGCGCGAGATTCGATAGCGTTTCGTCACCACTTCCGCGGTTTCAATCATGCTCATGTAGATGTCGGGCGCCGCGGCCAGCACGTTCGGATCGTCGGCGCGGTAGCGGTTGAAGTGCTCGTTCTGCACCAGGCTGATCGACTCGAGACCGCCGCCGATCACGATCGGCATGTTGTCCTCGAGGATCTGTTTCGCCGCGATCGCGATCGCCATCATGCCGGAGGAGCACTGGCGGTCGACGCTCATCCCGGCGACGGTGGGCGGCAGACCCGCCGCGAGTAGCGCCTGGCGGGCGACGTTGCGGCCGCTCGAGCCCTGCTGCATCGCGCAGCCCATGATCACGTCGTCGACCTCGGCGGGATCGATCCCGGCGCGGCGCACGGCTTCGCGAATGGCGTGGGACGCGAGCGTCGGCGCTTCGAGGTTGTTGAACGCGCCGCGGTAGGCTTTGCCGATGGGCGTACGGGCGGTGGAGACGATGACGGCTTCTTTCATTATGGAATTGCTTCGGTTGTCGATTTTACTTGCAGGAGCCCGTCCTACGGCGACAGCGCATTAACGCCGGGTCGCCCGTGAGACGGGCTCCTACCCCAGGTCTATCCCCATTTCCGCGGCGGCTTTCTTCAGGAATTTTACCGTCTGCTCGCCGCCGGCCGAAAGCTCGCGCTGGCCCTCCGGGGAGGCAATGCGTTCCCAGGCCGCCGCGACGTGCTCCGCGTCGCGCTCCCCGGGCGCGAGGAACACACCGGGCGTCTCGCTGATCACGACCCGCGCGTACACGCCCGCGCCGGCGGCGAGAACCTGCCGGGTCGGCGCATCCTCGCTCGCGAGGAAAATCACCGCCGGCGTCACCGCTTCCGTTTGCAGCAGCGCCAGCACGTCCGGCGTCATCAGGTCCTCCGTCATGCGGGTCGCCGCGATGGGCGCCAGCGAGTTGACCTTGATGCCGTGCTTTTGCCCTTCGAGCGCGAGCGAGTTCATGAAGCCGACGAGCGCCATCTTGGCCGCGCCGTAGTTGGTCTGGCCGAAGTTGCCGTAGATCCCGCTCGACGAGGAAGTCATGACGATGCGGCCGTACTGGCGCTCGCGCATCGCCTCCCACACGGCTTTCGTGCAGTTGACCGACCCTTCGAGGTGCACGTCCATGACGGCGTCGAAGTCGCGCAGGTCCATTTTCGCGAATGTCTTGTCGCGGAGAATGCCGGCGTTGTTGACGAGGACGTCGACGCGGCCCCAGCGGTCGAGGGTCTCCGCGACCATGGCCCGTACCTGGTCGAACCGGGCGACGTTGGCGCCGTTGGCGACGGCCTCGCCGCCGTCGGCGGTGATCTGGCGCACCACCTCGTTGGCCGCGTTGCTCGAGACGCCGGAGCCGTCGCGGGCGCTGCCGAGGTCGTTGACCACGACGCGCGCACCGCGGCGCGCGAACTCGAGCGCGTGCGACCGGCCGAGGCCGTGGCCCGCGCCGGTTACGATGACCACGCGCTCATCGAAGCGAATTGACATGTCTGCTCCCCCTTGTTGCTCAAGCCACGATGAACAGGCTCAGGATTTCCGCGACCAGCGCGGGTTTGTCCTCGCCTTCGATGTCGATGGTGAATCTGGTTTTGACGAGGACCCGGTGCGGCTCGCTGTCGTCCACGGATTTGAGCATCGCCCGCGCGCGGACCCGGTCATTCACTTTGACCGGCTGCAGGAAGCGTACACGGTCGGAACCGTAATTGATCGCCATGGCCGCGTTCTCCGGCCCGATCCCGCACTCCGCGGCAAAGTGGGAAATCAGCGACAGGGTGAGGTAACCGTGCGCGATGGTCGATCCGAACGGCGTCCTGGCGGCCTTTTCCTCGTCGACGTGGATGAACTGGCGATCGAGCGTCGTGTCAGCGAAGGCCGAAATCCGCTCCTGGTCGATCGCGAGCCAGCCGGACGGCTCGAGCTCGCGATCGATGTAGTCGCGCAATTGTTCTTTGGGCACCGTCAGCATGGAGCGGCATTGTACCGTTGGAGCCCGCCATTGCGGGCGACCGGTATGAAGTTGATGAAAGCTCGTTGGCACCGGTGTTCGGGACCGGTGCCAACGAACGCTCGCCGAACCGACTGCCGGTCGCCCGCAATGGCGGGCTCCAACGGCGCGATTCGAACGGCCCGTCGTTATTCTTCGCTCAGGCCGTTGCCGTCGAGCTTCACCAGCTCGATCTCGCCCAGGTTCAGCGCGCGCACGCCCTCCTCGATGCGCGACCAGTCGCCCACCACGACCCAGACGAGCTGTTGCGGGTGGATGTACTCGTCGGCCGCGCTCGTGACTGCCGGCACGTCCAGCGCGCGCACGCGCTCCGGGTAGATGTCCCAGTAGTTCTCGTCGAGTCCGAAGCGGACGATCTCGCTGATCGAGCTCAGCACCGACGACGCCGTTTCCCAGCGGCCGGGCAGCGTCAGGATGCTCTGGTTCTTGACCTTTTGCACTTCCTCGGGCGTCGGCGGCTGATTGGTCACGATCGCCTCCAGCTCCTTCTGGATCTCGGCCATGGACTCGGCGGCCTTGTCGGTCTGCACCGGGGCATAGGCAAAGAACGGCTGCGGGCCGCGCGCGTCGATGATGGTGCTGCGGGCGCCGTAGGACCAGTGCTTGTTCTCGCGCAGGTTCATGTTGAGCCGCGCCGTGAAGCTGCCGCCAAGCACCTCGTTGGCCGCCGTGAGCGCGAGCTTGTCGGGATTGTCGTACGGCGGCATGACGTGGCCGGCGATGATCACGGCCTGCTCCGAACCGGGCCGGTCGACCACGTGCACCGTGCTCGTCTCCGGGAGCTCATCCGGCCCGATGTTCTTCTGCGGCACCTCGGCGGGTTCCCAGCCGGCGAAGTACTCCTCCAGCAGCGGCCGGATCTCGGCGAGCGTCGTGTCGCCCACCACGATCATGGTGGCGTTGTTCGGCCGGAACCATGTGTCGTGGAAGCTCACGAGGTCCTCGCGCGTCATCGCCTTCACCGACTCGAAGGTGCCCGTACCGGTGAACGGGATGGAGTAGGCATGGTCGGCGCCGTAGACGAGCTGCGGGAACAGGCGGAGCGCCATGGCGAAGGGCTGCGCCAGCTCCTGCTGGATGCCCGCGATCTGCAGCGCGCGCAGGCGCTCCAGCTCCTCGGGCGGAAATGTCGGGTGCAGCACGATGTCGGCGTACAGCTCGAGCGAGTCCTCGAGATTCGCCTTCAGCGCGGAGAGCGAGGCGAAGGACGTGTCGAGGTTCGACCCGAGACTGATCTCCGCGCCGAGCCGGGTGGCCGTGGCCGCGATTTCCAGCGCGTCCATCTTGTCCGTGCCTTCGTCCATCATGTCGAGCGCGAGGTTCGCGGCGCCGAGGGTGCCGCCCTTGTCCGCCGCATAACCGGCGTCGACCAGCAGCGCGAATTCCACCACCGGCACGGCGCTGTGCTGTGCCACGATGACGTCGAGGCCGTTCTCGAGCTCCGTGCGCTCGTATTCCGTGAAGTTGACTTCCGGAAATTCCTCCGGCATGGGCGGCCCGTCCGCGCGGGCAACCTGCGTGTCGGCGGCCGCGAGTTGCGGGTACGGCTGTACCTCGAGCACGTAGACGCCGTCCTGCAGCCAGTCGCGCGCCGCGGCCATGACGTCCTGCACCGTCGCTTCGCGTATCGTGCGCAGGCTCTTCCGGTAGCCGTCGGGACTGCCGTAGTAGACTTCGCTGGAGGCGAGGACGTCCGACTTGCCGCCGAACCCGCCGATGCGCTCCACGCCGCGGATGAAGCCGGCGAAGTGCCCGGTGCGGGCACGGTCGAGCTCCTCGGCGGTGAGGCCTTCGGCCAGCAGCTTCCGCATCTCCGCATCCATCATGCGTTCGACGTCGGCGAGATCCTGGCCGGGGCTGGCGTTGGCCGTCACGATGAACAGGCTGCCGAGCTCGCGGCCGTAGACGAACGCGCCGACCCCGGTTGCGACCTGCTCGTCATACACCAGCTTTTTGTAAAGGCGCGAGTTCTTGCCGTTTGCCAGCACATCGGCGAACAGCGAAAGGTAGTCGGCCGTGGGGTCGGTCAGCTCCGGCACGTTCCAGACCTTGTAGAGGCGCGCCTGCGGCACCCGATCCTGCATGATCTGGCGGTGGGAGCCTTCCCGCTTGGCGATCCACACGGACTGGCGTTCGATCGGCGGGCTCGGCTCGATACCGCCGAAGTAGTGCTTGACCTTCTCCAGCGCGGCTTGCGTATCGACGTCGCCGGCGATCACGAGCGTGGCGTTGTTCGGCCCGTAATACTGGTCGAACCACGCGTGCACGTCGTCGAGCGAGGCCGCGTTCAGGTCCTCCATGGAGCCGATCACGCTGTGATCGTAAGGGTGGCCGTCCGGATACGTGTTGTCCTGGATCAGGTTGAAGACCTCGCCGTAGGGCTGGTTCTCGCCCTGCCGCTTTTCGTTCTGCACCACGCCGCGCTGCTCGTCGAGACGCGCCTGGTCCACGGCGTTGTTCATGCAGCACATGCGGTCCGATTCCATCCACAGCACCATGTCGAGCGCGGTGGACGGTACGTTCTGGAAGTAATTGGTGCGATCGGAATTGGTGGTGCCGTTCATCTCGGTGGCGCCCACCGCGTCGAACGGCTTGAAGTAATCGTCGTCGTAGTGCTCGGAGCCGTTGAACATCAGGTGCTCGAACAGGTGCGCGAAGCCGGTCTTCCCTTCCACCTCGTTCTTCGAGCCGACGTGGTACCAGACGTTGACGGCCACGATCGGCGCCTTGTGATCTTCGTGGATGACGACGGTCAGGCCGTTGTCGAGCACGAATTTCTCAAACGGAATCTCGGGGATCGGCAACTCGTCCTGGGCGAACGCGGGGACGGCGGGTACGGCGGCAATGAGAATGAGTAACGCGGTGATTCTTCGCACGGCGTGCTCCTGGCTAGAGGCGGGAGACCGGGAGGATACCGGGCGAAGCCGGGTGGGACAACAAAACGCCACGCCCGGCGCAGCAGGGACGAACCGGTGCTCCGGCACCGGTTGAGGTGCACACGCAATCACGACCCGCCGAATCGTTTGCGCGGCCGGTCGTGGGCCGAGCCGGAATCAGGTCCCGGCGGCCATCCCGATGGCCACGGCCACGGCGACCAGCGCCGCCGCTCCCGCGCCGACGCAGGCGCCGACCAGCATGCTGTTAATCCAGCTCTTTGGTATACCGCTTGGCATATCGAAGCCTCACTGTCTAATCTTTCAACCGGCGAGAGAAGCGAGGGCCTGGGCCAACGCGCCAGGCACCCACTGGAGAGCGACCCACACGACGCCCATGCCAATCGCGACGCCGATGATGAAGAAAGGAAGTTTTATCGCCAGCGTGGGTAAAATCGGTTCAGGATCGTGCTCGACCATGGTCATTCCTCCCGTCCGTTACTGAACATGGCCTGAAAACGAGCGTCGTCATTCAGGCCCGCAAATCGGGGATCCGTCAATATCATCCTGGCCGGCGCGCCAAGCTCGATGGCGTGCGCCAGTGCGTCGAGCGCTTGCTCCCGTTCACCGAGCTGCATGTGGATAACCGCATCGTTCACGTGCACGCTCGGCAGGTGCGATCCATTGGCGACGGCTGTTCTTATCCTTTCTTTGCCCTCATCCGTATCGCCGATCATCACATAATATACTCCTAAACTTCCCGTTGTGACCCAGTCGCGGGGGTTCGCCTCGACCAAGGCGGTGGCAAGCTCGATCGCTCGATTGAACGCCTCATTCGCCTCCGCCTCCATGCCGAGCAGCCGGTAAGTTGCCGCCAGGTCGCCCCAGACAGCGTGATCATCGCTGCCCAGCTCGATCGCTCGCCGGAATGCCGAGGCGGCCTTCGAATAATCGCCCAGCGAGTAGTAGGTCAAGCCGAGGTCCCGGTATGCGCCCCGGGTGGGCTCCAGCTCGATCGACTTCAGGTTCGCGCGTAGCGATGCCTCCACATCGCCGAGGTAGTCGTACGAGGCCGCCATGAGCAGATAAGCCCTGGCATTGTCCGGGCTCAGTTCAATCACGCGGCGAAAGGCCTCCAGCGACTCCCCGAAGCGGCCGTGCCAGTACAGGAACTCGCCGAGAGCCATCCGGTTACGCCAGTTGCCTGGCTCCATGCCGATCGCGTTCCTGAGGTAGGCTTCCGCCGCGGCGGCGTTGCCGTGCGCATCGGCCGTCTGTGCGAGCCCGACCCATGCCTGCGCCGTTGGTTGCCGGTCGAGCAGCTCGCGGAAGATCCGCGCGGACTCGTCGTATTTACCCGTATGCCGGTAGAGCTCGGCCAGCGCGAACCGGACTTCACGGGAATTCTCGTCCAGCCTCAGCGCCCTCAGGCACGCAGACTCCGCTTCCCCGATGAGGGACGCCGCCCTGTCCAGCACGAATCGCTCGAGTGCCACCTCGCACAGGGCCGCGTGCGCCTGCGCGTAGCCGGGGTCCTCCTCCACCGAGCGCTCGAGAAGCGTCCGGGCGTTGGTGAGGGAATCGTAGGTCGGAGGTTGGCGCAGGTAGCTCAGGCCCTGGAGGTAAAAATCGTAAGCCTCCAACGTCGTAGCCTGCGCCTCGGTGATTGCGGAAACGATGTCCGGTTTCAGTACGCCGACGAGCTCTCCGGCGACGGCTCGCGCGATCTCCTCCTGGATCCGCAGTATGTCGACGAGCTCGCGATCGAACGTTTGTGTCCAGAGATGGTAATTGTCCTCGCCATCGATCAACTGTGCCGTAATACGCAACTGTCCGTCCTGCTTGCGTACGCTGCCTTCCAGGACAGTCGCCACGCGCAGTTTGCTGGCGATGTCGCGCGGATCATCGCCTCTACCGTCGAAATTGAATGACGAGGTGCGGGATGCGACATAGAGACCCGGCACCCTCGCGAGCGTGTTGATCAGCTCCTCGGACAAGCCGAGAGCAAAATAGGCGTCGCCCTCATTCGGGCTTAGATTGACAAACGGCAATACCGCGATCGACGCCGGCTCGATCGGGGTGGTGGCTTCGGGTACGCCGGCTCTCTGGTACACGAGAAATACCAACAGCGCCGCCACCACGACGTTGAGCGGAACGCCGACCTTCTCAGCGGGCGACATCCGTTCCCGGCCATGCGCGCCATGCGTGTACGCGACGAGCAGAACTGTCGGAATGAGTACCAACAGGCCGACGCCGACGCCGTAGACCGCCCGGTAGTCGACGAGCTCGTTGCCGGCCAGCCACTCCGTCACCTCGACAATCGCCCAGCTTGCAGCCAGGTAAGCGCCGGTAATGTGGGGCACACGGCGAGCCATCAGCCCGGAAAAGACGCTGCCGATCCGGGATCGCCGCCGCGCTCCCGTCAGTGCGTACAGCCGGACTCCCTCACGCACGTTCTTGAGCACCTTCTCGCCGAGGTCGATTGCGTGCAGGTCGATGTGGCGGCGCACCGACTCGTACACTGCTTCCGTGATCACGAGGCCGTCCGGATCCGCCATCCGCGCAATCAGGGCGGCCACGTTCACAGCATCACCATAGACGTGTCTGCCCGACACGATTATGTCGCCGACGTCGATGCCGATGCGCAACTTGAGATCCGGCTTGTTCTTTAACTGCGCCTGGACGTCAATCGCGCATTCAACGGCGTGCAGCGCGCTGGGAAACGATGCGAACGATCTGTCACCGGCTTCTTCCAGCCACTCGCCACGATGCTCCGCAACGGCTGCATTGAGAAGGAGATGACCGCGGCTCAGCAAATCAAGGGTATGGTCCTGGTCCGCCTCCATCAGCGAGGTGAACCCGACCATGTCGGTCACCATGACGGCTGTTAGGCGACGATCATGCATGGCGAAGCCACGGCTAAGGCACCGCATCCTCCGGCTCGCTGACGGCGCGCATCGTGGCGCGGACGATGGCGAGCAGCTCGCTCCGCGTGTAGCGGCCTTTCTTGACGATCTTCCTGACGCTGCGGTCCAGCGAGCGGTGTTCCTCCGGCGACAGGTCCCGGGCGGTGACGACAACGATCGGGATATTGCGCCACGCCGGCTTGTCGTGCAGGGCTTCGATGAACTGGAAACCGTCCATGCCGGGCAGGATCAGGTCGAGCAGGATAAGGGCCGGCACCTGCCACGCGAGGCGCGCGAGGGCCGCTTCGGCGTCTTCGACGTCGACGACGTCGAAGCCCTCCTTGCGCAGCATCTTGCAGA
Organism: Woeseiaceae bacterium; assembly: GCA_035698445.1. GTDB lineage: Bacteria > Pseudomonadota > Gammaproteobacteria > Steroidobacterales > Woeseiaceae > IDS-8. The sequence continues at coordinate 37,685 of DASSBS010000009.1, forward strand.
TCAGGCTGCGGCTGTCGGCATCGTCCTCGATGACCAGGACCGGCTCCGGTCCCTGCTTGCCGCAATGCCGCCGGATGATCTCCACGAGGCGCTGCTGATCGACCGGCTTGGTCAGGTAGTCCGCCGCACCCGTGGTGTAGCCCGTCTCGTTGTTGTCGAGGATAGTGACGATCACGACCGGGATGTTCGCGAGACCCGGGTCGGCTTTGAGCTGGGTAAGCACCGACCAGCCGTCGATACCGGGCATCAGCAAATCCAGGGTGATCGCCTCGGGATGGGTCCGCCGCGCAATCTCGAGGCCCTCTTCGCCGGTTTCCGCCGCCTGTACCCGGAACCCCTCCTTCACGAGATAGCGGCTGACCAGGTCGCGCACCGCGGGATCGTCATCGATCACCAGGACGTCGCAGGGCTCGGCGCTGCGAGTGCTGCCCTTTTGCGGCTTGCGCGCCGGGACGCGTTCGTCCTTCTGCGCCGGCAGCGTGACGGTGAAGGTCGAGCCCTCGCCGATGCGGCTGGTGACCGTGATGTCGCCGCCGAGCATCTGGCAGAAGCGCCGGCTGATGGCGAGGCCGAGACCGGTACCGCCGTGCTTGCGCGCGACCTCCGCGTCCAGTTGCGAGAATTCCTCGAACAGGCGGCCCATCTTATCGGGCGCGATGCCGATACCGGTATCCGAGATCCTGAACTGCCAGAAATCGTCACCGTCCTTCCGCACGTGCGCCGTCTCCAGCGATACGACGCCACCTTCCGTAAACTTGGCGGCGTTGCTCAGCAGGTTGAAGAGAACCTGGCGCAGCTTCGTGACGTCCGTGCGGATGCGGCCCGCAGCCGGTGACACCCTGAAAGTATTGCCGAAAGATTCGATGAACGGCTTGATGGTCGTGCGGACTTCGTCGAGGATCTGGCCGATCTCGGCGTCTTCCATGAACACTTCCATTTTGCCGGCCTCGATCTTCGACAGGTCGAGCACGTCGTTGATCAACGCCAGCAGGTGCTTGCCGGCGGAATTGATCTTGTGCAGGTCCGGCACGTATTCCTCGTGATTCTGCTCCTCCATCTCCTCCTGCAGGAGCTCGCTGTAACCGATCACGGCATTCAATGGCGTGCGCAGCTCATGCGACATGTTGGCGAGGAATTCCGACTTGTGGCGCGTGGCCTTGATGAGCTCCTTGTTGACCTGCTCGAGCCGCACGTGTTGCTGTTCCAATTCCTCGGTCCGCTCGCGAACTTTCCCCTCCAGGCTGATGTTGAGCTGCTCGATCTTTTCGAAGCTCAAGGCGTTGGCAATCGCGATGGCCATCTGGTTCGCCAGCGTCTCCATCAGCGACGTATCGGAGGGACCGAGCGTGACACCCGGCCGGCTCTCGACCGCCATGACGCCGAGCGCGCGGTCTTTCAGGAGCAGGGGGACCGCCAGGAACGGATGCGGTCCCAGGAGCTGCAAGGTTTCCGGATTGGCGCGCGCTATCGCCCCTTCGTCGTTGACGAGGATCGATTTCCCGCTCAAGGCGACGCGCGCGCAGAATCCGCTGTCATCGTCGAGCGGGATTTCGAGCTCCCGGAAGCGGACTTTGATGTCGTCAGTCGTTCCGACAATACGGCCATGCGTCAGCACGCCGCGGTCCCAATCGGTGAGGAACAACAGTGCGCTCTGGTAACCAAGCCGCCTGACGACGAGGTCGAGGGTGAGCTGGACGACCTTCTCGACGTCGAGCGTGGAGTTGATGTTCAGCCCCACGTCGTGCAGTACCGACAGGGCCTCGAGGCGTTGCGCCTGGGCGCGCGTCATGCGCGAGAGCGAGCTGCTCATCTGGTTGAACGTCTCGGCGAGCACGCCGATCTCGTCGCGCGACTGCACCTCGATTTTTTGCGACAGGTCTCCCCGCGATATCCGGCGGGCGGCCGCGGCCATCGCCTTGACCGGGCCGAGCACGTGCGAACAGAAGAGGTAGGAAATCAGGAGCGCGACCAGCAGGATGCCCAACGTCAGGGCAATGCCGGTCATGAACGTATGCTCGATGTCGCCGAACAGCTTTTTCGAAGACACCAGGAGCTGGACGTTGCCGTAGCGGTTGCTGCCGGCGCCGGCGGCGGGCGCCGATTCCCGCGCATCGCCCAGCAGGCGCAGCGCGCTGGAGATGTCCTCGTCGGTCTGGCTCCGGAACGTCGGCGTGAGCTCGACCGGCATGTAGGTATGGTAGGTGCCCACGCCGTCGATCACTTCATAGTGGATGGATGGGGGACCGTTGGTGGCGGCGAGGGATTCGGCATGCAGGATGCCGAGCTCCAGGGACCTCCCCGCTTCACCCTCCCTGGCCCTGGCCGCCAGTATGTCGCCGCGGGCATTGCTGATGGCGACGTACAGCACCCCGTCCTCGCGCAGGATGTCGCTGACGGTCTCATCGAGAATCACTTCGTCTTCGCTCAGCAGCCCCCATTTGCTGCTGCGAGCGAGATTCCGGGTGAGCGATTCCGCGCGGTTACGCAGCTCGCCGATCATGCCTTCCTTGGCCTCGGTCAGGAAATACCAGGTCAACACCGCACCCACCGAAAGCAGGATCACCGCCATGAAGGTGATCGCCTTGACGCCGATGGTCATACCCGCCGGTTGCAGGCCCACCATCGTCGTCGCCCCCGGGTCGACGGTTTGGTGCTGCGGGCTGCCGGCCTCCTCGCGCATCCTATTCATACACGACGTCGGCCGTGGCGATCACTTCTTCCGGTATCGTCAGGCCGATCTTCTGCGCCGTCTTCAGGTTGATCGACAGGTTGATCTTCGCCGGACCGACGACGTCCACCTTCGCGAAGCTCAACTCGCCGTTTTTCAATGCGGTGGCCAGCTCGCAGCCTTGCCGGCCGACGTCCGTGTAGTCGGGCGTCAGCGACGCGAGCGCGCCGACCTTGACGAAGATGTCGGAAGCCGCGAGGAACGGCAAGTCGTTCTCGAACGAGCTCAACAGGAGGAACTTGAAAGATTCGGGCGACAGGACCGTCGGGTCGGGGATCATCCAGAGCGCGTCGATCTGTTCCTCGTTAACCAGGGCCCGCAACGCGGCGGGCACCTGCTTTTGCGACTCGACCTCGCGCGTGTGCAACACGAGCCCGAGGCGATGCGCCACGGCTTTGGCTTCCTCGACAAAGGCTCCGGACTTTTCCGGGTCGTAGATCGCCCCAAGGGACTTCAGGTCCTTGACCATCGAGCGGTAAACGGTGAGCTGCCGTTCAATCGGAATGTCCAGCGATATGCCCGCGATGTTGCTGCCGGTCAAACCGTAAGCCTGCGGCTCGGGAACCATCGCGTACAGCACCGGCACGTTGCTGAAGTTCTGATGCGAGAACTCCGCGGCCAGCACGCCGATGGCGACGATCAGGTCCGGCGGTGACCCGGTGATGCTGCTGATCAGCTCGTCACTGCCGCCGGATTCACCTTCCAGGTTGTACGTCTTTACTTCGTTGCCGCAGGAATTGAGGAAACCCGAGATCGCCGCGTCGTACGGCTCGGAATCATAGCTTTTTATCAGGGCAATGGAGTCCGCATAGGCTGCCGGCACCGCACATGCCAGCAACAGAAGCGTGAGCAGTCTCGTCATCGTCAGAAGTTGCGTTCGAAAGCAAGCGTGCCGATGGCATCCGAGCGCAGTCCCTCATCGTTCAGGGGCATCAGAACGTTGGCGGTCACAATGTAACTTCCGAACGGATTCCACTTCACGCCCAGGGCGCCGTTGACGATCGTATCCGCGAAGCCATCGCCGCCCAGCTCGCGGCTGCCCAGCACGCTCAGCGCAACCGTGAACCTGTCGGCGCCGACGTCGAAACCGGCGGCGTATTCCAGCGAATTCTGGTCCGAATCGTCCAGGTTGAACTCGTAGCCGAGATTCACGTGCGGGGTCAGCCGCCCGAAAGAGCGGGAGTAGATCAGGAACGGCCGCACGGTGGCTTGGCCGGTGCCGAGGAAATCGTCCTCGTCGCCGGTGGCGGTCTTTACCTGCAAGGCCGCTGCCATGTTGTTCGTTTCGCTCTCCAGCCAGTGATACTTGAGGCGCAAGACCACGTCGCCCAACCCTTGTGCACTGCCGCTGGCGCTGTCGTCCGGCGACTCCGGGCCATCCTCGAAGGTGTGCACGTCGACCGGTATCGGGTTGTCCGGGGACTTGACCACCTCCGCGTGCGACGTGACCCGAACGTCGACGTCCGCCAGGGGCACGAGGAATCCCACGTCGAGCCGGTCGGTTACGCCGTAGGTGCCCGCAAAATTCAGGGCGTTGACGTTGATATCGAGGTTCAGGTGCGCATCCACCGTATCGAGCTCGAACGAGGTGCGCTCATCGAGGGGCGGGATGATGTCCGGGTCGTGCAGGGTGGTGACCACGAGATCATCCAGGTCGTCGCCCAGGAACTCGTCGTACTTGAAAGCCGTGAACGACAGGTTCGCGTTGAAGCGTCCCTTGCCGATCGTCTCGGCCCGCTCCGCGTAGACGGGGCCGAAACTCTCGGTTACCTGCACGAACGTTCCCAGGTCTTCGTCGTAGCGGAACGCGAAGCCCGCGCCCGCGGAGGCGAAGGGAATAGCCCCGACCTGGGCGGAGATGATGTCGTTCAGGCGGTTGAAGGTGTCCGCCGTGTCGACGCGAAAATGCGGGGCGTGGGACGGAAAGGGCCCCCCTTCGGCGCCGGCGAGCGTGATGCCGTCGCCGCCGTACAGGCCGGGGATCAGGGTGTTGAGCTTCTCGGCGGCCGCCGTGGACCCGACCAGCAAGGCGGCGGCGGCAACGAGGAATCGTGGAACAGTGCACATCAGGTTCACCCCCCTCAGGCCGGGAGACCGAACTCACGGCCCGTGCGTGCAACCGCCGCTCCACAGCGGCCGTGTTGTTTTTGATGACCTCGCGGACCTCGTGGTCGACCTGAATTATACACCACGCCGCGCCGGCCGTATCCCGGCGCCGCCCGCATGGTGCCGGCCGGGCCGTTGATCTAAGATGGCCGGGTACCTGGGCACGCCATAAAAACCCGTCAGGACCACCCATGCTCCGGGAGCTCAAGGCCCACTTTCGATACCGGCTCGACGACGTCTTCTCCAGGAGCTCCTTGTCGCATTTCGCGCTGCTGGTTCTCTTGTCGCTGGTCGTCGTGCTGATCGGCATGTCGGCGTACTTCTTCGGGCTGTTCTCGCCGGAGAACGCCGACGTCTCGGGGATCGAGTCGAAAATCGACCACGGCCTGTGGGATTCGCTCTGGTGGTCGCTGAAGCACCTGATCGATCCCGGGTTCTTCGAGGAAAACTACGGCGCGACCGTGCCGGTCGCCGTCATCTCCCTGCTGATCGCCATCATGGGCATGGTGATCTTCGGCATCCTGATCGGTTTCATCTCGACGTCGATGGAAACCCGCCTGGCGGCGCTGAAGCAGGGCAACAGTCCCGTGAAAGAAACGGGGCACACCCTGATCCTCGGCTGGAGCAACAAGGTCGTGCAGATACTGCGGCTGCTGGGGCGGACCAAATCCGGCTCCAGGGTCGTCATCCTGGGCCGCCCGGAGATCACGGAGATGCAGGAGACGTTGCGCGCGGCGGGCATTCCCGGTCCGCCGCTCAAGCTGATCCTGAGGAGCGGCTCGTCGAGCAACCTGCTCGAATTGAAGCGCGTCGCATTCGAGCGCGCGAGCAGCATCATCGTGCTGGCAGGCTGGACCCGGGATGCGGATGCCTCGGGCCGGGACGTCGAAGCGATCAAGACCGCGATGCTGCTGTCCTCCTTCCCGTGGGCGGAAACCAGGCCGGTGCTCGTTGCGGAAGTCAATCGCAAGCAGAATGCGGACATCGCGCGGATCGCCGGCCGTAACCAGATCTCGGTCGTGTCCAGCAGTGAAATAATCGGCAAGATCATCGTGCAGGCCGCCCGCCAGAAAGGCTTGTCGCAGGTGTATTCGGAGATCCTGTCCGCGGACGGCAATTCCATTCGGGTAAAGCACGAGCCGTCGTGTATTGGAAAGCGCTACGGCGATATCCAGTTCGGCTTTACGCAGGCGATACCCATCGGGATAAGCTGGCGGCAGGAGGCCGACGGAGCGGCGCGCTACGCCGCGGGGCTCAACCCGGAGCCCGATTACGCGATCGACCCCGACGACCAGCTCGTGTTGCTGTGCGCCGCGGAAGGCACCCCCTACGACGCCGCGGCCAGGCCGCACGTGTCAAAGATCGCGCGGACGGAAAAATACCGCAAGGCGCCGCTCAACCGCATTCTCGTGCTCGGCTTCAACGACAACGTGCACGACATCCTGCGCGAATTCGACGGCCACGTCGCGCCGGGCAGCCATCTCCACGTGGTTTCCGGCTTCGATGACGAGGAGGTCCGCCGGCGGCTGGACCGCTACGCCACCCGCTCTTATCGCAATATCGAAATCAGCTTCAGCGCCGGCGACACCGTATCCGCGGGTTTCCTGCGCTCCCTCGAGCCGGCCGCGTACGACTGCATCATCACGCTGGCGGACGAATCGAACGATGACGACCCGGACGCCAGGAGTATCATGGTCCTGCTCCTGCTCGGGGACATCCTGAAGTCGGCGCCAGGCGGGCCGCGGGCCCATGTCGTATCCGAGATCCACGATCCGCGCGACCGGGACCTCGTTGCCCGTACCGCCGCGCAGGAGATCATCGTCAGCCCGGAGATCGTCAGCATGCAGTTGACGCAGATTTCCCAGCAACCGGTGCTCGAGAGCATCTACCGCGAGCTGTTGAGCGCGGGCGGCACCGAAATCTGCCTGAAGCCGGCCAGCCGTTACGTCGAACCGGGCGCTCCGTGCTCCTTCCGCGACCTGCAATACTCCGCCCAGTCCATGATGGAAACCGCGCTCGGCATCAGCCTGGCAGGCCGGCCGGAGGGCCACGGCGTCATCCTGAACCCCGACCGTGGCGAGACCTGGCGGTTCGGCGCGGATGACCGTGTCGTCGTGCTGGCCCAGGAGATATATGATTGACGGTCGGTCACCAGGTCTCGTGCGGGAGATTGCGGGAACGGCTCAATATCAGTCACAGGACAGTCCCATGCTCAAGATACTGCTCGTCGAGGACAATGAAATGAACCGCGACATGCTGAGCCGCCGGCTACGTCGCAAAGGGTTCGAGGTGCTGCTGGCGATGGACGGCGCGGACGGCATTTCGCTCGCGCGCAGCAGTGCACCGGACCTGATCCTGCTGGACATGAGCCTGCCGACCCTGGACGGCTGGACCGCGGCCAAAGTGCTCAAGGGCGAGTCGGACACGCGGGGCATCCCGATCATCGCCCTGACCGCGCACGCGATGCAGGGTGACCGCGACAGGGCGATGGAATCCGGCTGCGACGAGTACGAGACCAAGCCCGTGAACCTCGCTCGCCTGCTGAACAAGATCGAGACACTCACGGGGTCCCCGACGCACCCGTAACGGCATCCGAAGTGCACCGCTTTACGGCTCTCGAAACAGCGTGTTGCGTATGTCGAACGAGAACGACATCGAACTGGTGAACGACAGCCTCGAGCGCTGCACGCGCCGCCGGCAGGAGTTCTTCGAAACGTTCTATCGGCGTTTCAGCGAATCCTCGGACGAGGTGGCCGCCAAGTTCACCGGCACGGACCTCAAAACCCAGGCACGTGCGCTGCGGGAATCATTCTACCTTTTGTTCAGGGCGGTCGGCGGCGATCCCGAGGCCTGGCAGGGCCTCGAGCTGCGGGCAATCCGGCACGACCACAGGCATCTCGATATCCGGCCCGGGCTGTATGACCTGTGGCTCGAATGCCTGCTCGAGACCATTCGCGATTTCGACCCGGAGGCCGACGCCGCCATCGAAGCGGCCTGGCGGCGGACGATGCAGCAAGGCATCGACTTCATGATCGCCCGCTACTGAGGCGGATCGCGCTCCTGGTCGCTCGCCGGTTCGCGTTCCGCGGCATTCGCCAGCAGTCGGTCTCGCCGCGCCGCCATCGCCCGTAGCCGCTTGCCGTCGAGCACGTCGCCGAGCTCGGCCTCCAGTCTCTCATCCGTCAGTGATTCGAGCGCTTTGACCCAAGCCGGCCCCGGTTGCAGGTCCACTTCCTCGAGGTAGCGGGGGCGCCGCTTGTCCGTGCTGAAGGCGCCGCCGTGACTCACCAGCAACAGCTCCCAGTCGTTCGGCTGGTACAACATGCTTTGCGGCCGCCGCGCGGAGTTGCCGATCAACGTATCGAACACGTACATCGCGTTCCACTGCTGCGGCAGCGGACACCAGGCCGCGCCGCCTTCGCCGCGCTCCCGGCGGACCGCCTCGTCGATCGTGCCGGCCGGGAGCCATTGCAGGACACCCGCGTCGCCTTCGATGTCGCGGGCGACGGCGACCGGCACCATGCCGAGGTTCAGCATCCTGTCCACGCGCCAGGCCGCCACCTCCGGCGCAAAATCCTCGTCACCGGATGTCTCGACGACCAGCGCCGACACGCTCGCGCCGCCCGCCCGGACCTCGACCAGGTTCTGCCCCGCTCCATCGCGCACGGCCGGAATCTCGCCCGCGTCGAGGACGTGCTCGAGCTCGGTTGCCGACAGCGCGCTCCCGTCCTTTCCGGCGTAACGCGGTTGCGGGACCGGCGCGGTGGGCTCGGAGCTCGCTTCGCCGATCGAGTGCAGACGGCCGCCTTCGATGACGAGGGCGTGCCCGCTGCCGCCATACGCCGCGGCCAGCATGCCCGTATCGATTTCCACGACGCGCCCGCCGAGCCGAAGCTGCAGCTCGCCGGTAATCGTCGGCGTGTGACCGATGACGACGCGCGCCGCGCCGATCCGCTCGAGCGCCGCGTCCAGCTTGTCGCTTTCGATGAGCGCGCTGCAAGCCACGTTGCCGCGGTACCAGACCGGACTGTCCAGATGGTGGATCGCGGCGTCCTGGAGCGCCACGACGCCGGCTAGCGCCGCCTCGATGTCCGCGGACCGCTGCGGGTCTTCCGGCAGCGCCTGCAGCAGGGCCGCGCGCCGGTAGAAATTCTCCGTCGCGTCGAGGACGCCCGCGTCCGTCAATTCCTGCACGAACCGCGCGTAGGACGCGAGCTCGGCTTTCAGGCCGCCATTGATGCCCTCGAGCCCGAGCTCCGTCACCATCGATGACAGGCCGCCGTGCACGAACGCGGTATCGTTGATGACGACGATGAACGGCTTTTCCAGCAGCCACCGGCCGTAACGCCCGTCGGGAGCGAATGCCCGCCGGTGCGCGAAGAAACCGGGCGGCGCACGCTTTGCGAATTCCGCTTTGAGCGCGGCCTCATCCAGGGTCCCCGCTCGCGAGGCGCTGAAGACCTCGAGGCCGCGCGCCCGCTCGGCTGGCGATTCCTCGTCCGCAAACGCCGCGTACTCGGCTGCCGAGACGTAGCGAAGATCGCCGACCAGGTTCATGACCTCGTGATTGCCGAGCAACACGTGGACCCGGCCGCCCGCTGCCACGGCCTCGCCTTCCAGGCGCATCAGCAGGTCCATCACCCTCCGCGAATCCGGTCCGCGGTCCAGCATGTCGCCGGTGACGACGAGATGGGCGGCTCCCGCGGCCCAGCGGTTTTCTCCATCGAGGATGCCGGCATTCCCGAGCGTCCGCACGAGCGAATCGTACGCGCCGTGCACGTCGCCTACGGCGACGATCCGCTCCACGCCCGACCAGCGCCAGTCCGCGGCCCGCGCGCCGGCCGCTGACAACAGCAAGAACAGCAAAAGCGAAATGCTGAAGAGGCGGGAGCGCAAAGACTGGCTGGCGTTCATGGGGCAGGCCCTGGGCAGTCGTAACCGGCGCGCCTAGTGTAATCGACTCGCCGGGTGCCGCGTAGCAGGCCGCGGCGTCCGGCGCCGCTCCGGCGCACATGCTAAAATTACGCCACCGACGAGTCGGTACCGGGTGTCGAAAAATGCTTACGATAAGCCCTGCCAGCAATCGGATTGCGGCCTTCTCGCTCATGTTGCTCGCCTGTCCCGCCGCCGCACAAACGGCCGGTGAGAGCGCCGTCAGCGAACCGGACACGGCCGCGCAACCCCTGTTCGCCAGCCAGGACACGCTGGCCGTGCGCATCGAGGCGCCATTCAGCACCCTGATGCGCGAGCGCAGCGAAACCGAACAACTCGAAGGCACGCTGACGTACGCCGATCCATCCGGCATCGAGCACGTCCTCGACGTGAAACTCAGGACCCGCGGCATCTACCGGCGGCAGAAGGACACTTGCGAATTCGCGCCGATCCGCGTGAATTTTCGCAAGAACCACGTCGCGGGAACCGTGTTCGCCGGCCAGGACAAGCTCAAGCTCGTCACGCATTGCGAGAACGGCAGCGACGCCTACGAACAATACGTGCTGAAGGAATACCTGGCGTACAAAATCTTCAATGCCATGACGGACGACAGCTTTCGCGCCCGGCTGATGCACGTGACCTACGTAGACAGCGACCGGGACGGCGACTCGCGAACGCGCTATGCCTTCTTCATCGAGGACAACGACCGGCTGGCCGAACGAATCGGTGCCGGGAAGGTGGAAGTCAGGCAGGCGAACTTCGCAAAGCTGGAAAAGAACCAGGCCGGACTGGTCGCGGTCTTCGAGTACCTGATCGGAAACACCGACTTTTCGATGATTCGGCCGGACCAGGGCAAGGATTGCTGCCACAACATCGAACTGTTCTCGCGGGAACCCGGCGTCTACATCGTGATTCCTTACGATTTCGACTTCTCCGGCATCGTCGATGCGGGCTATGCAGAGCCGCACCCCAGCCTCAGTATCCGCAGCGTCGTCCGCCGGCAGTATCGGGGCGTGTGCGCCCATAACGACGTCATCGCAGAGACGGTGGCGCAATTCCGCCGGCGGCAGGCATCGATCAGCGAGTTGCCGTCGGCCATCGACGGGATGGATGACCGGGTCCGCAGGGAAGCCGAGGATTATATCGGCGAATTTTACGAAGACATTGCGGATGCGGAAGCGGTCGAAGACAACCTGCTCACAGAATGCTACTCGGCAGACTGACCGGTCCGGACAGGCGCAGCCAGTCGGCAACGAGCTTCGCTACGCGGGGATGGGCCAGGTAGCCGAGCGAGCTGTGCGGGTTGGACCTGCCGTAGCGCACCGCCAGGTTGTAGATGTGATAGTCGCGAATGCTGCCGACCAGCCGCAGGCGCAGCATCGCACTGTAATCGTCGCTCACCGAACCGTCGTGGCACAGGTAATCGTCTTCCGCCGAGACGTTGTGCCAGACGAGTATATTCGCCGGATACCGCTCCCTGCCCTTCGCCCGCGCGCCGAACAGCCGCCTGCGAACCATCGAATCCCCGAGTGGCGAGCCCAGCGTGAGCCAGTTGTCGATCTTGAGCTCCCCGTAACGCCCGGCAAATTCCGGATCGTTCGATAGCTGCCACAACGCGTCGTAGCTGGCGATGCTGCCGGTGCCGTGCGACACCAGCATGATCCTCCGGCCTTCTTCGAACGCGGCCAGGATCGCGCTCCGGACGCGCTCCCGGACGCGCGTGCCGAAATCGCTCGCGGCGTTCCAGTACTCGGTGACGTCGCCACCGGCCGTTGCGATCAGGCGTTCCGCCAGCCCGATCGTGCCCAGCATCGGCGCGGTGAAGTCCGCGGCGAGTTCCCGCATCGCGTTCTTGCCGGGCAGGCGCTCGTAACGGCCCAGGCTGAAGCTCTTCCGCTTCTGCAGGCCGCGGATCTCCTGCAGCGCCTGTTTGCGGTCGTTGATATCGAGCTTCTCGTCATAGTGCTTGCCGGCCGCGCGCAGCCAGGCATTGCCGAGGTCGCCGTAGTAGGCGAGCCGTTTGTCCAGCGCGTAGAAGGCATCCAGCATCCCGGGGAAGTCGCGCTCGATCCCCGCCGCGATGGCCGACGTGTTGAGGTCGAGCAGCGCATCCGGTGAGGGTTTGAAATCCCGGCCATGGACAAAAATGAGCGTCCGTTCGGGCTCCCGGTAATTCTCCAGCGGATCGATCAGGTCGCTGCTCAAGGTACCCTACTCCAGATCGTCCTCGACACGGCTGCGCCGGGTCAGCATCGAAAAGAACGGCCCCGACAGCGATTTGCCGTATTCGAATTTCCAGATGATCAGGTTGGCGTAGACAAAAGCGATCGAGATGACCCCCGCCACGCCGAGCGAGCCGATACCGCAGCCCAGGCCGATGGCGATCGCTCCGAAAATGTACATGGCATCGGCCGGCTGCTCCAGCGCGAAGCGAAACCGCACGGCGGCGACGATGCCGGCCAGGCTGAAGGCGAGCGCCAGGCTGTTCAGGACGATCATCGAAATGCCGGTGACGACGATCGGCAGGATCACGATGGTCTGGACGAACGACTGGTCCACTTCCTTCGTGCGGCTGGTGATGAAGTAGACCCAGGACACGGGCACGATCAGGATGCCGGCCCCGACGCTGGCAATTGCCAGCCGCAGGGGCCCCTGCCGCGCCAGCACCGCATCCGCGACGTCCGGATACACCGGGGCGAACGGGTCGTCCACTTTTCCCGCCAGGTCGCCCAGCCCGCCGACCGGGAAGAAGTCGCGAATTTCCGGGAAGCGCGCGAGCAGGAACGCCATGAGCAATGCCCAGAACGTGTAATAGAGCGCAATAATCGAAACCGGCAGCAGAAAGTTGGTCGATTTCCTCATCCGCATCCCCGATCGGAAGCCGCTGGTTTTTGCGAGGCGGCGTGCCGCTCCCCGGAACCGGCCCCCATTATAGGCGGTCTGCGGCGTCGGCAGTCGACGCGGCGGCCGTTTCGTGAATGCGCCGGCTGCGGGCGCTCGGCGGTGGGCAGCACCCCTGTTCTGTCGCGCCGGCCGGGGCCGCCGTGGCGAGTTTGCCGAAGCCCGGCCTGAGCCCCTTCAGTCGCCGGTGCGGCGCACGCGGGCGATGGCGTTGCGCCAGCCGTCGCACAAGCTGTGGCGGAGGGGTTCGTCCATGCGGGGCTCGAAGGCCGCATCACATCGCCACAAGTCCGCGACATCGTCGGGTGAATCGAGCATGCCGCTCTGCAGGCCCGCGAGCGCGGCCGCGCCGGTCACCGTGGACTCGATGTTGCGCGGGCGTTCCACGGTGACGTCGAGAATGTCGGCCAGGAATTGCAGCAGCCAGCCATTCGCGGCCATGCCGCCGTCGACGCGGACGACCTTGGGTGACATACCATCCTCGGCCATGGCGTCGAAGAGATCCTTCGCCTGGTAGGCAACCGCTTGCAGCGTCGCCGTGACGATCTCGGCGATGCCGCTGTCGCGGGTCAAGCCGAGGATGGCACCGCGTGCATCGGGGTCCCACCAGGGCGCGCCGAGGCCGGCGAAGGCCGGCACGACGTGGACGTGCTTCACGATGCCGGTGCGGATGGCGATGTTTTCAGTTTCCGCCGCGGTTTCGATCAGGTGCAGGTCGTCGCGCAGCCACTTCACGGCGGAACCGGCGACGAAGATGCTGCCCTCGATCGCATACGTCGGCTTGCCGTCCAGGCGGTAGGCCACTGTTGTCAGGAGCTTGTTGCGCGAGGGAGCCGGCTGCGTTCCCGTGTTGGTGATCACGAAGCAGCCCGTGCCGAAGGTTGCCTTGGTCATGCCGGGCTCGAAACCGGCCTGCCCGATCAGGGCCGCTTGCTGGTCGCCCGCGACGCCGCGGATCGGGAGCGCGGTGCCGAGCACGGATTCGTCGGCGTTGCCGAAATCGGCGGTGCAATCCCTGACTTCCGGCAGCATTGACGGCGGAATCTTCAGGATCCGCAGCAGCTCTTCGTCCCATTGCTGCGTGTGGATGTTGAACAGCATGGTGCGGCAGGCGTTGGTGGCGTCCGTCGCGTGCACGCGGCCGTTGGTCAGGCGCCAGATGAGGAACGTATCGACGGTGCCGAAGGCGAGGCGCCCGCCGTGCGCCAGCCGGCGGGCACCGTCGACGTTGTCGAGGATCCACGCGAGCTTCGTTGCCGAGAAATAGGGGTCGAGCAGCAGGCCCGTTCTTTCCGTCACGATCTGCTCGATGCCGTCGCTGCGCAGCTTGCGGCAGCGGTCGGCGGTGCGCCGGTCCTGCCAGACGATGGCCGGGTACACGCAGCGGCCGCTCTCGCGGTCCCACACGAGGGTGGTCTCGCGCTGGTTGGTGATGCCGAGGCCTTTGATGCCGGCGGCCGGCACATGGCTGTCGGCGAGCGCGCGCCGGGTGACCTCGAACGTCGTCTTCCAGATCGCCTCCGGGTCGTGCTCCACCCAGCCGGGTTGCGGGTAGCTTTGCGCGAATTCCTGCTGCGCGCTCGCGACGGGCTGCAAGCGGCGATCGAACACGACGGCACGGCTGCTGCTCGTGCCCTGGTCGATGCCGAGCAGGTAGTCAGCCAATGCCCTGGTCCAGGGCGTACAGCGGCTGCGCGATCCGCATGCGCTTGCCCGCCTCTTCCGGCAGTGCCGATCGCGGTTGCCCGGCCGTGATTGCCTCCAGCGCGCGGACGACGAAATCCGGCCAAGGGCTGACGCGGCGCGTCCCGAGGTCCACGTGCAGGTTCATCCATTCCGCCGTCGCCGCCAGGTAGTTTTCTCCGGCGTGGTACATGCGCTGGAACTGGTGCACGCGTTTCTCGTCGTAGGCGAGGATCTGGGATTCGATACGATAGGGCTGCGCCGCCGTCAGTTCCTGCCGGTAGGTCACGTGCGATTCGACGGCGAACGTCGTGCCGCCCGTCTCGCGGATGTAGTCGTCCGTGATGCCGGCACGCGCGAAGAGGTCGTCCACCGCCTGGTCGAACGCGAGCACGTAGAACGCCACGTTCATGTGGCCGTTGATGTCGATCCATTCCGGGCGCACGACGCCTTCGTGGATCGCGAGGCCGTCCTTGCTCGCGGCGCTCACACTAGTCCGACGCCAGCTCGGGGCGGTCGCGGAAATATTCGAGCGCGCCGGGGTTCGCGAGCGCGTCGGTGTTTTTCACCGGGCGGCCCTGCACGGTCGCGCGTACCGCCAGCTCCACGATCTTGCCGCTGATGGTCCGCGGGATGTCGGGCACGGCGAGAATCTTCGCGGGCACGTGGCGCGGCGTCGTGTTGTCGCGGATGGCTTTGCGGATGCGCGTTCGCAGCTCGTCGTCGAGTACGAGGCCGGGCCGCAGCACGACGAACAGCACGACCCGCACGTCGCCCTCCCAGTCCTGGCCGACGGCGATGCTCTCCAGCACCTCGTCGAGTTTCTCGACCTGGCGGTAGATCTCCGAGGTGCCGATGCGCACGCCGCCGGGATTCAGGACCGCGTCCGAGCGGCCGTGCACGATCATGCCGCCGCTCGCGGTGATCTCGGCGTAATCGCCGTGCGCCCAGACGCTTTCGAAGCGCTCGAAGTAGGCGGCGTGGTATTTCGCATCGTCGGGATCGTTCCAGAAGCCGACCGGCATGGACGGGAACGCCCGCGTGCAGACCAGCTCGCCCGGCTCGCCGATCACCGGCTCGCCGTCGTCGTTGTAGATCTCGACCGCCATGCCCAGGCCCAGGCACTGCAGCTCGCCGCGCCGCACCGGCAGCATGGGGTTGCCGCCCGCGAAGCAGCTAATGATGTCGGTGCCGCCGGTAATGGAGGATAGCTGCACGTCGTCGGCTATCCGTTCGTACACGAAATCGAAGCTCGCCGGCGCGAGAGGCGAGCCGGTCGACAGGATGGTCTGTAATGCGGGCAGCTCGAACTCGTCCTTCGGCCGCACGCCGGCTTTCTCGAGCGCTGAAAGGTATTTGGCGCTGGTGCCGAAGACCGAGATGCGCTCCTCTTCGGCGAGGCGCCAGAGGATGCGGCCGTCGCCCGCGAACGGCGCGCCGTCGTAGAGGATCAGCGTCGCGCCCGAGGCGAGCCCGCTCGCGAGCCAGTTCCACATCATCCAGCCGCAGGTCGTGAAATAGAACAAACGGTCGCCGTCGCCGATCCCGCTGTGGAGCTGGTGCTCCTTCAGGTGCTGGACGAGGGTGCCGCCCGCGCCGTGGACGATGCATTTCGGCACGCCGGTCGTGCCGGAGGAGTACATGACGTAGAGCGGGTGATCGAAGGGGAGCGGGCGGAACGAGAGCTCGGCGCCCTGCTTCGTGAAATCGTCCCACGGCGTGGCATCGAGTGTTGCCGGCAGGTCGATGGCGTCGCCGGTGAACGGGACGACGACGGTGCGCGCGATGCTCGTGATCTGCTCGACCACGCCGGCGACCGCGCCGAGGGAGTCCAGGCGCTTGCCGTTGTAGAAGTAACCATCGGCGCAAAAGAGCACTTTCGGCTCGATCTGGCCGAAGCGATCGACCACGCCGCTGATGCCGAAGTCGGGCGAGCACGACGACCAGATGGCGCCGATGGAGGACGTCGCGAGCATGGCGATGATCGCTTCGGGGCAGTTCGGGAGGAATCCCGCCACGCGGTCGCCCTTCTGCACGCCGGTGTCGCGCAGCGCGGCGGCGATCCCGGCCACCGCGCTCCCCAGGTCGTCCCGCGACAGCTCGCGCCGCGCACCGTTCTCGCCGCGGAAGATGAGCGCGGGACCGTTCCCTGCGCGGCGCAGGAGATGCGCGGCGAAGTTCAGCTCGCTGCCGGCAAACCACTCGGCCGTCGTCATGTCGCCGGGCTGGCGCAGCACCTCAGCCGGTGGTTTGCTGAACTGCACGCCGCAGAATTCGACGAGTGCCTGCCAGAACGCCGCCGGCTGCCCGATCGACCACTGGTGCAGTTGCCGGTAGTCGCCCATAGCCTGTTCGGCCATGAACCGGCACATCGCCGATTGCACTCGCCGTTGTTCGCTCGGCTGCCAGATAATGGGATTGTCGGTCACGGCTGCTTTATCATGCTGCTTGGGTTTCAAATGATTATCGCAACAAACTTATCGGCGTGCATGGGACGGGGCATTGGCACTCCTTGAGACGCTGCCGCGTGAGATGCAGGTGGTGCGCATCGCGCGCCCCGGCGGGCCGGAAGTGCTCGAGCCGGTCACCGTGCCCGTGCCGGAGCCGCGGCAAGGCGAGCTCCTGGTGAAAGTCGCCGCCGCCGGCGTGAACCGGCCCGACGTCCTGCAGCGGCGGGGCTTATACCCGCTGCCGCCGGGCGCCGACCCGCTGCCGGGACTCGAGATCGCGGGCGAAGTGGCGGCGCGGGGCGCGGGCAGCACGCGGTTCGGCATCGGCGACCGCGTCATGGCACTCACGCACGGCGGGGGTTACGCGGAGTACTGCCGCGTGCACGAAGCGCACTGCCTGCCGGTGCCCGCCGGCTTTTCCTTCACGCAGGCGGCCGCGGTGCCGGAAACGTTCTTCACGGTGCACTACAACGTTTTCATGCGCGCGGGACTCGAGGCCGGCGAGACGCTGCTGGTGCACGGCGGTGCCAGCGGCATCGGCACGACGGCCATCCAGCTCGCGGCGGCGAACGGCGCAACCGTGGTGACCACCGCCGGGAGCGACGAGAAGTGCCGCTTCTGCGAACGGCTCGGGGCGGCACATGCCGTCAACTACCGCGAGGGCGACTGGGCGCTTGCCGTGCGGGAGCGCCTCGGCGGCCGCGGCGTGGACGTCGTGCTGGACATGGTGGCGGGGCCGTACATGCAGAAGAACATCGATCTCCTGGAGCGGGACGGACGCTACGTGATCATCGCCTTCCTGCAGGGTTCGACGGCCGAGCTGGATCTGCGCGCGGTGCTCGGCAAGCGGCTGACGGTCACCGGGTCCACGTTGCGCCCGCAGACCATCGAGGAGAAGTCGGCGATCCGGGAGAGCCTGGAGCGGCACGTCCTGCCGCTGCTCGAGGCCGGCGCGGTCGAGCCGGTCATCGACTCGACGTTCCCCCTGGCACAAGCCGCCGAAGCGCATGCACTGATGGAATCGAGCCGGCACATCGGCAAGATCGTGCTGGAAACATAGGAGAGCGCGCTTGGCGGCGGCATGGATCTGGATCGGCGGCGCGGTGATCGCGGGATTCGCGGGCCTCGCATTCTGGTCGTTCCGGCGGCGGCGCGGGCATCCCGTGCCCGACATCCTGCGGCCGGGCAAGCCGCTGCCCGAGTTCCGCGCCGTCGACGAGCAGGGCAACCCCGTGCGCTCCACCGATCTGGTCGGCACGCCCGCCGTCATCCTGTTCGTGCGCGGCGGCTGGTGCCCGTTCTGCAACGCCCAGGTGGAGAACCTGACGGCGTACTACAAGGACATCGTGGACCTCGGCGCGAATCTCGTGCTGGTCACGCCGAAACCGCTGGAAACGACACGCCGGGTGGCGCGCTTCTTCGAAGTCGAATTCGAGTTCTGGCTCGACGAATCCCTGGACGCCGCCGAAAAGCTCGGCCTCCTCGACCGCAGCGGCGTCCCGGAAGAATTCCGCCGCGAATACGGCGACCACACCGTCTGGCCGGCCGCCCTCGTCATCGACCGCGCCGGCATCATCCGCTACGCCAACCTCTCCCGCCAGCCCTCCGACCGCCCCGACCCCGAAGCCATGCTGAAAGTCTTGCGGGGCCGGACCAGGGTAAGCGGCTGAACAATAAGGTAAACGCCCGCTGAAATCAGCGGCTTTTTTCCAACTCTTGTCTTTTCAGATCAATTATTTGCGTTGGTCCGACCCCCATCCCGGATGAGGCGGCGGGCCTGCTCGTCGGCGATGGCGTTGGTGGGGCGGTTGGTGGCGGCGGATTGCTCGAAGATTTTGGTGAGACGGGGGGCGATGGCTTCGATCTGGGGGATGACTTCCTCGTCGTTGGCGGTGCCGAAGTACTCGGCGGCGACGTTGATGATGCCGCCGGCGTTGATGACGTAGTCGGGGGCGTAGAGGATGCCGGCATCCGCCAGGCGCTGGCCGTCGGCGGCGGTCTCGAGCTGGTTGTTGGCCGAGCCGGCGACGATTGCCGTGCGCAGCTTCGGGATCGAGGTCTCGTTCAGGATGGCGCCGAGCGCGCAGGGCGACACGACGTCGACTTCCTGGAACAGGATTTCGTCCAGCCCGACCGCGCGCGCGCCGAACTCCTCCCGGGCGGCCGCGACCCGTTGCTCGTTGATGTCCGCGACCACGAGTTTCGCACCCGCCTCGGCCAGGTAACGGCAGAGGCTGTAGCCCACGTGGCCGATGCCCTGCACCGCCACCGCCAAACCGTCCAGGTCGCCGCGCGACAGCTTGAACCGGACCGCTGCCTCGATGCCCTTGAAGATGCCCCAGGCGGTCTTCGGTGACGGATCGCCGCCCGCCTGCCCGGCTTTCTGCGGCAAGCCCGTGACGTACGGCGTGCGTCGCGCGATCGTCTCCATGATCTCGACCGACATGCCCACGTCTTCCGCGGTGATGTAGCTCCCGCCGAGCTGGTCGACGAATTCACCGTACTTTTCGAACAGCGCCTCGCTCGGCTCGAAATCGGCGGTTTTCAGGATCACGGCCTTGCCGCCGCCGAAGCTTAAGTTCGCCATCGCGTTCTTGTAGCTCATGCCCTGCGACAGGCGCAGCACGTCGTGCAGCGCGGCGGCGTCGGATTCGTAGTGCCACAATCGGCAGCCCCCCGCGGCCGGTCCGAGCGCGGTCGAGTGGATCGCTATGATCGCGCTCAAGCCGGTCGCCGCGTCCCGGCAGAAGAGCACCCGCTCGTGGTCATCGAATGCGGAATCATCGAAAACTGCCATCGGATTTCCTCATCTGCCAGGGAGGCCGGGAAGGTGGCTGAAGGGTTCGTACCGGCCGGTTTATGGCCGGAATCGTAGTTCCGGCCGCGGCGGCGGCGCGGATTCTAGCACGTCGCGCGCGGCGGTCAGGGCCGCCGAACCGGCATCAGCAGGATTCGATGTCCTGCAGCGGGTGCGGGAACATGTCCGACTCGTCCTCGCCTGCGCGCGGGGTGAGACACCGGAAGTCTTTTTCCACGAGGATTGCGAGCTGCCCGCCGTCGTCCAGCGATTGCGTGCCCTCGATAGAGACCTGTTCCTCCGAGCCGGCCCACTGCTCGACTTTGATCCGGGGTACGCTGACCGCCAGGCGGCCGGCCGCGAACCGCGCCGTCGCACCCTCCGCGGCTTGCGAGGCCTCGAGGGCGTACTCGAGGCGCGAGCCGCCCGGGAAGGCCGCCGTCGCGCTGACCCGGCCTTCCTGCCGCATGCGCTCGACCTCGCCGCGCGTCAGCCGGAGGCGAACGGAATTGTCCTGAATGCGTAGTTTCAAGGGGTTACCCATCCATCAGGGAAGTGGGAGGAAAATGACAGGCGCAAGGACAACCGCGCAACACCTGATAAAACATCGCGACTGTCGTGGCGGCATGCCGTCGCGCGAGCCTGCAGGCTGCTCGAATCGTCTCCCCCGCCCTGCCGGATCGATCGGATTGCTGTTGTTGTTGCCGACCGTCCGTGTGTTCTTCGCTTATTCGGCGATAACGTTTTCCGCCTGCGGTCCTTTCTGGCCCTGCGTCACTTCCATCGTGACTTTCTGGCCTTCCTTAAGGGACTTGAAGCCTTCCATCTGGATCGAGCTGTGATGGACGAACACGTCCTGCCCACCCTCGCGCTCGATGAAGCCAAACCCCTTGTCGTCGTTGAACCACTTGACGGTTCCGGTCACTCTTTCGCCTGCCATAACAACCTCACTGTATAGCTCGCCGCCCTGAAAGACGGCGTCACGCATGCCCCGCTATGAGGCGGTGCGAGCCACAGTTTACCTGCAATCGGGGGCACGGGCGCGATATTTGGGCCGGAAAACCGCAAAAAATGGCAGGAAAAATGGGGACCGAAACTCGGGACAGTCCCCGTTTTCCGGTCAGGGGGAGTCGCCGAGCACCCCGCGGCGGATCTGGTCCTGCTCCAGGGACTCGAACAGCGCTTTGAAATTGCCCTCGCCGAATCCCTCGTTGCCCTTGCGCTGGATGATCTCGAAAAAGATCGGGCCGATGACGTTCTTCGTGAAAATCTGCAGCAGCAGGCCTTCGTTCTTTGCGGGCGCCCCGTCGATGAGGATGCGGCGCTTGCGGAGCTCCTCCACCGGCTCGCCGTGGCCCGGAATGCGCTCGTCGACCAGATCGTAATAGGTGTCGTTCGTGTCCTGCAGCGCGACGCCTTTCGCATTGAGCCGGTCGACGGTGCTGTAGATGTCGTCCGTCCCGAGCGCAATGTGCTGAATTCCTTCGCCTTTGTAATCGCGCAGGTATTCCTCGATCTGGCTCTTGTCGTCCTGGCTTTCGTTCAGCGGGATGCGGATCTTGCCGCAGGGGCTCGTCATCGCCTTCGAGAACAGGCCCGTGTGCTTGCCTTCGATATCGAAGTAGCGGATCTCGCGGAAGTTGAACAGCTTCTCGTAGAACTCGGCCCACACTTTCATCTGGCCCTGGTGCACGTTGTGCGTCAGGTGATCGATGTAGGTAAGGCCGGTGTCCAGCGATGCCGCCTGCTCCTGCCAGCCGGGCTCGTAGCGGAAGTCGATGTCGTAGATGGACGGGGCACCGTAACGGTCGACGAGGTAGAGCCGGCTGCCGCCGATCCCCTCGATCGCCGGGATGTTGAGCTCCATCGGTCCCGGATCGCCCGGGACGGCGGTGGCGCCGAGGTCGACCGCGCGATTCAGCGCGTAGTTCGCGTCCTTGACGCGGAACGCCATGGCGCAGGCGCAGGGCCCGTGCCGGCGCGCGAACTCCTGCGCGAAGCTGTCGGGCTCCGCGTTGACGATGAAATTGATGTCGCGCTGCTTGTGCAGCGTCACGTCTTTCGAGCGGTGATGCGCGACGGCCGGCATCCCCATGCGCGCGAAGAGCTCGCGCAGGCGCTCGGGGTTGGGAGCGGCGTATTCGACGAACTCGAAGCCGTCCGTGCCCATGGGATTGCGGGCGTCGGGTTCGCGGCCCGCGGTCTTTGTCCTGGTGGTGACCATGGTGCTGGGTTCCTGCTCGTTACCAGAGTTTGCATGGTAGCGCAGGCAGGTGGCGTTTTCGCGGGTCGCCCGTGAGACGGGCTCCTACAGGCCGGATCAGGCTCGGCGGGCCAGCTTCGAGGGGTCGAGCTCGGCGAGCGTGCGGCAGCCCATCAGCATCAGGTTGCGCTCGAGCTCCTGGCGCAGGCAGGTCATTGCGCGCCGGACGCCCGCCTGGCCGGCCGCGGCCAGTGCGTACAGGTACATCCGGCCGCCGGAACAGGCGGTGGCGCCCATCGCCAGCGCCTTCAGCACGTGCGTGCCCCGCCGGATGCCGCCGTCGACGATGATCTCGATCTGCCCGCCCACCGCGTCGGCGATCGCGGGAAGCTGGTCGAACGGCGCGCGCGCGCCGTCGAGCTGCCGGCCGCCATGGTTCGAGAGCATGATCGCGCTGGCGCCGATGTCCACGGCGCGCCGCGCGTCATCAACCGACATGACGCCCTTGAGCGCGAACGGACCGCCCCACGCCTCGATCATCTTCGCGGCGTCGTCCCAGGCGATCGAGCGCTTCATCTGCGTGTGGAGGTAAGACGCAACTGAAGTGGAGACGCTGGAACCCTGGTCCACGTAGGCCGACACGTTCGGCAAATCGAAGCGATCGCCCATGACGTAGCCGAGCGTCCAGCGCGGATGCGTGAGGAAGCTCAGGATGCTTTTCGGCGTCAGTTTCGGCGGCGTCGTCATGCCGGTCACGACGTCGCGCTCGCGGTTGCCCGGCACGATCGTGTCGACCGTGAGCGCCAGCGCATCGAAGCCCGCCGCCTTGCAGCGGGCGATCAGGTCGGACGTCAGCCCGGGATCGTTGTGCACGTAAATCTGGAACAGCTTCGGCGCGTCGTTCAGGGCGCCCAGTTCCTCGATGCTGCAGGTGCCGATGGTGGACACGCCGAACATCGTCCCGAACTCGTGCGCGACGGCGGCGATCGCTCGTTCGCCTTCCGGATGGAACAGCCGCTGCATGGCCGTCGGCGAGAAGAACAGCGGCATGGCGAGCTCCTGCCCGAGCACGCGGGTCGTGAGGTCGACGCTGTCGACGCCGGTCAACACGTTCGGCACGAGGTCGTATTCCTCGAACGCCGCCGTGTTGCGGCGCAGCGTGCACTCGTCGTCGGCACCGCCGTCGATGTAGTGAAAAATCGGCGCCGGCAGGCGCGCTTGCGCCAGCCGGCGGAAATCGGCCGTCCTGCAGCATTGTTCCAGGCGCACGCTCGGGCTCCCCGCGTCGTTACCAACCGGCGCAGAGCCTAGCACGCAGAAGCGAGGGTCTGTCGACATGCGGCCGATCGCCGCAGCGGAGGCCGTTTTTTCGCAAGGCAAGGCGCGGGGAGCGCAGCGTAGCACCGCTACGTAAGCGAGCCGCAACACCGCCTTGCGGAAAAAAGGTCCCGCTGCGGCGATCGGGCGCGTGTCGACAGACCCTGGTCTGCTAACATGCGCGCGGCAAACCGGGTCCCTCATGGATACAGTGAACGACGCATCGCTCGAAAACGACCGCAAAGTTGCGCGCTGGCTGTTCGTGCTCTGCGGGCTCGTGTTCGCGATGGTCATCCTGGGCGGCGTCACCCGCCTGACCGGCTCCGGACTCTCCATGGTCGACTGGCGGCCCATCATGGGCGTCCTGCCGCCGCTCGGCGCGGACGACTGGGAACGCGCGTTCGAGCTGTACCAACAGTCGCCCGAGTTCCGGCTGGTGAATCCGGACATGGACGTCGGCGGATTCAAGGGCATCTTCTGGCTCGAGTACCTGCACCGCCTGCTCGGGCGCCTCATCGGCCTCGCTTTTGCCCTGCCGTTCGTCTGGTTCGTGTGGAAGGGCTACATCAGGAAGCGCGAATGGCCGAAATACGCGCTCATGTTCGTGCTCGGCGGCCTGCAGGGGCTGCTCGGCTGGTACATGGTAAAGAGCGGACTGGTCGACGACCCGCGGGTCAGCCAGTACCGCCTCGCGGCGCACCTGGTGGCCGCGATTTCCATTTACGCGTACATGTTCTGGGTGGCGCTCTCGTTGCTGCAGCGGGAGCGGCAAACCATACGCCATCCCTGGTTCGGGCGCACCGTGGCGCTGGCCGTGCTCGTGCTGATTACCGTGGTCTCCGGCGCGTTCGTCGCCGGACTCGACGCAGGGCTCGTCTTCAACACTTTCCCGAAGATGGGCGACTACTGGATTCCGCCGGGCGCCTTCGCGATCGAGCCAAAGTGGCTGAACCTGTTCGAGAACGTAGCGGCGGTGCAGTTCGATCACCGGATCCTCGCCATCACCACGTTCTTCACTATCGTCGTTTACTGGTGGTTTGCCGGCAGGACGCCGATGCCACGCCGGCTGAGGCGGGGCGTCCATGCCCTGCTGCACGTCGCGGTGCTGCAGGTGGCGCTCGGCATCTCGACGCTGCTCCTGATGGTGCCGACGATTCTCGGCGCGGCGCACCAGGCGAACGCGCTGATCCTGTTCACGGTGGTGCTGTACCTGTGCCACGGCTTCCTGCACGTGGATGCCGGCG
This sequence comes from Woeseiaceae bacterium, assembly GCA_035698445.1. Taxonomy (GTDB): domain Bacteria; phylum Pseudomonadota; class Gammaproteobacteria; order Steroidobacterales; family Woeseiaceae; genus IDS-8. The sequence goes on from DASSBS010000009.1 coordinate 62,046, forward strand.
CGGAGGTCGTGCCGGCCGCGTAGGAGCCCGTCTCACGGGCGACGCGGCGGTCGACACCCGGTCGCCCGTGAGACGGGCTCCTACAGGGCGACGCGGCGGTCGACAGCCAGTCGCCCGTGAGACGCGCTCCTACAGGTCACAGGGTCGCGTGTTAGACTGGCCGGGCAGGCAGGGAACGATTCTCGTCTCCGGCGCCGCGCCAGCATCATCGCCCGATCGCCCACCCTGCGGGCTCCAACAGGCAGGCTCACAAGCATTCGGCAGGTTTATCGATGCAAGAAAAAAAAAGCGTGAACACGGATTATCCGCCGATCGGCAGTTACGGGATCGTGGGGAACCTCGACACCGTCGCGCTGATCGGCCATAACGGTTCCGTCGATTTCTACTGCTATCCCGATTTCGATTCACCGTCCGTGTTCGCGCGGTTGCTCGACAAGGACAAGGGCGGCTACTTCCAGATTCGCCCGGAATCGAACGACTGGACAGAGAGCCAGATGTACCTGCCGGACACGAATGTCCTCGTGACCCGCTTCCTGTCGGCCAGGGGCATCCTCGAGATCATCGATTTCATGCCGCTGACCTGGACGTCCAGCCGTCACCAGCTCGTGCGCATCGTCAAGTCGATTCATGGCGACAACGACATCGTCATGCGCTGCTTCCCGGCGTTCGACTACGCCCGCGCCGAAACGCGCGCCGTGCAGGACCGCGACAAGTACTCGGTGCGGTTCGAATGCGGTAGCGAAAGCGTCTCACCGTCGAGGCTCTACAGCCAGAGGGAAATGAGCATCGAGGACGGCGGCGCCTCGTGCCGCCTCACGCTGCGCGAAAAAGAGCAGGTCACCTTCACCTATCACTGCGACGACTCGGCCGAGGTGCCGCTGGCACTCGATTCGGTCGATGAGATCCTGCAGGAGACGTCGCAGTTCTGGCGGGAGTGGATCGGCGAAAAGGAATACAAGGGATTTGCCGAGGATCTCGTCAAGCGCTCCGCGCTGGCGCTCAAGCTGCTGATCTCGCGGCGCCACGGCTCGATGGTCGCCTCGCCGACGTTCGGCCTGCCGGAATCGATCGGCGGCACGCGCAACTGGGATTACCGCTACTGCTGGATCCGGGACTCGGCGTTTACCGTGCACGCGCTCCTGAAGCTCGGTTTTCGCGACGAAGCGTCACGCTACATCGAATGGATTTCGGATCGTTACGAAAACAGCGCCAGCGACGGCTCGCTGAACGTGATGTACCGGTTGAACGGCGGCAACGATCTGGAGGAAGAGGTGCTGGAGCATCTCGAGGGCTACAAAGGCAGCCGGCCGGTGCGGATCGGCAACGCCGCGAACACTCAGCTCCAACTGGACATCTACGGGGAGCTGATCGACAGCATCTATCTCGCGCACAAGTACAGCTCGCCCATGTCCTACGGCGGCTGGCAGCAGCTCAAGCAGACCATTGAATACGTCTGCAGGAACTGGGACCAGCCGGACGAAGGTATCTGGGAGATGCGGGGCGGCGTGCAGCACTTCCTGCATTCGCGGCTCATGTGCTGGGTCGCGCTCGATCGCGCACTGAAGCTGAGCGAGATGGCGTCCTTCCCCGCGCCGGTGGAAAGCTGGCGCGGTGTCCGCGACCGGATCTTCCAGTCGATTCACCAGGAGTTCTGGAACGAGAAGCTGCAGACGTTCGTCCAGTTCCGCGGCGCCGACAATGTCGACGCGTCGGTGCTTCTGATGCCGATGGTCAAGTTCATTTCGCCCATCGATCCGCGCTGGCTGTCCACGATGGAAGCCGTCGAGAAGCAGTTGGTCGTCGATGCTTTCGTGCACCGTTACGACGACGATGCGATCGACTTCGAAGGTCTCGACAGCTCCGAGGAAGGCAGCTTCACGATGTGCTCGTTCTGGTACTGCGAGTGCCTGGCGCGCTCGTGCCAGGTCGACAAGGCACGCCTGTTATTCGAGAAGATGAGCGGTTATTCGAACCACCTCGGGCTGTATGCCGAGGAGCTGGGCTTCGATGCGAAGCACCTCGGCAATTTCCCGCAGGCGTTTACCCATCTCGCGCTGATTTCGGCAGCGGCGGCGATCGATCGGGCGATGACGGAGCGCCAGCCGTTTTGAACGAACCCCGCGCGCTAAGCGGCGCCGCGCCGACTTAGCGGACGTAGCTCGCGCCGTTGATGTCGAAGGTGGCGCCGGTCGCGTGGTCCACCTTGCCGGAGAGCAGGAACACGATCATGTTCGCCACCTGCTCCGGCGGTGCCGCGTCCCCCATCGGGATTTCGGTGAGCGCGGATTCGTATCCGGCATGCCCCGGTTCGTAAATCACCGAAGCCATGTCCGTCTTGACCCAGCCGGGTGCGATGATGAACGCCAGCACGCCATCCTTGGCATAGCCGCGCGCGATGGAGCGCGTCAGCGCGACGACCGCGCCCTTGCTCGCGGCGTAGTGCAGGCCGTCGATCGTGTCGCCGCGGAACGCGGCGCGGCTGGCGACGTTGACGATGCGGCCGCCGCCCGTCTCCGTGAACCTTCGCACGGCCTCGCGGCAGAGGTCGGCGACGGCCTGGGTATTGACGGCCAGCACGTCCGCCCAGTCGCGGTACCAGGCCTCGTCGTCGTCGTCGATGCCGCTCATCGGCGCAATGCCCGCGTTGTTGACGAGCGCGTCGATCCGACCGGCCTGGGCGAGCGCGTTATGCCACAGGGCGGCGCCGGCGCGGGTGGTGGCGAGATCGCTTTGCAGCGCGAGGACGCGTGCCTTGCCGTACTCATCCGCGAGCTTCTCGAGAGCACCGGGACCTTGGCGATAACTGCCGATCACGATTGCGCCTTCCTCGAGGGCGGCTTGCGCCGTGGCGGCCCCGATGCCTCGCGAGGCGCCGGTGATGAGGATTGTCTGCCCTTCGAGTGACGGCATGGCGTGCTCCTGCTTTTGTTCGGCCGATTGTAAGCGCCGGGGATGCGGAGGCGTATTTTGCAGCATACTAATATCGCAAAAGCCCCTGCACGGGTTTTCGGGGAGATCACATCGATAATGGACACCGAGTTGGCGCGCACCTTCCTGACCGTCGTCGCGGCCGGCAATTTCGTCAAAGCCGCCGAACGCCTGTTCGTTACCCAGTCGACCGTCAGCTCCCGAATCCAGTCGCTCGAGGAGCAGCTCGGCTGCCGCTTGTTCGTGCGCAACAAGGCAGGCACCACGTTGACCGCGGCCGGACGCCAGTTCCAGAAGCACGCGGTCAATCTGATGCGTACCGTGGAACAGGCCCGGCAGGATGTCGGCGTTCCACGGGGTTATCGGGCCTCGCTGACGATCGGCGCCCGCTTCGGCATCTGGGAAGATCTGTTGCTGCGATGGTTGCCGGTCATGCGCGCCACCCAGCCCGATATCGCCGTAGTGGCCGAAATCGGCTTCTCGGAGGACCTGATGCTGGGGCTCGTCGACGGGCGCATTGACATCGGCGTCATGTATACGCCGCAGAGCCGGCCCGGCTTGCACGTCGAACCGCTCTTCGAGGAAGAGTTGATCCTCGTGGTAACGGCAACCGCCGCCGGGGCTCCGGCCATGGGTCCCAACTACGTGTACATCGACTGGGGTGCGGAGTTCCGCGCGCGGCACAGCACCTACTTTCCGGATTTCACCGGCCCGGGGCTCACGGCCAACATCGGTTGGCTCGGACTCCAGCACATTCTCGCGTGCGGCGGCTCCGGTTACTTTCCGCGGCGCGTGGCTGCCAAGCACCTGGCCACCGGCCAATTGCAGGAGGTGCCGGAAGCGCCGGCGTTTACCCTGCCGGCCTACCTCGTTTATCCGGCGGAACACGATCGCGAGGTTTTCGATCCGGCGCTGGCGCAGCTCCGCGAGATCGCCGCGGAGATCGCTGCAAGCTGACCCGCCTGCCCGAGCCGGCAGCGGCGCATGGCCGCTAATTAGAATCGGATATTCCGATCTTAAGTGCCGATATTCATCGTTTGTCAAATATAAAAGCCGGTCGTACCCTCATATTCCTACCCAGAGGAGTACGGACATGACGGACTTGACCCCACCTCATCGGCACCCGGGACGCCTGTTGTTCGCGCTCCTCCTCGGCCCCTTCCTCCTCCTCGGCCAGGCACAGGCGGCGGGTTTTGCGATTACCGAAAATAGCGCCAAGGAGCTCGGCGTCGCGTTCGCGGGCGGTGCCGCCATCGCGGAGGACGGCAGCACCGTGTGGTTCAACCCGGCCGGCATGACGCGCCTCGACACCACCTTCCAGCTCTCAACGCACTTCATCGATCCCACGTTCGACTTTGCAGATTCCGCGTCCGGGCAGTTGTTGCCGGGCGGTGCGATCGGGATGGCCGGAAACAGCGCAAACGGCGGCGGGGAATCGGCCATCGTCCCCAACCTGTACTACGTGCAGCCGTTGTCCGAGCGCCTCTATTTCGGCGTGGGGCTGAACGCCCCTTTCGGCTTGACCACGCAATACGATCCCGACTGGATCGGGCGCTACCAGGCCGTCAAGTCGGAAATCGTCACGTTCAACCTGAACCCCGCGTTCGCATATGTTGTTAACGAGCATCTGTCGATTGGTGCGGGGCTTAACATCAGCTACATCGACGCCGAGCTGACCAATGCCATCGACTTTGCCGCGATTTGCGCCGCGGCGGCAGGCGGCGCCTGTCCCAACGGCAGCATTCCCGGCCAGGGCATGTACGACGGTTTCGTGGTCAACAAGGCCGATGACACCAGCGTCGGCGTGAATGTCGGGCTGTTATGGTCGCCGTCGGAAGCTACCCGCATCGGATTGGCGTATCGCTCGCAGATCAATCACACGCTGACCGGCGAAGCGGCCTTCTCGGAGCCGGCAACACTCGGCGGCTTCGCCGCGCTCGGCCCGCTGGGTGCGGCGCTGAATGCCACCTTTGCGGACAGTGATATTGCCGCAAGCGTATCGCTGCCGGATACCGCTTCGGTCAGCGTGTTCCAGCGGCTTTCCCGCAACGTTGCGTTCGTGGGCGATCTCTCCTGGACGGACTGGGCCGATATTCCGGAGCTGCGCCTGGACTTCAGCAATCCCTTGGCGCCGCGCTCCGCGGAGGTCCTGAACTGGGACGACGCCTGGCGCATTTCCGCGGGCGTGATCGTCGACTTGAACGAACGCTGGACCGTTCGCGGCGGTTACGCCTATGACGAGTCTCCCGTGCCGGACGCGATGTCGCGGTCCTCGCGGCTGCCCGACAACGATCGTCAATGGCTCGCGCTGGGCCTCAGCCATCGCTTCAGCCCGGCCATCACGGTGGACGTCGGCTACGCCCATTTATTCATCCGCGATACGGCCATCTCCCGGGTTGGCTCCACCGCCAGCCTGCTTGACGGAATGTACGACTCGGCTGCCGACATCGTGAGCTTGCAGGTGAACTATGCACGCTACTGAACAAGCAATCGCCCCGTCGCTCCCTGACAGGACGGGACCGCAAAGGCCCTGGCTGAAGCGCTACCCGCGCGGCGTTCCCGCGGAGATCAACCCGGACATTTACACCACTGTGAGTACACGTTCATGACACTCTCCCTGCCTCCGCTGCCCTTTCCGGCCTCCGCGCTCGAGCCCCACATTTCGCGCGCCACTGTCAACCTGCACTACGGCAAACACCACGCGGGCTACATAGCGCGAACCAACCAGCTCGCCGAGGCAGCAGGATTGGTCAATTCCTCCCTCGAGGAGATCATGCTTGCAGCGCACGAGAAAGGTGACACGGCTTTGTTCAACAACGCGGCACAGGCATGGAATCACGAGTTCTACTGGAAGTCGCTCCATCCGGAAGGCGGCCATTCACCGAGCGGCGCCATCGCCGCCAGGATCGAAAGCGATTTCCATGGCTACGAGCAATTCCTGAAGTGGCTGCATAGTGCAGCGATGGGCGTTTTTGGCAGCGGGTGGGCGTGGGTCGTAGTGAACGATGGGCATCTCGAGATCATGCAGACCGGAAATGCCGTCAATCCACTCGTCAGGAACCAGGTACCGTTGCTCGCGATCGACGTGTGGGAACACGCGTATTACCTGGATTACCAGAACCTCCGGGCAAACTATGTTCGTAACGTCCTGGAGCACCTGATCAACTGGGAGTTCGCCAACGAAAACCTGGAAATGGCGGTTCCCCGGCGCTCTGCCGGCGCGCCCGACATCCATCATACGGCTCATCAAGCCAGCATCAACTGAAGCGAACGAGCTTCAATCCCACTGGAGAATCATCGTGTCGACAGACTTATACCCGCAAATGACATCCGACCGTGCCGCAACCCGCAAGCAGCTTGCGCCTCACATCCACGACGCCTTTACAAATTTCAGCGACGCCGTTTTTGCCGAGGGAGCGTTGCCGGTAAAAACCAAGCAGTTGATCGCCGTTGCCGCCGCGCACGTGACACAGTGCCCCTACTGCATCCGCGGTCATACCAAGGCCGCGAGGAAGGCCGGCGCGAGCCCGGAAGAAATCATGGAGGCGATCTGGGTCGCGGCGGAGATGCGGGCCGGCGGCTCCTACGCACACTCCACGCTGGCATTGGATGCGCTCGGCCTGTGACGTCGGCCCGGCCGAACGGTGAATACCGTTCTACGCTGCATTGATTGGCGCCAGGGACTGCGCTTCGCGCAGCAACTGGTTCGCGTAGCCCCATTCGTTGTCGTACCAGCTCATGATCTTGACCAGGTCCCCGTCGACCACCCGGGTGAGCTCGAGGTCGACGACGGAGGCGCGCGGATCGCCGATGATGTCCGATGACACCAACGGGTCGCGCGACACGCCGAGTACGCCCGCATAGCGTTCGCTCTCCGCTTCTTCCGTGAAGATCCGGTTCACCTCCTCCACGGACGTGCTCCGCGCTGTGATGAAGGTGACATCCGCGATCGAGCCGACGGGTATGGGAGCCCGCACCGCAACACCGTCGAAGAGACCGTCATACTGCGGCAGTGCCCGCGTCGTCGCCCGTGCCGCGCCTGTGCTGGCCGGTACGAGGTTCGCGCCTGCCGCCCGGCCGCGGCGGAACTGCCGGCTGGGCCCGTCAATGAGCGACTGGCTGGAGGTGTACGCATGCACGGTCGTCATGACCGCTTTCCTGAGGCCGATACGCCGGCCGACGATCTCGACGATCGGGGTGATGCAATTCGTCGTGCAGCTTGCGCACGAGATGATATTGCTCTGGTCGCCGGGCGCGTTCACGCGGTGCACCACGGTCTCGACCTCGCCATCCTTCGAGGGTGCGGACAGCAGGACGAACTTTGCGCCCGCGCGAACGTGCTTCTCGAGATCCTCGCGCCGGGTCAGCGCGCCCGTGCACTCGAACACGAGATCGACGCCGAGCTCCTGCCACGGCAGTTCCGCAGGATCGCGGCTGTGCAGCGTCCGGATCCGCTGCCCGGCCACGACGAGATCGCCGCCGTCGACCGCCACGGACTTCGAGTAGCGCCCGTACACGGTGTCGAAGCGCAGCAAATAGGCGAGGTTCTCGCCCTCGACCAGGTCGTTGACGGCGACGAGCTCGAACGCCGGTTCGTCGAGCACCAGCTTCAGCATCGCGCGTCCGATTCGTCCCAGGCCGTTGATGGCCACACGTCGAGTCATGATGTAGCGTGCCTCCGCTGGTTTAGTACGGGTAGGTCATGTACTGGAGGATAGGGTCCGTTACGCCTTCTCTCGGGGAGTGCCGCCCGCTCTCCCGCTGACGCCGCCGTATCTGGAGGAAGATCTGCCGCCGCTTTGCATCCAGCCAGTCCTCCCGGCCGACGTGAGCGTCTTTCCCGCGCGCGACTTCCTCGCGCTCCCGGTATTCGCAAAACTCACGGTATCCAGCCAGCTCATGCTCGAGCTCTCCGATCACGAGTTCCGCCAGCAGCGCATCATCGAGAAATCCGAGGCCAGGGATATTGTCCGGAATCATGTCCTGCGGCTCGGCGAAATAGCTGAGGGCGACGACGATGCGCCCGCGGTCCTCCCGATCCAGTGGCCATTCGCTGTCCTCGAGCATCGAGATCAGCGTTCCGAGGTCTTCCAGGCGCTGGCGTACGTACCCCGGTCCTTCCGACTTCTGAGCGCGTTTCAGCAGCCGGCGCGCCTCATCCATGATCGCCCGTTCTCCCTGTTTCGCTTTTCGACGCCACGTTTCATGCATGACCTTGCGATAGTAATCGATATCGCCGTTGCTGAGCTCCAGTACGAGTTTGCGTGCCATGGTCGTTCTCTCGATGTGCCGTATTGACGTTGATCGTACGCGCACCCAGGCGCCGCGGAAATCGGCGGCTACCGAAACCGGACTGCGGATCATACGTATGGACAGGCGGCATGGAGGCTCGGCGGCTGCAAATCGAAATACCGGGCGCTAAACTGGGTGCGAAAACGCGAGGGTGTCATGAAACCAGGCTCCACCGGGTGCCAGTCGGGGACCGTATTCATCGTCGATGACGATGAACCTGTCCGCCATGCAATGAAACTGCTGCTGCGGTCGGTCGGTCTCGACGCGGAAACGTATGCCTCCGGCGACGATTTCCTCGAACGGTTCGATCGCGAGCGGCCGGGCTGCCTGGTCCTGGACATCCGCATGCCGGGCATCGGCGGCCTGGAGCTGCAGGAGCGGCTGAACGCGCTCGGGAGCTCGATGCCGATCATCTTTATCACGGCACACGGCGACGTGCCGATGGCGGTGGAAGCGATGCAGAAGGGCGCCTTCGACTTCCTCCAGAAGCCGTTCCGCGACCAGCAACTGCTGGAGAAGATCAACGGCGCGCTCAGCCTGGACCGCCATGACCGGATCGAGAAGACACGGGGAGCAGATGTCGTCGCTCGCCGAAAACTGCTGACCAACCGGGAGCGCGAGGTGATGGCGCTGGTCGTGAAGGGCAAGCCGAACAAGGCGATTGCGTTCGAGCTCGGCGTCAGCCAGCGCACCGTGGAAATTCACCGGGCACGCGTAATGAAAAAGATGCGGGCGCACTCACTCGCCGAGCTCGTGCGCATGAACGTCTGATCGATCGATCTCTGCACAGGGCCGGCCCTTTCGCCGGCTACGGTTCGCGCTCCGTTCGCCATACGTGGATTCCGAAACAGCGCGGGGACACACCTTATAGGCGTCGCCGGGGGATGTCCCTATGCTCGGATGGCAATGCAGAAGCTCACCCGCATACTATCGGTCGTCGACCCGGCGGCCGCCGTGCAGCCGGCGCTGCATCGCGCCGCCTGGCTCGCAACCCGGACAGGCGCGAAGCTTGACTTGCTCATTTGCCATTACGACGAATACCTGGTCGGAGATCGCCTGTTCGACTCGCATTCCCTGCACGATGCCCGGCAGGCAGTGCTGGATGGATTCGTGCAGACGCTGGAATTACTGGCGGCGCCGCTGCGCCACCGCGGACTCGACGTAACGGCCACGGCGATATGGAACCATCCGGAGTACGAAGGTATCGCCCGGCACGCGGAACAGACCGGCGCGGGCATCGTCTTCAAGGGCACGGAGCACCACTCGGCGTTGGCGCGGGCGCTACTCAGGAATGCCGACTGGGCCCTCATTCGTGCCTGCCACGTCCCGCTGTGGCTTGTAAAACCGATAGCGTTTCCCGAGAAGCCGTTATTCATCGCCGCCATCGATCCCATGAACGAGCACGACAAACCCGCCGCCCTGGATGACGAGATTCTTTGCGTCGGCAACTCACTGGCCAGCTTGACGGGAGCGGAGCTGCAGGTGTTCCACTCCTACGACCCCCGCACCGCCGCGGCCACGGCGATGGCGAACGCCTACATCCCGGTGTCCCTGCCGCTGGCCGAAATCGAACGGGAGATGCGCCTGCAGCACGAAATACGCTTCCGGGAGATCACGGGCTTTCACCGGATCCCCAGGGACAAGCGGCACCTCGTTCGCGGCCTGGCGTACCAGGAATTGCCGGCCCTGGCAAAGAAGCTGGATGCTTCGGTCGTGATCATGGGCGCGGTCGCGCGGAATCGCCTCGAGCGGCTGTTTATCGGCGCCACCGCGGAACGCGCGCTGGAGCACCTGCCGTGTGACCTGCTCATCGTGAAGCCGGATTGGGCGAGCGGGAGCAGGAGCGCCCCACGCGAAGTTGCGTGAGTCAGGCGGAGTCCGCGGGCTTCGGAGCGTTCCGGGCCGCCTGGCTTTTGCGGGTACCCGAATTCCCGTTGCCCGGCACGATCGGCACGCGGACCGAGAAGCAGGACCCTTTGCCGGGCGTGGATTCCACGTCGACAGCGTGGCCGAGCAGATCCGCCAGGCGACGAGCGATGGAGAGGCCCAGGCCGACGCCTTCCTTCTTGCGGCGGTCGTGCGGCACCTGGTAAAACTCGACAAAAATCTTGTCGAGCTGGTCCGGCTGAATGCCGATCCCGCTATCCCGGACCTCGATCGACAGCTCGTCACCCCGCACGGTGTAACCCAGGTGCACGCTCCCCGCCGGCGTGTAGCGCACCGCATTGGAGACGAAGTTCCGGATGATCTCGCCGAGCAGGTTCGGGTCGCTCCGCACTGTCTGCTCACAGGCGTCGACCCGAAACCTCAACGCCTTCTGCTGAGCTTGCCGGGAGAAGTCTGACGCCAGCCGCCCGACCAGGGTGTTCAGCGGGAAGTCCTCGATGCCCGGTTCGAGTCCGCCCGCATCCAGGCGGCTTATGTCGAGCAGAGAGTTCAAAAGGTTCGTCATGACGTCCAGCGAATCCTGCTGGCTCTCGATCATCTCCAGCGCAAGTGGATCGGCAACGGTACGTTGCAACGCGCCCGTGAGCAGCCGCAGGGCCTGCACCGGTTGCCGCAGGTCGTGGCTCGCCGCCGACAGGAACGCGGTATTTGCCTTGTTGGCGCGCTCCGCCGCTTCGCGCGCGGCCTTGAGCTCCCGATCGATCCGGTTGCGTTCCGTAATATCGCGTATGGCGCTGACGACCAGCGCACCGGAGGAGGTGTCGATCGGGCTCAGGCTGATCTCGACCGGAAATTCGCTGCCATCGCAATGCAGCGCGGCGAACTCCCGCCCGATACCCATCCTGCGAACATCCGGTGCCGTTCCGTAGCTTTTGCGTTGCGCCTCGTGGCGGGCACGAAAGCGTTCCGGCAGCAGCATGTCGATACACGCGCCGAGGAGCTGCTGACGCGCGTACCCGAACATCTTCTCGGCCGCGGCATTGACGATGACGATGCGGCCGTCGGTATCGACAATGATCATGGCATCCGGCGCCGCGTCGAGGAGCTTGCGGAAGAAATCGTCCGTTGCGCCGGCGGCGGCCGGGACGCCGGTTTCCCCGGGAATCGCAGCGGCTTGGTCGATCTGCGGTTGCATGACGGGATTATCCTGTTTCCATCGGTATTTTTCCGGTTCACGCCGGGTATGCGGGCGGTTACCGTTCGGGGCGCCGCGGTTGCAGGAGCTTGGCGATCAAGCCGGTCCAGCCGGTCTGGTGTGAGGCCCCGACACCGCGTCCGTTGTCTCCGTGGAAATACTCATGGAACGGCACGTAATCCCGGAAGTGCGGATCGTTCTGCAGCTTCGGGTTCGCCCCGAATACGGCGCGCCGGCCGGCTGCGTCACGCAGGAAGATCCTGCCAAGGCGCAACGCCAGTTCCTCGGCGACCGCTTCGAGCGTCAGCCTCGCCCCCGAACCCGTCGGGCACTCGATCCGGAGGTCGTCACCGTAATAGTGGTGGAATTTCTGCAAGGACTCGATCAGCAGGTAATTGACCGGAAACCAGACGGGTCCGCGCCAGTTGGAGTTGCCGCCGAACAGGCCGCTGCCGGATTCGGCCGGCTGATAGCTGACGGACAGCCGCTCGCCGGCGTGCTCGAACACGTAAGGATGCCGCTCGTGGTACCGGGACAGCGCCCGCACGCCGAAGTCCGATAGAAACTCGGTTTCGTCGAGCCCGCGTTTCAGGAGTTGCGCCATGCGATCGGCACGCAGCAACGACAACAGCCGGCGCTCGCCGAGGCCGGGCACTTCCATGCGCGACACCAGTTGCGTGAGATCCGGCCGGTAGTTCAGGAACCATTCGAGACGGCGGCGGAATTCCGGCAGCTCGTCCAGCAGCTCGGGCTCGAGCGTTTCCACCGCGAACAGCGGAATCAGGCCGACGATGGAACGCAATTTGAGGGGCACGAGCCGGCCATCCGGCAGGGACAGCTCGTCGTAGAAGAACTGGTCCTCTTCGTTCCAGAGCCCGATGCCCGCGCCCGCCATGTTGGTCATCGCCTCGGCAATGTAGAGAAAGTGCTCGAAGAACTTGGTCGCGATGTCCTCGTAGACGCGATTGTGGCGGGCAAGCTCGAGCGCAATGCGCATGAGGTTCAGGGAGTACATCGCCATCCAGGCCGTGCCGTCCGCCTGGTTGATGTGGCCGCCGGTCGGCAGCGGCGCGCTGCGGTCGAACACACCGATGTTGTCGAGCCCGAGAAAGCCGCCCTGGAAGATGTTGCGGCCCAGCGCATCCTTGCGATTGACCCACCAGGTGAAGTTGAGCATGAGCTTGTGCAGGATGCGCTCGAGGAACGCGAGGTCGCCCTGGCCGCCCCGGTCCTTGCGATCGATCTGGAAGACCCGCCAGGCGGCCCAGGCATGCACCGGCGGGTTCACGTCCGAGAAGGCCCACTCGTAGGCGGGAAGCTGGCCGTTCGGGTGCATGTACCAGGCCCGCGCCAGGGTCACGAGTTGCCGCTTGGCAAATGCCGCATCGATCAAGGCCAGCGGGATGCAGTGGAATGCGAGATCCCACGCGGCATACCAGGGATATTCCCATTTGTCCGGCATCGACAGGATGTCGCGGTTATTGAGGTGCCGCCAGTCGGCGTTACGGCCGTGGTGGCGGCTTTGCGGAGGTGGCGGCTGCGCCGGGTCGCCGTCCAGCCATTTCCCGACGTCATAAAAATAGAGCTGCTTGCTCCAGATCAGGCCGGCGAACGCCTGGCGCTGGACGCTTCTCGCGTCCGCGGAATCCAGCTCGGACTGCAGGGCGGCGTAATACCCGTCGGCCTCGGCAATGCGCCGGTCGAACGACGGCTCGAACGCGTCAAACGGCGCCGCCGTGGATCCTCGCACGAGGCGCAAGCGAACCTGCGCGGCTCCTCCGGCTTCGATCCGCAACGGGTAGTGCACGGCGGCCTTGGTGCCCCGGCATGCGGCGTTCACGGCGTCCGTCCGACCGTCAACCAGGTATTCGTGAAACGCGTCCTTCCAGTGGCCGCGGTCGCCGCCGATGTCGAATAATCGCTCGCGATTGGTGTCGTTGTCGGTAAACAGCAGGCCGGGGTCTCCGTCGGCATAAAGCCGGTATTCGCCGAGCTCCGGATGCCGCGCGGCCACCGAGCCGTCCGCGGCGACCCGCATTTCGGGCCGCACGGCGTTCGCATGCCAGGACCAGGTGTTGCGGAACCAGAGTTGCGGGAGGAGCTGCAGCGCTGCCGGTTGCGATGCGCGATTATGTGCGGTGATGCGCACGAGGATGTCTTCGGGTCCCGCCTTCGCATATTCGACGAACACATCGAAATACTCGTCGGCGTCGAAGAGACCGGTATCGATCAGCTCGAACTCGGGCTCGCCGCGGCCGCGCCGGCGGTTCTCCTCGAGCAGCCGGTCATAGGGAAACGCCGCCTGCGGATACTTGTACAGGTATTTCAGCCAGGAGTGAGTCGGCGTGGCGTCCAGGTAATAATAGAGCTCCTTGACGTCCTCGCCGTGGTTGCCCTCGGCGTTGGTCAGCCCGAACAGCCGCTCCTTCAGGATCGGGTCCTTGCCGTTCCATAACGCGAGCGCGAAGCAGAGAAGCTGCTGGTCGTCGCTCAAGCCGGCGAGGCCGTCCTCGCCCCAGCGATAGGCGCGCGAGCGCGCGTGATCGTGCGGGAAGTAGTCCCACGCGGTGCCGTACGGGCTGTAATCTTCGCGCACGGTGCCCCACTGGCGTTCGCTGAGATACGGTCCCCAGAGTTTCCACCGGGCCTCTCCCGAGCTGTCCTCCGCGAGCCGCGAGCGCTCGGCCGCGGCCGGTGTATTCGGGCTTCCCGGCATACCGCTATCCTAACTGCAACCGGCGCCGGTTACCGCGGCGCGGCAACGAGCCGGCTCGCGCGCAGGAATTCCCCGAGCGACCACGCCTGGAACGGGCATCCGCCCGGCCGGTGCGGCGGCTCGGCATCCGCCACCTCCGAGATATGGCCGAGCCCCGCCACCGCCAGGTGCTCGCGCAAGGGAGCCAGGAACCTTCGGTCCGCCTCCAGCTTCACTTCGGCCCTCGTGCCGTGCACCCGCAGCCAGGCCTCGACGAACGGCCCGATGAGCCAGGGCCAGACGGTGCCCTGGTGATAGGCGGAGTCCCGTTCCCGGACTCCGCCGCGGTAGTGCGCGCGGTAGCCGGCCTCGCCGGGTGCGAGTGAGCGCAGGCCGAGCGGCGTCAGCAATCTCTCCTCGACCGCCTCCACCACGCGCGCGGCTTCGGGCCCCGCCAGGAGCTGGAACGGCAGGCCGCCGATCGCGAAGATCTGGTTCGGCCGGAAGCTGCCGTCGTTCTCACCGGAGACGTGATTGACGTCGACCACGTCGAAGAGGCAGCCGCGCTCCCCGTTCCAGAAGCGCGCCCGGAACGAGGCCGCGGCAAGCGCGTACACGTCGCCCCACTCGCTGGACAACGCACGGCCGATCAGGAGCGCGTTCAGCCACAGCGCCTCGATCTCGACCGGCTTGCCGATACGCGGGGTGACCGGACGGCCGTCGACCCTGGCGTCCATCCAGGTGAGCTGCGATCCGGGAATACCGGCGGCCAGCAAGCCATCCTGGTCCATGCGAATGCCAAAACGCGTGCCGCTGCGAAAGGCAGCGAGAATTCGTTCGACCGTCGACAACAGGATACTTCGCTCGCTCGCCGCCGGGCGCGATGCGCCGCGCGCCAGGCGCAAATAATCGTAAACGGCGATCACGTACCACAGCGAAGCATCGGCGGCGTTGAACTCCGGCTCTTCGCCTGCGTCGGGAAAGCGGTTCGGCAGCAGGCCCCCGGAGTCCTGGCCGGCCCAGGCGAGCAAAACCTCGCGCGCCGTGCCGAGTCCGCCCGGCAGCGTCATGAAGCCGCGCAGCGCGATGAACGTATCGCGTCCCCAGTCCATGAACCAGGGATAGCCGGCAATGACCGACTTGCCGCGCCCGCGCCGCACGATGTAAGCGGAAGCCGCACGCTCGAGCGGCGACCCGAACCGGGAGCGGCGCGCGGCTTCGCCCTCGAACTGCCCGCGCAAGGGCCGGCCGGGATCGGGCACGGCGCAGCCCGCAACGTCGCCCGCCTGCAGATTGACGGCCGCATCGCCCGCGTCCAGGTCGAACTCGAAGCACCCGGGCGATGCCAGATCCTCGACGTGGTCGAGGCCACGCTCGCGCTCGGCCTCGTAAAGGAAGTTCCGGTACCAGAGGGGCTCGTGCCGGTAAGCGCCGTTCGCCTCGATCGAGATCGCCGGCACGTCCGGGTACGGCCGCCAGGTGAGGCGCGTGCCGGAAATCGCGGGTACGAAGTCGAAGCTCTCGTTCTCATGGTGCAGGGCGTGATAGTCGCGGCCGGACAAGAGCGGGCGCAGCACGAGCCGCGCGGGGCCGCCCTTCCGTAGCCGCCAGCGCAGCGACACTCCCGGGACGCCGTGGATCGCGCAGACCTCGTGCAGGACGACGGTGCCGTCCTCGGCACCGAACGTCCACTGCGGCCACGGCTCCGGGCAGAAATCGAGCAGCCGCTTCCGGCCGTCCGGATACACCGTGTCGGGCGTATAGCGTTGCGAGCTCAACGCGAAGCGCCCGGACGGCGTCTCGAGCCAGGCCTCCATGCCGTTCACCAGCACGATGCGCCCGCCCGGCGGCCTGCTCGCGGCGAGCAGCAGGGCATGGTAGCGCCGCGTGCGTATGCCGGAGACCGTTCCGGAGGCAAACCCGCCCAGCCCGTCCGCCTCCAGCCATTCGGAGGCGAGGCGCTCGTCACCCACCGGAAGCGGCAGGTCCCGGTAGCGGGCAGGCACTGCCGCAAGCGCGCCCCCGGGGCCGGATCAACGGAACTTGTCCGGGAACTGCCTGGCAATGCCCTCGGCTAACGCATCGGCAATCACGTATACGTTATCTGTCATCATGGCCCAGGTTTTCGCCTCCTCCTCGAATTCGCCCGCGTCGAACTGCTGAATCTGCTGCACGTGATGCGAGCCGTGCGCGGTCAGCAGACTGCGCAACGTGTCGACGGGCCAATTCGGGTTCGCCCCGGCGAGGAACTCTGCAATGGCATCGGCATTGTCGACGAGCCGCTGGAAAGCCGCGTCCTGGTCGGACTTGCTGTCCGCGCGCGTGGCGTCGAGGTAGTCGCTGATCGCGCCCCAGTGGCCGGCAAGCAGTTCGAAAAGCTTCTCCGAAGCCTCCTCGCCGTAGAACGGCTCGATGGCGCCGGCAATTTCCCGCGCATTGGCAACGACCTGTTGTTCCGCCACTTTGGCGGCCTTTTCATTGCCCTCGAAACGCGCATCGACGACGTTGCGCACCCAGAAAATGTGCCCGATCCAGACATCGCGCAAGGCGGCTTTGGTATCGGCCAGCGACGCTTTCGCCGTCGTGTCTTCCGCGGCGGCCTGGGCGGATGCGAAAGCGGGCAAGGACAGTGCGAGCCCGGCGGCGAGTGACAAAGGGATCCACGGTTTCATGATCAATCTCCAATATGCTATGCGTGTCGGACAGATAAACTCGGCAAAAGCTCGAACAACTGCAATAGCGGAAAGCCCCTATGGAGCTCTGTGAACGTCAGTAGTGGCGGTATGTGCCGCGAGCGCGGCGACCTGTCGATGCGGCGCAGGGAACGATGAACTCCGGCCGTGACCGGATTATAGTGCCGCCGCGGCGGCGCCTGGTCACCCGCGCGCCGTTTCATCTCCAGGCCACCGTGCGCGTGCTGCAGCGGCGGCCGGTCAATCGGGTCGAGGTCTGGGACGATGACCGTTACGTGCGCGTGCTGCCGGTAGAGAAGGGCCACGTGCTGGCCGCGGTGACGAACCGCGGTAGCCTGGACAGGCCGGACCTCTGCTTCTCTTTTCTTGCCGCGTCTCCGCGCGCGCTGCGCCGGGAGACTGCCGGGCGATCTCGCCAGGTCGCTGAACGGCTCGGCGCGATTCTCGGGCTCGACGTCGACCCGACACCCCTGCGGCGCGCGGCCTTGTCGGAACCCGGGTTACGCGAGGCGGCAAACGCCCTGCGGGGCATGCGGCCGCCTCGCTTCGCCGGGCTGTTCGAAACGTTCCTGAACGTGATCCCCTTTCAGCAGTTGAGCCTCGACGCCGGCATCGCGATCATCGGCCGTCTGGTGGAGCGCTTCGGTCCGGCGGTCGAGTACCGCGGGCATCTTTTTTATGCGCCACCGGACAGCAGCGCGATTGCCGGTGCGCGCCCGTCGGCCTTGCGCGCCTGCGGCTTGAGTGCGCGCAAGGCCGACGCACTGCGCGCGATCGCACGGGCGATCGCGTCGGGTACCCTCGATGCCGGGCAGATCGCCGGCCTGCCGACGGACGCTGCGCTGCGCCGCCTGGTGGAGCTGCCGGGAATCGGCCCGTGGAGCGCCGCGCTCGTGCTGCTCCGCGGTTTCCGGCGCCTCGACGTGTTTCCGCCGGGGGACGTGGGGGCCCGGCGCGGGCTCGATGCACTGCTGCATGGGAAGGGCACGTTCGACGACCGGGTCCGGCGGTTCGGCGAGCTTCGGGGCTATCTTTACTTTCTCGGGCTGGGCGGGAGCCTGTTGCGGATGGGCCTGATCGATGCGGCCGGCAAAGAACCGGCTCGTTTCAGGCGTTGACGGTGGCAGGCGACTCCCGCACGCAATCGTATCTCGCGAAGGTTTGTCCCACGCCATCCCGCGTGGCGGCATCGTAGTAGAGGGAGCTGAGCCGGAAGCCGGCGGGTGACGGCAGCGTCTCGCCCTGCAACAGCGACGTGAACGGCTCGCCGGCGATGAGCCGGTGCACGGTGGTCAGGAACAGCGCATCCAGCCGCCCCGCCGCGAGCAGCGTGTGCAGCACGCGCGCGCCGGTGACGCTGTAAGCGCGGCGGTAGCCCGCGTCGGCGAGCCGCTCGCAGAGCAGGCCGCCGTCGACGTTTTCTTCCCCGACCTTCAGCACACGGGCGCCTTCGCGCTCGCGGGCCTGCACGCGTTCCGCCGGCGCCGACGCCGCCGTGAAAGCCATCACCCGCCGTCCCTGCCCAAAAAGGGATGGCGGCACGGGAAAGTCGAGCGAGCCGCTGACCACGGCGACGTCCGGCTGCGGCGCCAACGCCCGCTCCTGCCGCCAGCGCCGGACGTCGGCAAAGCCCGGGTCGCTGCTCACGGGCAGGACGTCCTGGGCCCGGCCGGCGGCGAGGTCCCGCAGATAACGGCCGGAGGTGATGAGCACATCGGCATGGCCGGCCAGCTCCTGGTAGAGCCGCCAGTCCCGCGGGTTGGCCGTTGCCGCCGGCACGCGCTGACGCCGCTCGCCGGGCGGAGCCGCGGCAATCCGGCCGTCCAGGCTGACGACGAAGTCGCTGTAGACGAAGAGCGGCCCGGTAAAGCCGGGGGGCTCCAGCGGACGGTCGAGATAAAGTCCCTGCAGCGCCACCGGTCCGCCGGGGGTGGGGAAGAGACGTAACAGGTCGGTCATTGCCGCGCGCGCCTGGGGTTGATGGTCGGTTGATTGTACCTGCTACGACTGCTGAAATTTCGCTAAAAACCTCGTGAAAATAGCAGTTTACGGTTGTCGAGCGTGCCGCCGTACCCGCGTTGCGCTCGCTTTGCACCGACGGCACGAGCGCCCTCGCCAATGGACCGTCCGCCCGGGCCACAGGCGCCCCGCGAGAATTGACGGCGGCGCCGCGCGGCGCATAGAGTCGATCGCATCGATGGCGGCATCGCCGCTCGCGTCCGGGTAGCCGACATGCCCGATTCCACACGCGTCCGCTCTATCGGCGTCGTCGCCGCGGCCGGCCTCGTGCTCGTCCTCGCGGTACCGGTGACTGGCTGGCGCCTCCACAGCCCGTTCCTTGGCGTGGGTTTCACCGTCGACGGGGCGGGCGAGCCGGCGCGCGTCACGAGAGTCGTCGCGGGCGGCACGGCGGACGCGGTTGGCGTCGAGATCGACGACCGTCTTCTTTGGATCGGTGGCGTTCGCATCCCTTCGCAGCCCGACGCCAGGCTCCTCTGGGGTGCGCTCTACGATGTTACGTCGCGCTTCCGGGCCGGCGAGCGTGTCCGTTGGCTGGTCCTCCGGGATGGCGAGCTGCGGACGCTCGAGGGCGTGCTCCGGGCCGGGTATCGCGGCTTATGGATCAGCCAGCTCACGGTCTTTGGCAGTTTCTGGGTTCTCGCGTTCTTCCTGTGGTGGGCCCGCGCCGAGGTCAAGGCGGTACGGCTTCTCGTGTACGCCGTACTCGCTGTCACGACGGGTCAGTATTTTCGCTTCGCAGAGGGCATGCCGTTGACCACGCCGACCGCCGTTGCGATCGACCAGGTGAGCATCCTGGCGCGATTCCTCGGACCGGCGCTGGTCGTCCATTTCGGCCTGGTCTTCCCAACCGATTGGCGACGGCGCCACTCGAAGGCGGTGATCCTCGGGCTGGCGTATGGCATACCGTTCCTGCTCTTCCTCGTCGAGGAGGCGCGCAGCGTGCGCGCGTTGCGCGATTCGCTCGTACCCTACCCCTTCGACACGGAGCTGCTCCAGCGGCTGAACTACTACGACCTGCGCTTCTGGGTGTTCGTGGGCAGCTTCGTCGCGTGTGGCGCGCTGCTCTTGCAGACGTACCGCCACTTGAAGGACGAGGCGAACCGACGCCGAGTCAAGTGGGTGGTGTGGGGCGTGACGCTCGCGGCCGGCATCGATGCCCTGGCCATGACGATCATCTATGTCCGCTTCAGCGGCTACCCGTTGAGCATGGTCGAGAGCTATCGCAACTACCTGTACCTGCTGGCGGCTGCGGGCATCGCCATTTCCGTGTTCCGGGACGACCTGTTCGACGTGGACGTTCTCCTGCGCAGGACGGTCGTGACGCTCGCCACCGCCGCCAGCATCTTCGTGGTCTTCGCCGCCGCGGAGTCGGCGTGCTCCGCGGCACTGGAGAATTTCGTGTCCGCCGGCAGCGGGCTCGGTAGCATCGCCGCCGGCGTGCTCGCGGCGGCCGCATTCGCACCCGTTCGGCGCTGGATCGACGCGCGCGTACGGAGGATCCTGCCGCCGGACAATGCGAGCAGGTCGCAGTAAACGCACGCGGAAGCGATTGCTATTTGGGAGATGGTGGTGATGGGTGGACTTGAACCACCGACCTACGGGTTATGAGTCCGTCGCTCTAACCGGCTGAGCTACATCACCATTTTTCCTGGGGCGGGCCGCGAGGGGGCGCTAGTGTCCGCCAGGCTCCGCTTGCTGTCAAGCTGCCGCCGGTCCGTATAATGCGACGGGGGCGCGGGGAGTTCCATGTTCGAAAATCCCGAAATCGCGGTCGCGGAGCTGTCTGCCGCGGACGATGTCGAGTGGCAGGCGCTGGACCGGCGCTACGTGGCGCGGCAGCAGGTTCGCGGGCTGTTGAATGTGGCCGTGCTGGCCGTCGCGGCGCTGGTGCTGCACTTCCTGCGGCAGCAGCTCGACAGCGATCTCCCGATATGGGCGGGGTGGGTGGTCGTTGCGGCCGTGGCGGCGCATGCCCTGCTCTGGCCGCTCGTCAGCGTGCCGAAGAAAGGCTACGTGCTCCGCGACAGGGACCTGGTCTATCGCAGCGGCGTCTTCTGGCGCAGCGTGACCGCCGTGCCATTCAACCGGGTGCAGCACGTCGAGACGGCGAGCACGCCGCTCGACCGGCGCTTTGGGCTCGCGAGCCTGCAGCTTTATACGGCCGGCACCTCCGGCGGCGATCTTGCGATCCACGGGTTGCCGGGCGACGCCGCCGAGCGCATGCGCGTGTTCGTGCTGCGCAAGGCGGGCGACGCCGTCGAGCATGACTGAGCCTCGGGATCGCCCGGAGTGCGGGCTCCTGCCGTCCGGCTGGCGGCGCACGTCCCCGCTCGCGGTCGTTTTCTACCTGGGCAAGATCTACGAAGGGCTCGCGAAGAACGCCGTCCAGTCGCTGGCGCCGCTCGCGGCATTGGTCGTCGCGTTCCAGGGCAACAAGCTGGCCGCGCTCGTCGGGGGCGTGATCGTGTTCGTGGTCGCGACCGCCGTGCATGCGTTCCTGCGCTACTGGTTTTTCCGCTATGCGATTACGGACGATTCGATCCTGATTCGCGACGGCGTGTTCCGGAAACGGCA
The DNA here is from genome assembly GCA_035698445.1 of Woeseiaceae bacterium. Taxonomy (GTDB): domain Bacteria; phylum Pseudomonadota; class Gammaproteobacteria; order Steroidobacterales; family Woeseiaceae; genus IDS-8. The sequence goes on from DASSBS010000009.1 coordinate 83,332, forward strand.
GCTCGACATCAAGTTCGAGCGCGTGCAGGGCATCAACACGTCCCAGAACATCGTGTTCCGGCTGTTCGGGTTGGTGACCGTGAACCTCGATACCGCCGGCTCCTCCGGGCAGGAAGGCCATCTACCGGCGGTGGAGAGCCCGTTCGCCGCCGAGCTCCGCGAACGCATCCGCCGGAGCCCCAAGGCGGAGATCGAGGCCGCGGGCGACGAGCACCGCCCGGAAACGGGTGCACGCACGCTGGCCCGGCTGCACGGCGGCGACATCGTGCGGATCGGGCTGTCGAGCGGCCGCGTGTTCCTGGTGCTCGCGCTGCTGGGCCCGCTCAGCCAATCCCTGGAGGAGCAGAGTGACCGCTGGGTAGAGGAAAGCGAGGTGCTGCAGGCCGTGGGCGCCGCGCATTTCAGCTTCGTGACCGCCGTTGGACTCGCGCTGGTGGTCGTGCTCGCCGTGCTCGCGATTTTGCTCGCCGCATCCGTAGTCGGAGCCCTGCTCCGCTACCACCGTTACACCCTCGTAGCCGACGGCGACGTCCTGCGATGGGCAGCGGGCTTGCTGACGCGCCACGAACAATCAGTGCAGACGGTCAAGGTACAGTCGCTCTATGTATTCCAGAATTTCATCCTGCAGCGGTTCCGGCGCTTTCGGTTGCGCACGCGCCAGGCGACGAGCGGGCGCAGCAGCAAGGGCAGCCGGTTCGAGGTGCCGATTTGCACCGGCGACCTGCTTGCCGAGCTCGGGTCGGAGATCTTCAAGGACGAGCTGGAGGGCCTGGCGCTCGATCCGCGCGATTCCGCTTTCCAAAGGATCTCCCGTTATTACCTGCGGTCTCGGCTGCTGATCGCGGGCGTGTTGCCCGGGATCGTTGCGGCGGCGGCCTTCTGGCCGGAGATGGGCGCTTACGGGCTCATCTGGCTGCTGTGGATACCGGTCGCCGCGGTGCTGGTGTGGATGCGGTACCGGCGGTACGGGATTGCGATTACACAAGACGGTGCGTCGTTTCGGCGCGGCTTTGTCGGGAGCCGGCTGACGGTTTGGTTGCACCGGAAGGTGCAGCGGGTGAGCGTGTCGCAGTCGCCGTTCCAGAGGCGGCGGGGGCTGGCGACGATGAAGTTTTACCTGGCGGCCGGGTCGGTGACGGTGCCGTTTGTGGATTACGGCGCGGCGGCGAGGCTGCGGGATTACGTGTTGTATCGCGTCGAATCGAGCGAGCGAGCCTGGCATTGACGGTCGCCCGTGAGGCGGGCTCCTACGAGCTCGTTCGAACGGCGCGCGCGTGTTGTCAGACGTTGAAGCGGAAGTGCATGACGTCGCCTTCCTGGACGATGTAGGTCTTGCCTTCCAGGCGCAGGCGGCCGGCTTCCCTGGCGCCGTGCTCGCCGTTCAGGGAGACGAAGTCGTCGTAGGCGATGACTTCGGCGCGGATGAAGCCTTTCTCGAAATCGGTGTGGATCTCGCCCGCGGCCTGCGGCGCGGTGGCACCGGTGCGGGTGGTCCAGGCGCGTACCTCCTTCGGGCCGGCGGTGAAGAAAGTCTGCAGCCCGAGCAGGCGGTAGGCGCAGCGGATGACGCGGTCGAGGCCCGGCTCCTCGAGCCCGAGCTCGGCCAGGAATTCCGCCTTGTCCGCCTCGTCTAGCTGCGCGATCTCCGCTTCGATGGCGGCGCAGATCGTCACGACCTCGGCGCCTTCGTCCGCGGCAATCTTCCGCACGGCATCGAGGTGCGGGTTGTTCTCGAAGCCCTCCTCGTCGACGTTGGCGACGTACATGACGGGCTTTGCCGTGATCAGGTGCAGGTCGCGGACGAGCAGCGCTTCGGATTCGTCCAGCTCGAGCGTGCGTACCGGGCGCCCTGCGTCGAGCTGCGCTTTCACTTTGCGCAGCGTGTCGCGGTGACGCACCGCCGCTTTCTCGTTGGTCTTGGCGCTGCGCTCGGCTTTGTAGAGCTGCTTCTCGACGGACTCGAGGTCGGCCAGCGCGAGCTCCGTGTTGATGGTGTCGATATCGTCCGCCGGGTCGATCGCGCCGGCGACGTGCGTGACGTCGTCGTTCTCGAAGCAGCGGACGACGTGCGCGATCGCGTTGGTCTCGCGGATGTTCGCCAGGAACTGGTTGCCGAGCCCCTCGCCTTTCGAGGCGCCGGCGACGAGGCCGGCGATGTCGACGAACTCGACGACGGTCGGGATCGTTTTCTGCGGATTCACGATGCCGCTCAAGGTCCCGAGGCGCGGGTCGGGCACCGGGACGACGCCGACGTTCGGCTCGATCGTGCAGAACGGGTAGTTCTCCGCCGGGATTTCGGCGGCCGTCAGGGCGTTGAACAGGGTGGACTTGCCGACGTTCGGCAGGCCGACGATGCCGCACTTGATCGCCACTATGCTTCCGGCCGCTTCAGCGCCGTGTGGAGGCGGTGCATGGCGGCTTCCGCGCCTTTCTCGGCAAGCAGCGGCATGAGGTCGAGCGATTCGCCGATGACCGACAGCACCGCGTCCTCCACGTCCGCCGGACCGGGCTTCAGGACGTAGCCCGTCACCTGGTCCTTTTCGCCGGGGTGGCCGACGCCGATGCGCAGGCGCAGGAAATCGGCGCCGCAGTGGTGGATCACGTCGCGAATGCCGTTGTGGCCGCCGTGGCCGCCGCCGCGCTTGAGGCGCGCGATGCCGGGCGGGAGGTCGATTTCATCGTGGACGACGAGCAGTTGCTCGACGGACAGACGGTAATAGTCGAGCACGGCACGCACCGGGCCGCCGCTGCGGTTCATCCAGCTCTGGGGCTTCACGATCCACACCTCGCCCCCGCCGAGCGTCACGCGGCAGACGGCCGCGTCGAATCGCTTCTCGTAGCGGAATTCCTCGTGCTCGCGGCGCGCGAGGGCGTCGGCGAACCAGAAGCCCGCGTTGTGGAGCGTGCGCTCGTAGCGGGCCTCGGGGTTGCCGAGACCCGCGATGAGTGTGAGGTGCGTGGTCATTTAAGAGGCACCGGTCGTCGAGTGGGTGCCAACGGTGCTTTGTTGGCTGCTTTGCCGGTCGCCCGCAATGGCGGGCTCCAACAGGCCCTTACGAAGCGGGTTCTTCGCCTTCCTCGGGCTTCGCCGGCTGCGCTTCGGCACCCTCGACGGCTTCTGCTGCTTCCGCGACCTCCTCTTCCTCGAGCGGGGCGGCCTTGTGCACGTGGATCGACACGATGGCGTCGTCGTGTTCCTCGCCGTACGTGAGCTCGATCAGCTCCACGCCCTCCGGCACCTTGATGTCGGAGAGGTAGAGCATTTCGTCGAGGCCGAGATGCGAGATATCGACTTCGATGTACTCCGGAAGGTCCTTCGGCAGGCAGCTCACTTCGACCTCCGTCAGGAGCCGGAAGACGGCGCCGCCGCCCAGCTTCACGCCGGGGGCTACCTGCTCGCCGAGAAAGTGCAGCGGCACGTGCATGCGGATCTTCTCGTCCTCGCGGACGCGCTGCATGTCCATGTGCATGATCTGCCGCTTCGCGGGATGGCGCTGGACGTCCTTCAGGATCGCCGGCTGGCTCTTGTCCCCGACCGTGATCGTCAGGATGCTGGAGTAGAACGCCTCGTGGTCGAGCTGCTGCAGGACCTTGTTCTGGTCGAACGCGAGGTTGCGCGGCGGCCGTCCGGCGCCGTAGAGGATTGCAGGTACTTTGCCTTCGCGACGCAGGCGGCGGCTCGCACCTTTCCCCTGGTCCTCGCGAAGCTCTGCAAGCAGGTTGAATTCCTGTTTCATGAGAGACTCCGTAAGTCGTTGTTTGATGACCCCCGGGCCGCGACCAGCCCGAGCGGGCGCGCATGGTAGCGCAATCCGGGGCGGCGGGCTCCAACGGCGAAATCCACCGCGCGGTAGTTTAATCGACGTAGAGCGAGCTGACCGATTCCTCGTCGCTTATGCGGCGCATGGTTTCGGCCAGGAGCTCGGCGGTGGAGAGCTGGCGGATCTTCGGGCAGGCCTTCGCCTCCTCGCTCAGCGGGATCGTGTCGGTGACGACGATTTCATCCAGCTCGGATTCGCGGATGCGGGACACGGCGGGCCCGGAGAGCACCGGGTGGGTAATGTAGGCCACGACCTTGCGCGCGCCCTGCTTCTTCAGTGCGGCGGCCGCCTGGCACAGGGTGCCGGCGGTGTCCACCATGTCGTCGATGATGACGCAGGTCTTGTCGCGGACGTCGCCGATGATATTCATGACCTCGGACTTGTTGGCCTTGGAACGGCGTTTGTCGATGATCACGAGGTCGGCGTCGTCCAGCCGCTTGGCCAGCGCGCGGGCGCGGACCACGCCGCCGACGTCGGGCGACACCACCACCATCTTCGGGTACTTCTGCTTCCACACGTCGCCGAGCAGCACCGGCGAGGCGTAGACGTTGTCGACGGCAATGTCGAAGAAGCCCTGGATCTGGTCGGCGTGGAGGTCCACGGTCAGCACGCGGTCCACGCCGGCGGCCGCGATCAGCTCGGCGACCAGCTTCGCGGTGATCGGCACGCGCGAGGCGCGCGGGCGCCGGTCCTGGCGCGCGTAGCCGAAATACGGCATCACGGCGGTGATACGCGCGGCCGAGGCCCGGCGGCAGGCGTCGACCATCACGAGCAGCTCCATGAGGTTTTCGTTGGTCGGCGGGCAGGTCGACTGGATGATGAAGGTCTCGCGGCCGCGGATGTTCTCGAGGATCTCGACGCTGATCTCGCCGTCGCTGAAACGGCCGACGTAGGCCTTGGCGAGGGGGACGCGCAGCACCTTGGCGATGTCATGGGCCAGCTCCGGGTGCGCGTTACCGGAGAAGATTGCCATTGTCGCCAGGTCGTCCATGGCCTTTTACCTCGCTCGGGATGTAAGTCGGGAAGTGGCTGGGGTGGCAGGATTCGAACCTGCGCATGACGGGATCAAAACCCGTTGCCTTACCACTTGGCTACACCCCACCAGTCTCGCTGGCGCGAATTCTAAGGGAACCGGTCCCGCCGGGCCAGCCGCTCAGTGAAACGTCCAGTCGTCGATCACGAGGCGCACGCGGGTGTCGTGGTTCAGCGCCGTCAGGCGGCGCGGCAGGGGCACGCCGCCGGCATCTTCCTCGTAGTCGGTGAAGCGCACCGTCCAGTCCCGCTGCTCGAGCGCCGCGAGGCGCCCGCCGGGGGCCAGCTCCGTCGCCGCCGGGCTGGCGGGGTCCGGGATGCCGAGCGCCCAGTAGCGCAGGCTCGCGACGGGCAGGGTCCAGCCGTACATCGCCCGCAGCTCGGCGTCGGCGTCCTCGAGGTGATGCACGTTGCCATCGTTGTCGGTGACCGTGACGGTCTCGCCGTCGCCTTCGATCCGGACCGTGCCGATCCCGAGCGGGCCGCTCAAGGCCGCGTGGAAGTTGTCGCCCTCCTGCTTCCAGCGGAGGTTCGCGTTGAAGCCCTCCTCGCCCGCGCTGACGCCGACGCGGCCCTTGAACTCCCAGTCCTGCATGCGCGAGAGCACCGCCTGGCGCGTTTCCCAGTCGGGCAGCGGCGGCAGCTCGACACCGCGCTGGATCGCGCAACCCGCCAGCAGCAGGAGCGGCAGGAGCGCGCGGCTCAGGGCCGGGTCAAGGGCCCTCGGCGTCGGCGAAGGCGCGGTCACGGACGTTTTTCAGGAGCTCATTGCCGGGGAAGCGCTTTTCCGCGTCCTCGAGCTCGGCCCGGGCTTCTTCGGTGCGGCCGAGCTTCCACAGGACCTCGACGATGTGCGCCGCGACCTCCGGGTCCTCGAGGATGTCGTAGGCGCGCTCGAGCTCCACCAGCGCCTGGTCGAGCTTGCCCTGGCGGTACAGCAGCCAGCCCCAGCTATCGATGATCGCGCCGCTGTCGGGTTCGAGCTCGAGGGCTTTTTTGAGCAGCCGCTCGGCTTCGTCGTACCGGTCCGTGCGGTCCGCGAGCGTGTAGCCCAGCGCGTTCAGGGTAAACGGGCTCTCGGGCCAGCGGTCCACGCCCTCGCGGTAGAGGTCGATGGCGTCGTCGAGGCGCCCCATCCGGAGCAGCAGCTCGGCCTTGCCGAGCAGCGGGGTTTCACTGTCCGGGCGGTACTCGATGACCTGGTCGTACAGCGTGAGCGCCTCCTCGTGCCGGTCGAGCATGCCGAGGAGCTGCGCCCGCGCCTCCATCATGTCGATGGCATGGGAGGGATGCGTCTCGCCGAAGTCCTGCAGGTGCTGCAGGGCCCGGTCCGGCTTGCCCTGCTCCAGCAGGATCGTGCCGGCGCGCCGCTGCGCGGCCACGGCATTGGAGCCGCTGATGACCTGCGAGTAGAGCGCCGCCGCGTCCTCGTATTCCTGCCGCTGGTCCGCGATGCGCGCGAGGTAGAACAGCGCGTCCATGGTGTACTGGCCGCTGCCGAGGAGATCCTGGAAATCGGACCAGGCCGCGTCGAGGTGATCGTTGCGGAAGTTGATGATGGCCATGAGCCGCAGCGCGTCCGTGCGCGCCGGCTGCTCGAGCAGGATCTGGTTGACCTGGCTCAGCGCATCGTCGTCGCGGTCGGCCGCGAGGTACATGACCGCGAGCTCGAGCCGCGCCTCCGGGTCGGGATCGGGATCGTCGCCGACCAGGCGCGCGGTGTAGTCGATCGCCTTCTCGCGCTCGCCGGAGAGCAGCAGGGAGCGCGCGTACAGGAGCGACGGCTGGATCCAGTCCGGCTGCAGCGCGAGCGCCTTTTCCGCGCGCTCCTTCGCCGTTTCCGGATCGTCCGCCTGCAGGGCCATGACGCCGGCGGCGTACTGGGCCCAGGCGGACTTCTCGTACGGCTCCGCCAGCTCGGCCATGAGCCACTGGCCGTCCTCGGGCTTTTCCTCGGACAGGAACGGAATGAGCGCGACCAGCCGCTCGTCGGGCGGCGCATCGCCCCGCTCCAGGAGCTGTTTGAAGCTGCGGTGGGAATCGCGCAGGTCGCCGTTGCGCAACTGGAGCTGCGCGAGGTAGAGCAGCGCCTCGTCACTGTCCCCGGCCAGCTCGACCCAGCGTTCGGCCGCGGCGAGCGCGTCCTCGTCGAAGCCGTAGGTGTAGGCGATCTGGGTGGCCTGCCGCGCGATCTCGGCGTCGTCGCTCTCTTCGGCCGCTTCGCGGTACTCCTCGGAGGCGAGCTTGTATTCCTTGCGCTGCAGGGCAATTTCGGCCTGCAGCAGGTGCGCGTCCGCTTCTTCGGCGGGGGGGTCCCCGGCGAAGGCCGGGGCCGGGGGCGCGGTTGCCAGCAGGGCAGCGAGCCCGAGTGCCGCCACAGGGCCGGATACGCGCTGCATCGTCGGGGATTCGATCATCGGGTACGGGAAACCAAAGGGGACAGAGACAGGAAACCGCGGCATCAGTTCGCTTATGATACGCGGAAATCCCCGCCGAACGCCCGAAAATGGATGTTGCAGCCTCAGGACTCGCACGCACAGCACCAGCCGCCCGCATTCCAGAACGCACGATGCCGCTGCACATACTCGGGCTGAACCACACCACGGCGCCCGTGGGCATACGCGAGCAGCTCATCTTCGCGAACGAGGAGGCCGTGCGCGCGTTGTCGGAGGTCGCGGGGCTCGTCGGCATCCGCGAAGCGGTCGTGTTATCCACCTGTAACCGCACGGAATTCTTCGTTTCGGCGGAGAACCGCGGCAGCCAGGCCCTGCGCGCCTGGCTGCTCGCCGACCAGAAGCTGTCCCGCGAGGCGCAGCAGGCGCTCTTCGCCCTGGAGGGCGACGACGCGATCCGGCACCTGTTCCGCGTCGCCTGCGGGCTCGATTCCATGGTGCTCGGCGAGCCGCAGATCCTCGGCCAGTTGAAGGACGCGTACCGGCTGGCGGAGCAGTCGGGCACGGTCGGCCCGGGACTGGGGCGCCTCTTCCGGCACACGTTCTCCGTCGCCAAGAAAGTGCGCACGGAAACCGGGATCGGCCACAACCCGGTGTCGGTCGCGTATGCCGCGGTGACGCTCGCGGGGCAGTTTTTCACCGGGCTGGCGAAGCACACGGCGCTGCTCATCGGCGCCGGCGCGACCATCGAGCTGGTAGCAAAGCACCTCCAGGGCAAGGGCATCGGGCGCCTGTTCGTGGCGAACCGGGACGTCGGCCGCGCGCAGGAGCTCGCCGCACGGTTCGGCGCCTTCGCGCTGCCGCTCACGGCGCTGGACGGCACGCTGCCGGACGCGGATATCGTGATCAGCTCGACCGCGAGCCCGCACACGGTGATTTCGCTGGAGCAGATGAAGCAGGCGATCCGCGCCCGCAAGCGCCGTCCCGTGTTTGCCGTGGACATGGCGGTGCCGCGCGACCTGGACCCGGCGATCGGCGAGCTGCCCGACGTCTATCTCTACACGATCGACGACCTCGACCAGGTCGTGCTGGAAGGCCAGAGCGCCCGCGAGGCGGCGGTCGGCGATGCCGACCGGATCCTGGCGGAGGAGACCCGGCGGTATCTCGAGATCGAGCGCAGCAAGGCGATCGCGCCGGTCATCACCGCGTTGCGCGACCACGGCGATGCGGTGCGGCAGGAGGTCCTGCAGCAGGCGCGGCGGCGGCTCGCGGCCGGCGCGGACCCCGAGGCCGTGCTGGAGTACCTGGCCGGCTCGCTGTTGAAAAAGCTGCTGCACCAGCCGTCCGTGCGCCTGCGCGAGGCGGGCGAAGCGTCGGACCAGGCGCTCATCGACGCGGCGCACGAGCTGTTCGGGCTCCTCGGACGGGAGGACGAGGACGACGCCGGGCGATGAAGGAGTCCATTCGCCACAAGCTGGAGGGCACGCGCGACCGCTTCGAGGAAATCGCCGCACTGCTCGCGGACCCGGACGTGATCGGGAACCAGAACCGGTTCCGGGATTTGTCGCGCGAGTACGCGCGGCTGGAGTCGATCGTCAGCCTGTTCCGGCGGTACGAAGGCGTGGCACGCGACGTGGCCGCGGCCGAGGAGATGGCGGCCGATGCCGATCCCGGGGTCCGGCGCATGGGCGAAGAGGAGCTGGCGTCGCTAGGCTCCGAGCGGGAAGCGCTGCAGCTCGAACTGCAGAAAGCGCTGATCCCGCCGGAGCCGCACGACGAGGCCAACGTGTTCCTCGAAATCCGCGCGGGCACCGGCGGCGACGAAGCCGCGATTTTTGCCGGCGACCTGTTCCGCATGTATTCGCGCTACGCGGAGCTGCGCGGCTGGTCGCTGGAGGTGATCAGCGCGCGCGAGGGCGAGCACGGCGGCTACAAGGAAATCGTGAGCCGCATCTCCGGGAGCGGCATCTATGCGCGGCTCAAGTTCGAATCGGGCGCGCACCGCGTGCAGCGCGTGCCCGCGACGGAATCGCAGGGGCGCATCCACACCTCCGCGTGCACGGTGGCCGTGCTGCCGGAACCGGAAGACGTGGAGGAGATCGAGATCAATCCCGCCGACCTCCGGACGGACACCTATCGCGCGTCGGGCGCCGGCGGCCAGCACGTGACCAAGACCGACTCCGCCGTGCGTATCACGCACCTGCCGAGCGGCATCGTCGTGGAATGCCAGGACGAGCGCTCGCAGCACAAGAACCGCGCCCGCGCGCTGTCGCTGCTGCGGGCGAAGCTGCTGGATGCGGAAATTTCGCAACGCGAAACGGAGCAGGCGCAGCAGCGCCGCTCGCTGGTCGGCACGGGCGACCGCTCCGAGCGCATCCGCACCTACAATTTCCCGCAGGGCCGCGTGACGGACCACCGCGTGAACCTGACGCTGTACAAGCTGCAGGAAGTTCTGGAAGGCGCCTTGGATCCAGTCATCGACCCGCTGGTTAGCGAGCACCAGGCCGACCAGTTAGCCGCGCTCGGCGCTTGATGCTCCCGTTGGAGCCCGCCATTGCGGGCGACCGGAACCAACGCAAACGCTGGTGACGCCTCCGAATCTTTCCCGGTCGCCCGCAATGGCGGGCTCCAACGGGCTTATCGGTTCCTCCAGCGGCCATGCTGTAACATTGAACCATCGTGACCAACAGGATCCCCTACGAATGAAAAAGGCCCTGATCACCGGCGTGACCGGCCAGGATGGCGCCTACCTCGCCGAATTCCTCCTGAAGAAAGGCTACGAAGTGCACGGCATCAAGCGCCGCACCTCCCTCTTCAACACCGACCGCGTCGATCACCTGTACGAGGATCCGCACGTCGACCACCGCCAGTTCATCCTGCACTACGGCGATCTCACCGACTCCACCAACCTCATCCGCATCGTCCAGGCCGTGCAGCCGGACGAGATCTACAACCTGGGCGCGCAGTCGCACGTGGCCGTCTCGTTCGAGAGCCCGGAGTACACTGCGGACACGGACGCGCTGGGCGCGCTGCGGCTGCTGGAGGCCATCCGCATTCTGGGGCTGGAGAAGCAAACGCGCTTCTACCAGGCGTCCTCCTCCGAGCTCTACGGCAAGGTCGTGGAGACGCCGCAGACCGAGCTGACGCCGTTCTACCCGCGCTCGCCGTATGCCGTGGCAAAGCTCTACAGCTACTGGATCACCGTCAACTACCGCGAGGCGTACGGGATGTACGCCTGCAACGGCATTCTCTTCAATCACGAATCGCCCTACCGCGGAGAGACTTTCGTGACGCGCAAGATTACGCGCGGCCTGTCGCGCATCAAGCTCGGGCTGCAGGACTGCCTGTACCTCGGCAACCTGAACGCACGGCGCGACTGGGGCCACGCCCGCGACTACGTCGAGATGCAGTGGCTGATGCTGCAGCAGGACGAGCCGGACGACTTCGTCATCGCGACCGGCCTGCAGTACGCCGTGCGCGATTTCGTCGAAGCGGCGGCTGCCGCGCTCGGCCTGCAGATCCGCTGGGAAGGCGAAGGCACGGACGAGAAAGGCATCGACACCGCGACCGGCAAGCCGATCGTGGCCGTCGACCCGCGCTATTTCCGGCCGACGGAGGTCGAAGCGCTCCTGGGCGATCCCGCCAAGGCGCGCGCGAAGCTCGGCTGGGAGCCGGCGACCACGTTCGAGGAGCTGGTGCGCGAAATGGCCGAGGAGGATTACCAGCTCGCGCAGCGCGACGACATGGTCCAAAAGGCGGGCTTCAAGGCGTTCAACTACTTCGAATGATGGAGAAGGACGCGAAGATCTACGTCGCCGGCCACCGGGGACTCGTCGGCTCGGCACTCGTACGGCGCCTCGAGGGCGGCGGCTGGCGCAACCTGCTGACGCGGACGCGGGCGGAAACGGACCTGACGGACCGGCAAGCCGTTGCCCGCTTGCTCGAAGCGGAGCGCCCGGATTACGTGTTCGACGCGGCGGCCCGGGTCGGCGGCATCTACGCCAACAACGCATACCCGGCCGACTTCATCCGCGACAACCTCCTCATCCAGCTCAACCTCGTCGAGGCGGCGTACCGGGCGGGCGTGAAGAAGTTCCTCTTCCTGGGCTCGTCCTGCATCTACCCGAAGCTCGCGCCGCAGCCGATGCAGGAAGCGCATTTGCTGACGGGGCCGCTCGAACCGACGAACGAGTGGTACGCGATCGCGAAGATCTCGGGCATCAAGCTCTGCCAGACCTACCGCAAACAGTACGGCTTCAATGCGATCAGCCCGATGCCGACCAACCTCTACGGGCCGGGCGACAATTTCAATCTGGAAACGTCGCACGTGCTGCCGGCGCTGATCCGCAAGTTCCACGAAGCGAAAATCGCGGGCAGTCCGCACGTCACCGTCTGGGGCTCGGGCACGCCGAAACGGGAGTTCCTGTACGTGGACGACCTGGCGGATGCCTGTGTGCACCTGATGGAGCACTACGACGAGGGCGAGATCATCAACGTCGGCACCGGCGAGGAGGTGAGCATCGCGGAGCTGGCCGGCATGGTGAAAGACGCCGTGGGCTTCGAGGGCGGCATCGAGTACGACCGCTCGAAACCGGACGGCACTCCGCGGAAACTGCTGGACGTGAGCCGGCTGGCGGCCACCGGCTGGCGGCACCGGACCGGCTTACGCGAAGGGATCGAAAAAACCTACCGCTGGTTCCTGGAACACCAGCAAGACTTCCGCGGCTGACCCGTTGGAGCCCGCCATTGCGGGCGACCGGTACTTTGTTTGCCGAAAGCACGTTGGCACCGGCCCTTCCGACCGGAGGTGCCAAGGTGCCTCCGTCAATGATCATTCCGGTCGCCCGCAATGGCGGGGTCCAACGGATCTCAGCCCAACGCCCGGTCCAGGTCTGCGACCAGGTCCTCCAGATCTTCCAGCCCCACCGACAACCGGATTAGCTGGTCACTGATCCCCAGCGCCGCCCGCGTCGAAGCCGGCACCGACGCATGCGTCATGATCGCCGGATGATCCACGAGGCTTTCCACGCCTCCGAGACTCTCGGCCAACGCAAACACCTCGCAGCGCTCGAGGAACGACCGCGCCTCCTCCAGCCCGCCCTTGATGAAGAAGGTCACGATACCCCCGCCAACACCGCCCATCTGCCTCTGCGCCAGCGCATGCTGCGGATGCGATTCCAGCCCGGGATACAGCACGCTGTCGACGCGCTCGTCCTGCTCCAGCCACTCGGCGACCGCCGCCGCGTTGCGGCAATGCCGCTCCATGCGCACGGCCAGCGTCTTCAGCCCGCGCAAGGCGAGAAACGAGTCGAACGGTCCTTGCACCGAGCCGATCGAGTTCTGCAGGAACGCCAGCTTCTCCGCGAGCTCATCATCCGCGGTAACGGCGATGCCGCCCACCATGTCGGAATGCCCGTTCAGGAATTTGGTCACCGAATGCATGACGATGTCGCAGCCTTTTTCCAGCGGCCGCTGCAGGTACGGCGTCGCGAAGGTGTTGTCGGCGACGACGAGGATGCCGCGATTGCGTGCAATTCCGGCCACCGCTTCGAAGTCGACCAGCTTCAGGAGCGGGTTGCTCGGGCTCTCGATCCAGAGGAGGCGCGTGTCGTCGCGGATCGCGGCCTCGAGATTCAACGGATCGCTCAGATCCACGAAGCTGAAGTCGAGCCCGGCGCTGCGGCGCCGCACGCGCTCGAAGAGCCGGGTCGTGCCGCCGTAGATGTCGTCCATGGCGATGACGTGACTGCCGGAATCAACAAGCTCCAGAATCGTCGCCGTGGCCGCCATCCCGGAGCTGAACGCAAACCCGAAGCGCCCCGACTCGAGATCGGCGACGCAGCGCTCCAGCGCCTGCCGCGTCGGGTTCTGCGTGCGCGAATACTCGTACCCCTGGTGCACGCCGGGACTCTTCTGCACGTAAGTCGACGTCGCATAAATGGGCTGCATGATCGCGCCCGTACTCGGGTCCGGCGCCTGCCCGGCATGAATAGCGCGAGTGGCGAACCGCTGATTTCCTGTCTTGCGTCCCATTAAATCTCCGTTGGAGCCCGCCATTGCGGGCGACCGGCAAATCCTCTAACTCTGCTTCCGCAAATAATTCAAAACATCCGACCGCGTGATCAGCCCAAGAAACTGATCATCATGGACAACGGCCGCATACGGCTGCACCTGCAACATCGCCACGAGATTGTTGACACTCGTATCGTTATCCACCTGGATATAAGCCGTCTGCATCGCCGCCCGCACCGGCGAATGCATCAAGTCCGGATGCCCGAACACGAAGCGGATGATCGCATCCTCCGTCAACACCCCGACGAGCTTGCCCTCCTCCATCACCGGCAACTGTGAAAACCCGGCATTGCGCAATCGGTTGTGCGCCGTGGTCAACACGTCCGACGGGCTCACGGTAATCGTCGCCCGCTCGCCATGGAGGCGGCCGATCAGGTCGCGCAGGTCACCAAACGATTCCCGCTGGATGAACCCCTGGTCCTCCATCCAGAAATCGTTGAAGAGCTTGGAGAGGTATTTGTTGCCGGTGTCGCTGGCAAACGTGACGACACGCTTCGGCTCCGTCTGCTCGCGGCAGTACTTCAACGCGGCGGCGAGCTGCGTGCCGGTCGAGGAGCCGGCGAGGATGCCTTCCTTTTTGAGGAGCTCGCGCGCGGTACTGAACGATTCCGCGTCGCTGATGGCATAGGCCTTCTTGATGCGGCTGAAATCGGCGATCGACGGGATGAAGTCTTCGCCGATGCCCTCCACCAGCCAGCTCGCGTGCTTCTCGCCGAGCTCGCCGGTGTTGATGTAGTCGGCCAGCACGGAACCCACCGGGTCGGCGAGAATGACGTCGACCTCAGGCGCGTGTTTGGCGAGGTAGGCGGTGATGCCGCTGACGGTGCCGCTCGAGCCGACGCCGAGCACGACCGCGTCGAGATCGCCGTCCATCTGATCGAAGATCTCGGGACCGGTGGTTTTCTCGTGCGCGAGCGGATTGTCCGGGTTGCCGAACTGGTTGATGAAGTAGGCGCCGCGCTCCTCGGCAATGCGCTTGCCGAGGTCCTGGTAATACTCGGGATGGCCTTTCGCCACGTCGGAGCGCGTCAGCACGACCTCCGCGCCCATCGCCCGCAGGTTGAAGATCTTTTCCTGGCTCATCTTGTCGGGCAGGACGAGGATCAGGCGATACCCCTTCTGCGCCGCCGCGAGCGCGAGGCCGATACCGGTATTGCCGGCGGTCGCTTCGACTATCGTGCCGCCCGGCTTGAGATCGCCGCGGCGCTCCGCCTCCTCGATCATCACGACGCCGATGCGGTCCTTGACCGAACCGCCGGGATTCATGAGCTCGAGCTTGAGGAACAGCCGGCAGGGGCCGGTGTCGAGCCGGGTGATCTCGAGCATCGGCGTGCGGCCGACCATCTCCAGCACGTTGGAAAACACATTCATCGCAAAGGGGGAATCGCGCCTCTGTGAGGGTGCGCCATGTTACGCCAACCGCCATCCCTGCTCTAGCGACGCATCTTGACAGCATCATCGTGAAGCATCAAGATGCCTACAAATGCGCACGACCGTGACCCTGGACCCCGACGTGGCCGCGAAACTCAAAAATCTCGCGCACCGCCGCCGTGCCTCCTTCAAGGAGACGCTGAACGACGTTCTCCGCAAAGGCCTCACCGCACAGGCGGGCACCAGAGAGGCACCGGAGCGCTATGTGGTAGAGCCCCACGCCGGCGGTTTCCGCCCGGGCATCGATCCGGACAAGCTCAACCAGCTCGTGGACGAGCTCGAAATCGGCGACTTCGTCGCCGTGGCACGCCGGACGGAATGATCCTGCCCGACGTCAATCTCCTGATCTACGCCTATAACAGCGACGCGCCGCAGCACGCCGAGGCAAAGGCCTGGTGGGAGGAGCTGTTGAGCTCCGACTATCCGGTGGGCCTGCCGTGGGCGACGATGCTCGGTTTCATCCGCATCATGACGCATCGCGCGGTACTGCTGATGCCACTCGAGGCCGGACGCGCGATCGCGCACGTTCGT
Organism: Woeseiaceae bacterium; assembly: GCA_035698445.1. Lineage (GTDB taxonomy): Bacteria > Pseudomonadota > Gammaproteobacteria > Steroidobacterales > Woeseiaceae > IDS-8. The sequence continues at coordinate 98,612 of DASSBS010000009.1, forward strand.
TCATGGCACACGCGTCCGAACGTAACCGTCCTCGAACCAGGCCCACGCCACCTCGAAGTGCTCGAGCGGCTGTTCGAGGCGCTCGGCACGGCGGGCAGGCTCACGACCGATGCGCATCTGGCCGCGCTGGCGATCGAGCACCAGTGCGAGCTCTGCTCGAACGACACCGACTTCGCCCGCTTCCCGGGGTTACGCTGGCGGAATCCGCTGAAGGTGGACTGAGCACCAACGGATGAGGCAAGTTCCGCGTTCGTCCGTGGAAGTGGCGGCGTGTCCCTGCGCAAGGTGATCGAACACCAGGTCGGTGCGCCCGTCGACTATTCGTTGGAGCATGGGTCGTTTCTCCTGACTTGTTCGTCTGCGCCTTGTCGTCTCTACAGCGGTTTCAAGCTGCTTTGTTCTTGACCACAAGTTCCACATCGCGATCAAGGATATGGAGTAACGCCACAAGTTGCTTCATAGACTTGCTGGTATTCGTCGGATCCAATAGCCGATAAAGCTGCGGCACTGATGTATTAAGCCGTTTGGCAATCTGACGTCGACTTAGTTTGCTGCTCTCAAGCCCCTTCTTTGCCTCAATAGACAGCTTGTACGTCAGCAGGTCGGCAAGATACTTCGGGTCTTCGGCATACTCCAGGACTTGCTCGATATGGATGGAGCCATGCTTTCCGGACTTTAGTACATACGTAAATGCCTCATTGCCAAGCTCCTTGTCCACGAATAATTGCTCAATCGGATCACTTGCACTCGGTCGAACATCGGCTTTCGAGTAGGGAAATGCATACTCAGCACCAGATCGAATAACAATAGAGAACTCACTCTTGCGATTACTTGCTGCGACACTGCGAATTTTCACAAAACACCTTCCTGCTCGAGTTCCGAAATGATCTGGATTAAGGTATGTTACCACGTATGGTAACACATACAAGCGCGGCAGGCCTACGGTGAGCGCTCTCATTGCACAGTCCGTTTCCGCTTCTGGCGTTGCCGATTGCAAAGGCCACTACTTCGCCGCGAAGCTCCACGACCCAGCCGCGTCCGGTTACCTCTATGGCCTCGCGGACATCATCGTCTGTGATCACGGTTGATTCGAGCCGGTTTTCCCGTACCGATTGCCTGACACGCTGGATTCCCGGAATATCCGCTGCAAGAGCCGGCCGCAACATACGTAGCGACTAACCTTTGGGGTGCGCCGCTTTTGGCGCGTCCCCTGCAGTGCGTTGTTCGATGTCGCCGCTCGGATCTGGATGGATCGCATACCGGACAAGCATTACGCCCAAGGCAATCATCATCAAAGGAAGCAAGGCGTTGTTGAGATCTGCAATAACCTGAACCGCAGTCGTCACGTTACGCAACGCCCCGACTCCGAAAAGAACCGCAAATACCACCCCTGACCACCCAAGCCATTTGGGGAAGCGTGCCTCGTCGAGAAAGGAAAAACCCGCGAGAAGGAAGAAGGTTGCGAGAGCGACCTCGCCGAGAAACTCGCCGATATAGTTCCCGAGATAAAGGTTCAGGCCATTGAAGATTGCTTCAATGCTGCTTTGGGTGTCAGGCCCTGCATCCGAGTGTGCCTCCGCCAGCGCCCAGTGAATACTCGGCCAGCGCATCAATCCCAGGCACATGCTGAACGCCGCAATGGAAGCCAGGACCAGAGCGAGGCGCATCCGGCCTGGACTCGAGCGACAGGCCAGAACAGTCCCCACTGCCCCAGGTACCAGAAGAAGAGGAAGAAAAGCGTAGACAGCCCAGACCGCCCTCATGCCTGTTCCGCCTGCGTGCAGGCGAGGAAGTACATCCGAGGCGCTGCCCTCGAGGATGTCCGGATACTCGAAGTTCGCAGCCAGGTAAGCGAAGACGAGCACGAAAGCCAACGCAGCCAGAACGAAACTGACGCCCCCAGCGATGATCATTCCCCGATCCTTGGATCGCGCTCTATCGACACTCATCTGTCGGTGTCCCTTGGTGAAACCGAACCTGCCAGCCATTCGGAGTCAGCATCCACAATGATGAGCGAAGCGTATGCCGTTCCAAAGCACCTGACGCAGTCACGTGGGCGGATCGATACGTCAACAAGGCCAAACCCTCGGCAAGCTGCGTAACCACAAAATCCCGAGCCGATATCCGAGGGAACTCGCTAGCTGACGAGAACTCCGAAAGAATTTCGGCGCGGGAGTATCTGTGTCCGGAACGTCCGAACTCCTCGAACTCTGGATGAAGCAGCTCGGATAAGCGCGCTGCATCGCACCTCATCTCCGGTTGGTGCAGCTCCTCCTCGAAGCGCCGCAACGTTTCCAAGAGCTCGTCAACTGTCACTATGCAAGGTGTTTCTCAGGCGATAGGCCGAATTGTTATGCCGCGTTTTGCTCATCGGCCTACTTTTCATGCCGCGATCGCTTTATCGTTCATGCAATCCTGTAAATATAGGCATCCTCTATCAAATTCCCGTTTATCACGTTGTTCTTGAATCGAACGCCAGCGATTCCCGGGGCGGTCTGAACCGCGCGTCGAAGCGTCGTAATGAATGGCGAATCGGAAGGCATAAGCCCAATATCCGACAGTTCAATATGATCACTCTCGTCGTGCTGAGCTTTAAGGAGCTTTTGGATTTGCCGATAAATAACTTTAGGGCCCGAACGCCCGACTTTGGATTGAGCAATGTACAATCGCCACGTGCCGGATTCGGAAGAATAGAGCCAGAATGCAGCGTCCGGGCCTAAGCCTTCCTTGTCCAAACGCCGAATCAGCTCTTGGCCCGCCTCAATAAGGCCTTGATTGAGTGACGTATCTACCATCTTTTCTTAATCCAGGCGAGAACGCCGTATTTCCGAGCAACACACGCGGAGTATAGATCTTTTGCCCGTGCCTTAGATACGCCGCGATCGTATCGCTTCTGCTCCGACCACTCTTTCACAACCGACCAATTGATCTCTAGATCTGGCGACTTCTTGAGCTCGCTTTCAAGATCGGGCTGGAGGCCGGCCAGCCGTACAAGTTTGTCAAGGTCGTGAGTGTGGGCGTCATTCACAAGTTTCTTGTCTGGGAAATCGTGGTGGCCAATTTGCTTGGCAATGCACGCTTTGAGTGCACATTCGACAGCATACCCTGCCAAATAGTATGCGCCGGCAAATCGACCGGCTGATAACAGCGCATGAGCATCTGCACGGCGCATCTGGGAAATCTTCTGGAGATCGGCTCGGTTCATAATGCCGAAATGTCTAAATCAGACTAACGCAAAACGATCCAGCTCCCATGGTTTCACTCCAGCAACTTTGGCGACAGCGACAAAAACGCACTCCTGGTCCTGATATGCACACTTGGCTCGAGGGCTGATCCTTAGTCTTGCTGGCGCTGTCAGCGGTCGGGGACGTAATGGCTGACGGTTACGGAGAAGCTGGTGTCGCCGATCTGGACTGCCGTTTCTTGATCCGGTTTCACGAGTAAGACAGGAGAGTGGGATTCGCCTTGCAGCTGAATGTCGGCGGAGAGCTGTATCCGGCCGTCATCCTGCGGCTCTGCCACGAGAGAGAGGCTATACGTGTCGCTGACTGAAACCGTAGCCTTTTGTCCGGATTCGACCACGACGGCGGGCGAGCCCAGGACCCGATCTCCATCGGAGAGCACGCAACGCACCAGGTAAGAATCGTCATCTGCAATGGCCTGGCCGGAAAGGAGCAATGCCGACGACAGGGCGAGTAGCTTGTTCATGTGTAGCCCCCTTGATGCGCCGAACTGGTGACTGATGGATCGGCAAGCTACCGCATTCTCGGCGAATACTACCGACGCCGGCTTCGCCGCTCCCTGGGCTTATTGCGGCGTAACCCGCCGCAGTCGGACTGAGCGGCTGCTGCCGGGGGCAGCCGGGCATAGGTAAGCATCGAGGGCCTTGACGACCACGTCATTGAGTGAGATGCCATCTTCGGCTGCCCGAAGCGCTGCGGCCCGATGGACTTCGGGCGATACTCTCACATTGAACAGTCCCTTGAACGGCTTGGCAGGTTCTCTCCCGAGAGCAACGCAAGTTTCCAGATAGTTGTCGACGGCCGATTCAAACTCACGTCCAAGGTCGCCCGGTGTCGCGGCCTCGTAAGTAACCAGATCATTGATGAAGAGAATCTTGCCCCGGCAAACACCTCGGGACATGTCCACCTCAGCGGTACCTTCATATCCCTTGTACTTAAGCATGTCCATCCTGATTCTCGATGAACCCGTTGATTCTCAAATGTTCCACAATGTCCGCAATACAGCCCTTATCGACATTGGGCGACGGATGCACATAGGTAGCAGAACCTTGAAGTTTGGCCCTAGCGAAAGCTCGGCAACACGGCAACATGCCGCGACACTTGCGAATGGAATGGGCGTGGCGAATCATGCAGATCGATCGGAACCAGCCGGGACGAGGAACCAGCCGGATGAGAATTGACGCCGCCCTCGAGCGCGCCATCGAGGAGCTGCGCCCGCACAGCGAGAGCCCACGCATCGACGCCGAGCTCCTGCTCGCCCGCGCACTCGACGTCGCCCGCTCCTATCTCTTCGCCCATCCGGAAGACGTGCCGGACGAGGCGGCGATCGGGCGCTTCTTCGACGCCGTCGAACGCCGGAAACGCGGCGTGCCGCTCGCCTACATCACGGGCGAGAAGGAGTTCTGGTCGCTGCCGCTCATCGTCACGCCGGATACGCTGGTGCCGCGGCCGGAGACCGAGCTGCTGGTGGAACTGGCGCTACGCCACATCCCGCGGCAGGGGGAGTGCCACGTGCTGGATCTCGGCACCGGCAGCGGCGCCATCGCGCTGGCCATCGCGAGCGAACGGCCGAACTGCGAGGTGACCGCGACGGACGTCAGCGGCGCGGCCCTGGGCGTGGCGCGGGAGAACGCCAGCAGGCTGCAACTGGCGAACGTCTCATTCGTGCAAGGCGACTGGACGGAGCCGGTGGCCGGCCGTACCTTCGACCTGGTGGTATCCAACCCGCCTTACGTGCGGCACGGCGACCCGGCGCTCGAGGCGCTGCGGCACGAACCACCGGTCGCGCTATCAACGGATGACGATGGGCTCGCCGCCATCCGCATCCTCGCCCGCGACTGCGGCGCGCTGCTGGAGCCGGGCGCGCCGCTCTTGCTGGAACACGGCATCGATCAGGCCGACGAGGTGGCAGGCATTCTCGAGGAACACGGCTGGTCCGGGATCGAGTGCCACAACGACCTGACCGGCCGCCCCCGTGCGACCGTGAGCTACAGGAGCCCGCATCGACCCTTTGTTTCCTAATATCGAACGATGCTTACATCCGTCTGAGTAAAATCATCGCCCTTGAACAGCAGCGGTTCGCCGGTGATCCTGGCGAGGGCATAGCTGAAGCAGTCACCGAAGTTCAAGGCGGCCGAGTGACGGCCTTTCCCATAACGGCGCCACGCTTCGCGCGCGACCTCGGCCTGCTCGGTGGTGACCGGCTCGATTGAGAGGCCGGCTTTGGCGATCAGGACGTCGAGTTCTCGCGCACCGGCATCACCGTAACGCGACTCGATGACTAGCCCCGTTTCGACCAGGGTGGCCGCGGACATGAGCCGCTTCGCATCGGCCTCTATCGCTTCCGCGAGCCTTGCCGCTTCGCGCTCCATGCCGAGGATCGCGACGATGGCCGAAGTGTCGATGACCATCGCCGATACGTGTCAGCGCGGCAGTCCGCGATCATCGTAGCCGATAATCTCATCGTCGGGCCGAGCATCCTGAAGCGGAAGCTCCGCGCAACGCTGACCGATCTTCAGGATCTCCTCGCTCAAGCGCCGTCCCTGCCGCCGCCGTAGTCGTGCGAGGCGCTCGCGAAGAGACTGCACAACCGCGCCGGTGAGTGTCTCGCCGGTGGCTTTCGCCACTTCACGCGCCAGACGATCGGCTTCCGGATCTTTGATGCTGAGGGCCATAAGGAGTTATAGAAAGCTAGAATGCCTTATATAATACCCCTCCAGCGTGGCTCGCGTAAATGGGGCTGGCAAGCGTGTCGGCTTGCATAATTAATCGCAATTCATGCAATCGCGCCTTGATTAATGTTTTTCACGTGAAATAATCGTTTTTCATGGAGTGCATGGCTCCAAGCGTGTAATTCACCCTGAATTATCCGAATTCATGAATCAGTCACCTCAGCATCATTTTTCAGGTCCTGTTACCGTTTTTCACGGCAGGCGCCTGCCCGAGGCTGCTACCCCGGCCGGTTACAGCGCCCTGATCGATGCCTTCAACCTGAAGGTCCCCTTGCCGCGAACGATGTCGGCTATCGGGCCTCGTCACCGAATCAGCGAAAGCGGCGGATGGCGCCTGCTCACGCCGCGGCATGCCCCTCAGCCCACCCTCGAGGGCCATCTGACCTTTGCGTTAAAGAACGAAGGCCTGGATCTCGCAATTTTAAAGCGATTGTTCCTGGCCACCGGACCTGAATCGATCGCGGCGCTGGTCCGCTCAAAACCGACCGGGAGCTATACGCGCCGCATCTGGTTTCTTTATGAATGGCTGACCGGGCTCATGCTCGACCTGGAAGATGCAACCCGCGGAAGTTATGTCCTGGTTGTCGACCCCGACCGGCAATACGCAACGCATGGCGTAAACGTAACCAGGCACCGCGTCAGGAACAATCTGCCGGGAACCGCGGATTTCTGTCCACTGGTTTTTCGCACCAGCACTCTTGAAGCGTTCGCTGAAATGGACCTGATGACACGGGCACAGGCCGCCATCGCCGCCGTGCCAAAGAACCTTTTGGCCCGTGCCGCGGCATTTCTCTTACTGAAAGACTCCAAATCCAGCTATGCGATCGAGGGCGAAAACCCGCCGCAGGACCGAATTCATCGCTGGGGGAGAGCAATTGCCGAAGCAGGTCGTAATCCGCTCGATTTCGATGAGCTGTTGCGACTGCAGGAGCTTGTGATCGGGGACACTCGCTTTGTTCGTATCGGACTCCGCATCGAGGGCGGATTCGTCGGCGAGCACGACCGGGTAACCAGAATGCCCCTGCCTGAGCATATAAGCGCTCGTCCCGAAGATCTCCCGGCACTGGTCGAGGGAATGTTCGCATTCGAACTCGGTCCGGCAGAGCCGCTCGACCCCGTCGTTGCGGCCGCGATTCTCGCGTTCGGCTTCGTTTATGCTCACCCCTTCGAGGACGGCAACAGGCGCGTTCATCGCTACCTGATCCATCACGTCCTGTCCAGGCGTGGCTTCAATCCACCGGAACTGGTATTTCCGGTCTCGGCCGCAATTCTCGACCGGATTGAGGAATATCGCCGCGTCCTCGAAGACTATTCCCGGCGGATGCTTCCGTGTATCGAATGGACACCGACCGAGAACGGTAACGTACATGTGCAGAACGATACCGGAGACTTTTACCGGTTCTTCGATGCAACGCCGCATGCCGAGTTTCTCTACTCATGTGTCCAGCGCACCATCGAAAAGGATCTCCCGGAAGAGGCCGAGTTTTTGGCGAGGTGCGACCGGTTCTGCGCCGGAATTGCGGCGATCGTTGATATGCCTGATCGCACGATGGACCTGCTTTTCCACTTCTTGCATCAGAATGGTGGGCGGTTCTCGCAACGGGCGCGCGAAAAAGAGTTCTCGCGCCTCGACATGGCTGAAGTCGATAGGATTGAGGCTCTGTACGAACAGTGCTTTGACTGATCGCCGCCGCACAAACGCCGCCGGAGAACATGTCACGGGCGCATCTACCGAGACTTACGACGTTTCAGGCCGCGTCCCGAACGGTGGCACGAATGACAATTTCATCGAAGGGTGCCGTAAGGCGGCCCGCCTCGTCCTTATCCAACAGCCCAAGTTCCACAAGATCTTTCACGTCGCCGTACACGTTCTTGTAATCGCGCCCAAGCTGCCGGGCGAGTTGCCGGATGTTTAACTGCTCATGCTCCGCCACGAATCGAATCATTTCCAGTCGTTTCTCCGTTATGGCGGAGAACAGCTCGCGCAGGCTTCCGAAGGCGAGCCGGGGCGTGACCGTTTCCCCGATTTCGACCCGGCGCCAAGTCTCGGTAAAGGCGTCCAGTGCGGCTTGGGATTTGAATACGTCGATCTCAATGCGGCTCATTCTTCCCACCTCCAGGCTGCCAAGCGGGCACAATCGTTGCGGAAGTCCGCAATCAGCTTCTCCACCGACTCAAAGCTGTACGGTTCCTCCTGGCTGCCGTAGTGGCGATGATCGCCCTTCGCAGCCTCGTTGTCATAGCGCACCACACAGGCGTCAGCGCACCCGCAGAACAGGCGGTATTTCAGACCGTGCGGCCGCTCTGCAGTGGGTGCCGGCAATGCCCATATCACCATTTCCACCAGCATCGTTCCCTGGCGACTCTTGTAATGGAAGAGCTTCTCGGCTCTCATTATGGTACGTTAGGCCATAATCCAATATGGTGTCAAATACCATAACTCGCAACAGATCCTGTGACCCTGAGCTGTAGGAGATTGCGGGCGATCCGAACAACGCTGAACCACCGATTCGCCCACGATGCAGGCTCCTGCAGCGCTCGATCACCCGGTCCGCTCGGCCTCATACCGATAATACCGGTACCCCGCGTACGCATACCGCCGCGACCCCACCGTCATATCGTTGAACACGAACCCTTTCGGCGGCGCCCCCGCCTGCACGAGCCGATCCACGGCCAGCTCCACCTCGCGCCGGTTCTGCTGCCCGCTGCGCACCACCACCAGGTTGATCCCGGCAAGCTTGGCGAGGTTGGCCGCCTCGGACGCCGCCAGGATCGGCGGCGCGTCGAGCAGCACCACGTCGAACTGCTGCGCAAGCTGCCCCAGCACCTCCTCGAAACGGCGGCTGACCAGGAGCTCGGCCGGGTTCGGCGGCAGCTTCCCGCTCGGCAGAATCGAGAGATTCTCGACGGTGTCGGATTTCCGGATCACCTCATCGACGCTGATCGTCCCCGAGACCAGGTCGCTCAGGCCCGGTTCACGGGCGAGCGCGAACTTCCGGTGCAGGTGCCCGCGTCGCAGGTCCGCGTCGACGACCAGCACCCGTCGTCCGACCTGAGCCATGAGCGTGCCGAGGTTCGCGGTCACGAACGACTTACCGACCTCGCGCCTTCGAGGCTGAGCTCAAGGATGCTGTGGCGCCATTTTCGTTGCGCGCGCAGCCGGAGACCGCCTCCGCTCAATCGGCGAGGCAGTCGAAAGACACGGGAAATAGCGAGGCAAAAACCTGTGGTCCCCACCACAGGCTTGTGCCCCCTCCACCTGCCCCGTCAAGCGCAGGCAGGTCCCCAGCCTTCTTCGAATGCATGTCCCCCAAAGCCGGACAGGCACGGAGATTATGTTATCCATCTGGGAGTTATTCAGCAATAGCTGCGTTGATAACCTGTTTGCAGTTTCGGAACGCCGTTATGTGATCCGGTTCTCCTATAATGGGTCGCCGGCGCTCGCCGGCCGTTTGGTGCTCTCCGGATGATTCACTCGATCGACCGCTTCTTCAGCAGCATGCCCGCCTGGCAGCTCGTGCTCTGGTG
>DASSBS010000010.1:0-7679 GCA_035698445.1 Woeseiaceae bacterium
ACGCCTCTTCGCACGGCTGGCAGGAGAGGGCCTGGTGAACGCCGAGCTGGACTACCAGCGGGCGCTGGTCCTGTCCATGCGCGGACAGTACGACCGGGCGGCCGCCGCTCTCGAGCGCGCCGTCGCAGGCGGCTGGCGCGCCCGCTGGCAGGCACGCCGGGATCCCGCGCTCGCAGGGCTGCGTGAGTACAAGGGGCTCGCGATGCTCGAGCCCGATCGGCTCTCCCAGGTCTCCTGATCCGGCATTGAAAGCCGCACGCGTACTCCTCGTCCGCCGCTGCGAATCGCCAGCGGCGTTCGTTTACTCGATCGTATCCGCCGGGGCCGTCTCCTTCGCCAGCCAATCCAGGTACGCGGGCAGCCCATCGGAGATCGGGAGCGCGATGATCTCCGGGACTTCGTAGGGGTGATCGTCCTTGATAGCCTGCATCGCCGCATCTGCCGCCGCTGCGGACGTTTTCACGAGCAACAGGATTTCGTCATCGCACTGCACCTGGCCGTCCCATCGGTAACGGCTCGCGATCCTGATCTGCTGCACGCAGGCGGCCAGGCGCCGTTCGACGAGCGCCGTTGCGAGCGTCGCAGCGGCCGGCTCGCTGTCCACCGTGGTCATGATCAACCTGCCCTGAGCATCCATCTTCAGTACACTCCTTCCATGCACGTCATCCGGCTCGCGTCACTATGCCATACGAATCCGAACGTCCGGAGCCGGACATCATAAAAAGGAATGCGCCCATGATCATGAACCGGCTGGCTGCCTCCATTCTCGGCCTCGCGGCCGTACCGGCGTTCGCCGGCGGCCTGACTCCCGAAGTGCTCGCGTCGCTCGCGCGCCTCTCGGATCCGCAGGTGTCGCCCGACGGGACCGCCGCCGTCTTCGTCCTCACCGAGACGAATCTCGAGACGAACCGGCGGCGCAGCGATATCTGGCGTCTCGAGCTCGACGACCGGGATGCAGAGCCGCGGCGGCTCACCGAAAACGACGTCAACGACAGTGCGCCGCAATGGAGTGCGGATGGCGAATTCATCTACTACCTCTCCGAGCAATCCGGCTCCAGCCAGGTCTGGCGCATGCCGGCGGAAGGCGGCCGGGCCCTGCAGGTCACCGATTTTCCCGTCGACGTCGCCAACCTGCTCGTCTCGCCGAGCGGCCGCCGCATTGCTTTCACGGCCGAGGTATTCCCGGATTGCGAAACCTTCGATTGCACCGCGCAGCGCCTGGACGAGGCGGAGCACGACAACCGCAGCGGCCGGCTGTACGAGCGGCTTTTCGTGCGGCACTGGAGCACCTGGGAGGACGGGCGCCGTTCCTCGCTGTTCACGGCAGCGCTCGGCGACGACGGCAAGGCTTCCGGCGACCCCGTCGAAGTCTCGGGCGATCTGGACGGCGACGTGCCGTCGGTGCCGTTCGGCGGCCGCGAGGAAATCGCGTTCGCCCCCGACGGCGAGGCACTCTTTTTCACCCTGCGGGAAGCCGGGCAGACCGAGCCCTGGTCGATGAACTTCGACATTTTCCGCGCGCCGGCCGACGGCTCGGCTCCGCCTGCGAACCTGACGCCTGAAAACGACGCGGTGGACAAGAACCCGGTCGTCTCGCCCGACGGGCAGCGCCTCGTGTGGGGCGCGATGCGCCGCCCGGGCTACGAGTCCGACCAGGTCGACATCATGATCCGCGATCTCGCGAGCGGTGAAACCCGCAACCTCACGGAGGGCTGGGACCGCTCGGCCGGCGATATCGTGTTCGGTCCGGACGGGGAGAGCCTGTACGTGACCGCCGGCGACATCGGCACGTCGCGCATTTTTCGGGTAGCGCTCGCGGACGGCGCGGTGGAGCCGGTGACGGACGGCCCGACGGCTGCCGAGCTGGAAGTCGCCGGCGACCGGCTGGTGTTCGTGCGCGATTCCTTTGCCGCGCCGGCGGACCTCTACGCATTGCCGCTCGACGGCGAGGGCGAGGCAACGCGCCTCACGGCCGTCAACGCGGATGCGCTTGCTGACGTCGAGATAGCGGACTACGAGCAGTTTCACTTCGAAGGCGCGGAGGGCGATACGGTTTACGGCTATGTCTTCCGCCCGGTGGGTTTCGAGGAGGGCGAGACGTACCCGATCGCGTTCCTCATCCACGGCGGGCCGCAGGGCAGCTTCGGCGAAGGCTGGAGCTACCGCTGGAACCCGCAAACGTATGCGGCGCAGGGCTACGGCGTCGTCACCGTCGACTTCCACGGCTCGCGCAGTTACGGCCAGGATTTCGTCGATTCCATCAATGGCGACTGGGGCGGCAAGCCGCTCGAAGACCTGCAGAAGGGGCTCGCGGCCGCGATCGAGCAAAACCCGTGGCTGGAAGCGGACAACGCCTGCGCGCTCGGCGCGTCTTACGGCGGTTACATGATCAACTGGATCGCCGGGCAGTGGCCGGACCGTTTCAAATGCCTCGTCAATCACGACGGGCTGTTCGACCTGCGGAGCTTCTACTACGCCACCGAGGAATTGTGGTTCCCGGAGTGGGACTTCGGCGCTCCGTACTACGAGGCGCCCGAAGCCTACGAGCGCTGGAATCCGGTCAACTACGTCTCGGAATGGCAGACGCCGATGCTCGTGATCCACGGCCTCGAAGACTATCGCGTGCCCGCCGCGCAGGGGCTCGGCGCGTTCACGGCGCTCCAGCGGCAGGGGATTCCGTCGAAGCTGCTCATCTTCCCCGACGAGAACCACTGGGTGCTGTCGCCCGGCAACTCGATCCAGTGGCACGAGACCGTCGCGGGCTGGCTGCAGACGTACCTGTCGGAGGAGTAGAGTGGGCTTTCCTGGAATATGGGAGCCGGATCGATGACACCGCTCGAAACCGCTCGCGACGGCCGGACGCCCGGACGCACCGAAGGCCCCGCCGACGTCGAGTCGCTGAATGTCCGCCGCCGGGCACATGACGGCGGGGAAACGCCCGCCAGGCGCCGGATTCCCGCCGAGGACCTCGAACCGATCGTGCGCCGCGCCGCCGAGCTCCAGAACCGGCGCGGCAGCCCGGGGGCGCAATCGCTCACCGAGGCGGAAGTGATCGAGATCGGCCGGCAGGTCGGGCTCGAACCGGATTACGTGCGTCGCGCGATCGCGGAAGTGCACGCGGAATCGCTGTCGCCGCAGCCGCCGACCGGAAACCTGCTCCTCGACATGCTTGCCGGTGCAGGGCGCGTGGAAATCCGCCGCGTGGTGGCGGGCGACCCGGCGCTGATCCAGCAGCAGATCGAAGTGCAGCTTCGTGACCGGGAAAAGCTCGGCTCACTGCGCCGCCGCCTCGGACGCTCGGTCTGGGAGGCGTCGAGCGGGACTTTCGCGCGGCTGGAGCGGTTCCTGAATTTTTCCGGGCGGGAATACGCGCTGGCGGAGATCCGGCAGGTGGATCTGTCCGTGGCAGAGCTCGAGCCAGGCTGGTCACTGGTGACGATTGCCGCGGATATCGGCAACAAGCGCGACGGGGCGCTGTACGGGGTAACCGGCGGCGTCGCCGCGGCCGGGATCGTTGCGTTCCTGATTGCCGCTGAAAGCGCCGGCGGCTCGATCGTAGTCGGCATCGCTTGTGCCCTGCTCGTCGGGTTACCCGGCGCGGCCGTCGGACTCTCGTGGCTGCGCTGGAACCTGGCGAGGCGGCGCGAGCGCATCGGCTTGCTGCTGGAAGGCCTGGTGGACCGGGCAGAACAATAACGGCTTGAAAACGGCGGGGGAGGGCTATCCGATCCCGGCGATGACGCGCACCGCCGCCGCGGCATCGCCGCGGTAGAGAATATTGACCGCGGTAACGCCGGGAACCCGCTTCACGGCGGTGAGAACTTCGCCGCAGACCGCCTCGCCTTCGGCCCGGATGTCGGCCGCATTCCCGAGGCGCTCGAGGATCGCCGGCGTAACCAGGAGCGGCCGGCGCCGCTGCCGCAGCTCGTGCAGCATCTCCGTCGAGTCGACGATCGGGACCTGCACCACGACGGAAATCCGCTCGAGCGCCTTGCGCGCGACCAGCGCCGCCATGTAGCGGCGCAGCGTTGCTACGTCGAGACAGGCCTGCGTCTGCACGAAGTTGACCCCGGCGCCGGCCTTGTCGCCGACGCCGTCGGCCGTCCAGTCTTCCGGCGGATCGAGGGCCGTGACGTTCGCGCCGAGGAAAAACCCCGGCGGCGCGATCAGCCGTTCGTGCGCGTTCAAAGCCTGCGCGGTCGCGAGCAGCCGTTGCGCGCCGATGTCGAAAACGCCTTTTACCTTCTGCTTGAGCGACGCGGGCAGTTTCCGGCCGCGGGACAGGACCAGGCTGGTCACGCCGAGCGCCGCGGCACCCATGAGGTCGCTCTGCAGCGCGATCCGGTTGCGGTCGCGGCAGGTCAGGTGCACGACGGGGTCGGCCCCGGCCTGCAACGCCAGGCAGGCGGCCGCGAGCGGCGAGATGTGCGGCTGCGCGCCCGGATCGTCGCCGAGCTGCACGGCATCGACGTGGCCGTGCAGCGCTTCGATGTGCGCCTGCACGTCGCCGCCCACGGTACCCGAGTCCAGCGGCAGCCGCGCTGTCACGACGAAGTCCTTGCCGCGCATCGCTTCGCGGAAGGTTTGTCGGGGCTTTGCGATCAATGGAGTGCGGCGATGGGCAACCGGCCGCTCGCGATCGCGCTGCCGCCGTCGGTCTTCTCCGTCCAGGCGGCAACGAGAACGTCGTGATGGCGCGCGAGCTGCGGAACGCTGAGCGGCGGCACCGCTCCGTCGCCGCTCAGCACGTGCACCGGACCCGGCTCGTCAGCGCCGGAAATCGCGCGGAGGCAAACGCCCGTATTGCCGTTGGACAGCTCGCAGGTCCAGCTCACGGCCACGCCGTTGTCCGGCAGCAGTGCGAGACCGACGTGGCCGGAGGTTTGGTCCGCGACGACGTCGACGGGGGCCGAAAACGTCGCACCCGCGTCCGTCGACCGGGCGATCCTGACGCGCGGCTCGTCGTCGGCAGCGGTGAACCACGCGATGACCGCGCGGTTGCCGTCCGCGGCGATCACGGGGCCGTTGACCGGACAGCCCGCGATCGTCCAGCCGTCTTCCGCAACCGGCCGGCCGGGTTCCCAGGCGCCGTTCACGAGGCGGGCGGCGTAGATGTCGCGCGTCTCCTCCGCCGTGCGATTGCGATAAACGGCGAGCGCGCCCGTCGCGGTCACCGCGACGTCGGTCTGGCAGCAGTCGCAGGTCAGGCCGTCGATGACGGCTTCGTTGCCGATGCGAAGATCCGTGCCGAGCGTTGCCGCTCTTAGTGTCATGCCGTGGTTCGCGTGTTCCGTGTGCGCCTGCCCGGCCATGTTGCGGCCGTCGAGCCAGATGACCCCGACGCCGTCGGCACTCGGAAACAGTGTCACGAATCCGTGCTCGGTCGCTGTGCGATCGTCGTGCGGCCGGACCGGCACGGACCAGTTCGAACCGCCGTCCTGCGACAGCGCGAGTGCCACGTCATAGGCATATCCGCCGGCCGGCTGCCTCACCATCCAGTGCGCTGCCCAGAGCGAATCCGACAGCGGCACGACGGAGGGGAAATCGGCCCAGTTCACGAACCAGTCGTCGCCCGAGGCGACGGTCCGCGGTTCGCTCCACGCGCCGTCGGCCAGAACGGAATAGCGCAGCCGGTGCGCGCCACCGTCCGGCTCCACCCAGCTCAGCACCAGGGTGCGCCCGGCGCCGGCCGACAGGTTCGGTGCCAGGCTGCCGGCGGCGGCCGGCACCTGCAGTGCCGCGATCCGGAAATCCTGGTTCGACGGGGGCGCGGCTTCGGCGGAGCCGCCGCCGATGGCGAGTGCCCCCAGCGCAATCGCGGGGATAACAACGCGGCGAAAGAGGTCCGAGTGCATCGGGGCATTATGCAATTCGCCGCTCGTTCGCGCTAATTCGCGGATTCGCGGCATTGGATTGAAACCACGGGGCAGGACGCTATACTGCGCGGCCTTCACGCCACTGTGGTATGTTTTCGGCCGCCGGAGGCGGTGCAAATCCTTTTGGGCTAGGTGGCAGAGTGGTCATGCAGCGGCCTGCAAAGCCGTGTACGCCGGTTCGATTCCGACCCTAGCCTCCATTGTTATCTCCCTCGGCTTGTCTCGCGTCGCCCGGGTGGCGGAATTGGTAGACGCTACGGACTTAAAATCCGTTGGCCGCAAGGCCGTGCCGGTTCGAGTCCGGCCCCGGGCACCATCGACGGCGAACCCGCGCCGACGGTCGCGTGCGGCATCAGTGCTTGCGCCGCAACGTCCTGATGATGGATACGATTTCCTCGCCGGCAAGGCCGGCGGCCATCCCGCGCTTCACCAGGCGATCGGCAAATTCCGGAATCTCGGCATTGACGCCGGCGGATTGCGCTTGCGCCAGCAGCCTGTCGAGGATGCCGCTGTAGACGGCAAGCGAGGCGCCGGGTTGCGAAAAATCGTTCCGCAGGAGGGCATCGCCCAAGTGAGCGATCTCGCTGACGTCGCTCGGCAGCGAGTCGACGATGACCGATGTCAGCGCTTTCGGCGAGACCTGTTCGGACTCGCAGACCAGCGCCCCGTGCACGAGCCCGAGATGAGCACCGATGTAATAGGAGAGCACGGCAAGGTCGAGTGCCGCCGCGGCACCGACCGCGGGACCGAGGTAACGTAGCTCGTTCGTCAATGCGGCGAGCAAGAGCTGGTGGCGTTCGAAACAGGCGGCATCACCTGAAACGAAGATGAGCGCCGCGCCACCGATCTCCCGCGGATAGCCGAGGATTGCGCCGTCGAGCCACTCGGCGCCGTGACGTTTCGCCCATCGCTCACCGTCGCGGGCCTCCTCCGGCGTGCCGGTGGAGAACTGGACGATCGTTCGTTCGCCGAGCGTGGCTGTCACTTCGGCCGTGTCGAGCACCGCCAGTGTCGCCGCGTAGTCATCGACGCAGACGATTGTCAGCGGGCTCGCTTCCACGGCCGCCGAGGCCGTCGTAGCAGGATGCGCTCCCCGTTTTGCGAAAGCCTCCGCTTTGGGGGCTGTCCGGTTCCAGACCGTGACATCCAAGCCGCTGTGCAGCATCGCGGCCGCGATCGCCGAGCCCATGGCGCCCAGGCCAATGACGCTGACGTGGCTCAAGTGTGCTCTCCCAAACCCGTAAACGGCCCCTGTCGCAGGTTGCCATAAAGGCGCCTGAAAGTAACGCGGAATGGCGGTCGGGAATTCATTTTCTGCTTTACGGCTCAATGGGATAGCGGTATACTGGATGAAAACGCAGCCCTCCCCGAAAGGAGCCCCGCCATGCCCGATTCCAGCGCCGAACCCGGCGGTTTTTTCGGCCCCGGCCACCCGAAGTTCGCCCGCAGCGAGGCGCTGGGCGAGCGCATTACCGAGTACGCCGCCTGGCTGAACGCCGGTGAGTACCGGCTGCTGGAGATGATCCACGAGTTCGACCGGGAGGGCCTCTGGCGCCTCGACGGCATCATGTCCTGCGCCCACTGGCTCGGCTGGAAGTGCGGCGTCGGCCTGAACGCGGCCAGGGAGAAGGTCCGGGTGGCGAATGCCCTGGCCGGGCTGCCGCAGGTGAGCGCGAGCTACCGGCACGGCCAGATCAGCTATTCCAAGGTCCGGGCGATCACGCGCATTGCCACGCCCGACACGGAAGCGTATCTCCTGATGATCGCTCGCCACGGCACGGCCGCGCACGTCGAGGGGCTGGT
>DASSBS010000011.1:0-17501 GCA_035698445.1 Woeseiaceae bacterium
GAAAGTCATCAGCGCGAAGGGCCTGTTTCCGCGCGTGACGACATGGCTGGGCGTGCCGCGGGAGCGGGTGTTCCGCCGCTACATGGCGGAATTCGTCTCGCTGTTCGCGCCGCACTGGCCGATCGAGCTGATCGAGCAGGCCGCCGCCGCGGCGTCGCAGGACGAAGTCGACCGCCTTGCGGCGGCAGTCGACCTGCCGCTCAGGAACGGCTGCACGGAAGGCCTGCCGCAAGCGGCGTAGGAGATTCTATGGCGCCGGTCAAGCGGCAATCTCCACTTTTTTGAAGGATTGTTGCTTGTCCAGCAGCGTGAATGCGATGCGAGCAAGTTTGCGCGCCAAGCAGACTTTGGCGGCGATTTTGGACAGCCCATTCTCGAGTTGTTTTGCGAGGTAGCGGTCAAACGGCGGGTAGCTCTGAGCGGGCTTGGCGGCACAATAGAGTAGCCGGCGCAGCTCGGCTTCACCGCGTTTGGTGAGCTTTCGCTTGCCCTTGTACTTGCCGGATTCACGCAATCGGACATCGAAGCCGATGAAAGCGACAAAGGCGTTGGCGCTGGCGAAAGCGCCGCGGTGGTAAGCAGTCACCAGGGCGGCAGCATTCAGCAGTCCAATGCCGGGAATCGAACGACAGCGTTCATAGTCAGCCCACCACCCGAGCTCCCGGATCAGCGTCTTTATCCGCCGATCGATATATTGCAGGAGCTGCTTGAGGCTCGTGAAGAACGCTTTGGTAGAAACCGACACGTTTGCCAGGCTCTGTTGCATTTCTTTCCTAACCCCGACCACTTTGGCGCGTCGCTTCAGCAGGTTCCACAGCTCTTGCGCCTTACGGCATTGTGGCGGATGCAGGCGCAGCAGACTGCCTTCATGCGCGAGGTAACGGGCCAGCAGCCAGGCATCCTTGGGATCCGTCTTGTTGCGCACATTGACCGATTCCCGGTAATGCGACAGTTGGTAGCCATTGACGAGATACACCGCATGGCCCAGCGCCTGGGCTTGCTCAACGAGCTCCAGGTGGTAGTCCGAGGTCGACTCCACCGCGATCTGCACCGGCCCGTGTAATGCCTTGAGCCAGCGGCGGATCTCGGCGGCTTCGTTTGAGAGGCTGACGATTTCTTGTGTTTCCCAGTTGCAGATGTCCACTTTGTCTTTGCTGACATCCGCACCGAGCGTGATTTTAGTAACGAGCTTTGCCACAATAACCTCCGCGGTTGAAGAGCCGTGATGCCGGGGGCTCACCGGACGCAAGCTTGTTAAAATCGGCTGTTGGTGCAGCTAGATTCTTAATTGGCGTTCTTTGGTGAGGGGAGGGGAGAAAATCTCCTACAGTCTGTACCAACAGGTCAGAAGCCCGTAAACGGTCCCTCCCTCCCCGGCGCCTTCCATCTTCCTGATTTCCGGCTTCAGGGACCATACAAGCCCGTCTCACTGGCGACCCCGGGTTGCTGGTTTTGTCGCCCGTGAGACGGGCTCCTACAGCCGTACCGACGCTCGGAGCTGATGCATGCGCTATCACGTCCTCGCCTGCGATTACGACGGCACCCTCGCCCACCACGGCAAGGTGAGCGAGCAAACCCTGGCGGCTCTCAAGAAGCTGAAGGAAACCGGCCGACGGCTGATGCTGGTTACCGGCCGCGAGCTCGACGACCTCGCGCGAATTTTTTCGGAGCTGGAGCTCTTCGACCAGGTCGTCGCCGAGAACGGCGCGCTGCTCTACACGCCGGCGACGCACACCGAAAAGCCGCTCGCCGAACCGCCCTCCGCCGCATTCATTCAGGCACTCCGGGACCGGAACGTCACACCGCTGTCCGTCGGCCGGGTGATCGTCGCCACCTGGACGCCGCAGGACAAGGCCGTCTTCGACGTGATCCAGGAGCTCGGTCTCGAGCTGCAGGTCATCTTCAACAAAGGCGCCGTGATGGTGCTGCCGCCCGGCGTCAACAAGGCAAGCGGCCTGACGGCCGCGCTCGACGAAATGCGGCTCTCTCCGCATAATTGCGTCGGCGTCGGCGATGCGGAAAACGATCACGCGTTCCTCACGTTGTGCGAATGCTCCGTTGCGGTGGCCAATGCCCTGCCCGCGCTCATGGAGCGCGCGGACCTCGTGACCGGGGCGGACGACGGGCGCGGCGTCACGGAACTCATCGGGCGCCTGGTTCGCGACGACCTCGCCGACCTCGGGCCGCGCCTGACGCGGCACGACGTGCTGCTGGGCACCGACGCAAACGGCCGGGAGCTCCGCCTGCGCCCGCACGTGGAATCGGTGATGGTGGCCGGCACTTCGGGAGGCGGTAAATCGACGCTCACGACCGGCCTGCTCGAACGGTTCATCGAGGACGGCTACCAGGTCTGCATCGTCGACCCGGAAGGCGACTACGAGCACTTCGAACAATCCGTCACGCTCGGCACGAGCGACAACCCGCCGGCCGTCGCGGAAGCGCTCGCCGTTCTCAAGGACCCGCGCGAGAGCGTGACGCTCAACCTCCTCGCGCTCGGCGTCGCCGAACGCCCGGCTTATGTCGGCGAGCTGTTCCCGCAACTGTTGCGGCTGCGCTCGTCAATGGGCCGGCCGCACTGGTTCGTGATCGACGAGGCGCACCACGTGTTCCCGGCGGACTGGAGCCCGACCAAAGATCTCGTACCGGAGGAGTTGCACGGACTGGTTCTCATCACGGTGCACCCGGACCGCGTGGCCGTACCCGTGCTGCAGACCATCGACACCGTCATCGCAATCGGCTCGGACCCGGACGACACGCTCGCGAGCTTCAGCGACCGCATCGGGCGCCGGCCGCCGGCTCGCACCCGGGCCAGCCTTGAAGCCGGCGACGGGCTGCTGTGGCATGTCGCATCCGGTAACGAGCCGGCGTGGTTCCGCAGCGTGCCGCCCCGGCGCCAGCTCCGCCGTCACCTGCGCAAGTACGCGGAAGGCAAGCTCGGCGAAGACCGGAGCTTCTTCTTCCGCGGCCCGGACGACCGGCTGAACCTGCGCGCGGCCAATCTCACCTCGTTCATCGAGATCGGCAGCGGCGTCGGCGAGGAGACCTGGCTGTTTCACCTGAGGAACGGCGATTACTCGCGCTGGCTGTCGACGGCGATCAAGGACGCGGAGCTGGCTGCCGAAGTATCGGAAATCGAACAGGCGCCGGGCCTCTCCGCGGATGAAAGCCTCACCCGCATCCGCCGCGCCATCGACAAACGCTACACGCTGCCGGCCTGAATCAAGTCCGGTTACAAGCCGGCAGCGACCGGCTCGGCGCCGCTTTCCGGCTGGAGCAGTACGACCACTTTCCCCCGCGCGTGCCCCTTTTCCAGGTATCGGAGGGCGTCCGGTACCTCGGCCAGGCTGTAACGCCTGTCGATGACCGGCGTCACCCGGCCGGTTTGTATGAGCTCCCCCACCAGGGCAAGGTCTTCCTGGTTCAGGTCCGCCAGGATCGGAATGAACTGCTCGTTCGCGAACTTCGAATAGAGCAGGGCCGTGACCGGGCGGACCAGGGGCCCGATCCAGTTGCCCATTTCCGAATCTCCGACCAGTATGGTTTTGCCGTCGGGTTCCATCACGCTCCTGAGTTTCGACAATGAATGGTTCCCGACCATGTCGACAATCAGGTCGTAACGTTCAGAGCCTTCCGTAAAATCCTCCTTGGTGTAGTCGATCACCTCATCGGCGCCGAGCGACCGCACCATCTCCAGGTTGCGCGTGCTGCACACGCCGGTCACCTGTGCGCCGAAGTGCTTCGCAAGCTGCACGGCGAACGTGCCCACGCCTCCCGACGCGCCGTTGATCAGCACTTTCTGCCCGGGCTGGACCTGTCCCACGTCACGCAGGGCCTGCAAGGCGGTGAGCGCCGCGATCGGGACCGCCGCCGCTTGCTCGAACGACACGCCGGGCGGCTTCCGCACCACGGCCCGGTCCTCGCGCACGACGACGTACTCGCCAAACGCACCGGTTCTCCCGCCGAACACGTCATCGCCTGGTTTGAACCGGGTGACGTTACGGCCGACGGCTTCGACCGTACCCGAGAAGTCGACGCCAAGACGCAGCTCCTCGGGTTTCCGCAATCCGCTGTCCAGCCGAATGAGGTACGGCGTGCCTCGCATGTAATGCC
The DNA here is from genome assembly GCA_035698445.1 of Woeseiaceae bacterium. GTDB lineage: Bacteria > Pseudomonadota > Gammaproteobacteria > Steroidobacterales > Woeseiaceae > IDS-8. Next base: position 4,111 of record DASSBS010000011.1, read on the forward strand.
AGTCCAGCGGATTGACGGACGCCGCGCGCACGCGCACGAGGAGCTCGCCGTCTCCGGGCGCGGGCTTCTCGATGTCTTCGAGCTTCAGTACGTCGGCTGAACCGTAGTCGCAATACAGGATCGCTTTGACGGGATCGCCCGGAACGGCGGGATTGCCCTCGCCGCAGGCGTTGTCCGACATCCAGTAGGCAACGAACACCGCCCCGACCACGGCGAGTGGTATCGCGAGCGCTGTCCACCCCAGTACGCGCTTGACCTGCATGACCTCGCCCCCCCGGCAAGTGCCGGCAGCGTCTCGAAGACTCCATAGTTACACTGGGTACTGCGTATTTCCACCTGACCGGCATGTATCCGTCGTTTCGTCGCGCCGGCACCCTGACGCCTGCGGAGAAGGAACGGCGTCAACCCTCCTGCGGCATCGCTTCAATGAAGCTGCTGGCTTCCGCGATGGCAATCTCCATCTCTTCCACCAGCGTGGCCGTGGCCTTCTCGAGGCTCGCGAGCTCGGTCTGCAGGGAACCGATGGCGCGTGCGTTCAGGTTGTGGCGCAGGAACATGACCTGGTCGTTGAACAGCGTCAGGACGGGCTCCATCGACTGCTCGGCCCGGTGCATGGCGGCGACCACGTCCCGGTAGTCGGTGCGCGTGTCCGACAACAGCGTACGGCTCTGGCTGGCGAGATCGGGATCGGAGTAGGCGTCGATCTCTTCCTGCCACTCCTCGAACAGGTCTTCCGCGACCTGCTCCACGCTGTCGATGCGTTCGCGCACCTCTTCCGCGCGGTCGACGCTGCTCTCGTATTCCGCATTCAGGCGGTCGTAGACGTCCTCCAGGTCGCCGCCTTCGAATTGCACGACGCTGCGGTACTGCTCGAGCGCCGAGCTGAACTGTTCCTTGGCGTCGGCCTGCGCATCGCGCGTTTCCTCGATGCGATCGGCGAGGATGTCGCGCTTCTCGATGCCGATCGATTCCATCGCCCGGTAGTAGGTGCTCGTGCAGGATGCCAGCACGAGCAGGAGCAGGAGATTGCCCGACGTCCGGAAGATGTCAGCCTGTCGCATGGTCGTTCCTTCGGTATTGGTTTTTGTCAGCCGCCGAACGCATTGCACGCCGCCGGGTCGCCGCTCTCCAGCCCGCGCGACAGCCATTCCTGCCGCTGCGCCGACGAGCCGTGCGTGAACGAATCGGGCGTGACGCGCCGGCCGGCGTTCTGCAGCAGGCGATCGTCGCCGATCGCCGCCGCTGCCGCGAGCCCTTCCTCGACGTCGCCCGGCTCCAGCACCTGGTAGCGCTGGTTCGCGTGCCAGGCCCAGACGCCGGCGTAGCAGTCGGCCTGCAGCTCCATCGCGACCTGCAGGGAATTGGCGGCGGACGCGTCGCCGGCACGCGCCTGCGCCGCGCGGACCTCGTCGGCCGTGCCGACCAGGTTCTGCACGTGATGCCCGATCTCGTGGCCGATGACGTAGGCCTGCGCGAAGTCGCCCGGCCCGCCCAGGCGCGCGAGGTCGTCGAAGAACGAGGTATCGAGGTACACCCGTGCGTCCGCGGGGCAGTAGAAAGGGCCGACGGCCGCGCTCGCGTAACCACAGGCGGACGAGACCGCGCCATTGAACAGCGTGAGCTCCGGCGGCAGGTACTCGGCGCCCGCACTCTCGAAGATCCGGCCCCAGACGTCTTCGGTGCTGCCGAGGATGGCGGCGGTGAACTGCCGATCCTCATCCTGTACGCCGGCCGGCGTGGACGACGGCTGGCCCGTGTCGGGCCCGCCGCCGCCGAGGAGCTGGTACACGAGCTCGGGCCCGCCGAAGATCGCGGCGATGATGAGCAGCACGACGAGGCCGATGCCGCCGCCGCGGCCGAGCGGCAGCGGCATGCGCAAGCCCGTTCCTCGCCCGCGCACATCGCGCACGTTACTGCTGCGTCTCAGGTCTCTCCAGCGCATCGACGTCCTCCGGACTGCCGCTGTGCGCTACCTGCAAGAGTCGTGCCGTCAGTCGGGCGCCGGCAGCGCCAGTGCCCAGATCATGCCCGCTTCGCCCGGCGCGGAATCCGTCTCCAGCCGGAACCCGAGCCGGCGCGGCACGGCGGCGCTCGGCTTGTTGCGGGGATCGCAATGTATCTCGGCACGGCGCACGCCCGGCAGGCCGGTCGCAATGTCCAGCATCGCTTGCGCCGCTTCCGTGGCCAGGCCCTTGCCGGTCAGGTCGCGACGCAGCCAATAGCCGATTTCAGCGCGGTCCGCCGACACCAGCTCGACGCGCCCGTCGGCGGAGCGGGGGAACAGGTCGACTTCGCCGAAAATCTCCTGCTGGTCCGGCGACAGGATGGCGTAACGCCAGGACCGCGCGGCCTCGAAGTCGCCGGCGAAGCCAGCCAGGCGGCGCTCCAGATCGCGGAGCGGCGCCGGGGAGGCGACGTGCGCCGGTATCCAGCTCCCGAGGTGATCCACGTTGGCTTCGAGGATTGGCAGCAAGCGTCGCGCGTCGTCCGGGTGCCACGAACGGAGGAAGAGACGCCCGGTGTGGACCTCGGCAGGTATGGCCATCATCGGCGCCCGCCGGCGGCCACGATGCCGTAAGCGACCAGCGTATGGAACACGCCGTCCTTGAGTATTTCGTCCACCAGTTCTCCTTCCCGCTGCATGCCCGCTTTCATCATGACACGGCCCGAGGCGGGGTTGCCGAGCATGTGCTGTGCCGTGATTCTGTGAAGCTCCAGGTCGTTGAACCCATAGCGGATCATCGCGATGGCGGCCTCGGTGGCATAACCCCGGCCCCAGTACGGGACGCCGATCCAGTAGCCGAGCGACGCGCGCCGATGCGGCAGCGCGACGCGCAGCCCGATCGACCCGACCAGGCTGCCGCTCGCCGCCAGCGTTATACCGAGAGCGACCTGCTCGCGAGCCTCGAACGCCGCCTCCAGCGACGCAATCCATGCCTCGGCCATGCCGTCCTCGTACGGGTGCGGCACTTTCTCGGTGGTCGCGTAAATTTCGCGCGCCCCGGCGAGCTCCTGCACCCGCAGCGCATCCTCGATCCGGAACGGCCTCAGGACCAGCCTTTCCGTGCGAAGGGTCGGTAGGCCTGGCACGCGTAACCTCGATTCGAAAGCAACAAGCGGAGTGATCCGGGCGAGGCGCCATCATACCCTGCGCTCGTCAACGCGTGACCAGGAGAAAACCATGACAGAGCTTCGCTTCCGGGGAATCCCGGATGCCATCGCGGCCGAAGTCCGTGAAACCCTGCGGACGCCGGAGTACGGCCATCCGGCGCATCGCGAAGTGGCCACCGGCTATGGCCCTTGCCGCCAGTGCCTGCGCACCTTTGCCATCGGCGAGGAAGAGCGGATCCTCTTCACTTACCAGCCGTTTCGCGAGACCGGCAGCCTGCCGGCGCCCGGACCGGTTTTCATTCATGCGGAAGCCTGCGAAGGCTATGACAGTTCCACGCTGCCGCCCGACTTCCGGAAACTGCCGCTGGTGTTCGAGGCTTACCGCAACGGCGGTTGGCTGGTGGCACAGGAACGCGTCGGCCCGGATGCGTCGTCGGCGGAACTGCCGGGAGCGATGTTCGATGAGAATGGCGCGGACTACGTCCATATCCGCAACGGCGAGGCGGGCTGCTTCATGGCGCGCGTGGACCGGCTTGCGCAGCCGCTGGTGCGGCGCTAGTGTCTCGCAGGCACCCGGGAGGCACGATCCCGGCCGCTTAGCCCGACTCTTCAGGAGCAAAGGACATGCTCGACTCCCGTTCACGAACAACGCTTCTGTCGCTGCCCGCGCTGCTTGCGCTCGCGGCCTGCGCCGGCCTCTCGCAACGCGATCCGCTGTTCATCGACGTTGCCGGTATCGAACAGGTGCCCGGCGAAGGCATGGAGCTGAATCTTGCCGTGCGCATTCGGGTGCAGAACCCGAACGACACCGCGGTCCGGTATGACGGCGTCGCCCTGGCGCTCGATGTGAATGGGCAAACCTTCGCGACGGGCGTCAGTGACGACATTGGCACCGTGCCCCGTTACGGGCAAAAGGTCTTCACCATTCCGGTAACGATCTCGGCATTCAACGTCGCGCGCCAGGTATTCGGTGCCATGCGCGCGGAGGATCCGGCCGAGGTGCGTTACGAACTGCGCGGCAAGCTCGAGGGCGGCCTGTTCGGCACGCGGCGCTTCGAGGACCAGGGGATGCTCCGCCTGACGCCGCCCGATGCCTCGGTGACGGAGTGAGTCCACAACTCCGGTTTCAGAACCCGCGCGTCGAACTCGCGAAGAGGACGCTCACCTCGATCGGAACATGACCTTCCCCGTTGTCGCCGAGCCACCCGCCGGCTTCGGTGACTAACCGCCGGAACCGTGCTTGTGCATTTCCTCGTTCAACGCCTGCAGCTTGGCTTGATAGAGGGATCGAGTGCTGCTCCGGAAGGCGTTCTCCAGGGCGTCCTTCAAGGCACGCTCCGCGCGCTCCAGCTCCCCCGCTTCGTAATAGGCCCGGGCGAGGCCGAGATAGCCTTCGTGCAGGTACGGCGCCAGCTCGAGCGCGCGGCCGTAATAGCCGATTGCCAGACGGTATTCGCGATCCTGGTAGGCAGAACGCGCGAGCTCGAGCCAGTGCAACGGGCTGGGGTCGTCCATGCGCGCGAGCCGCTCTTCGATCGCGTGCGCTTCCGCGTCGCGGCCGGTACGCAGCAGCAGGGAACGATAGTTCTTGAGCAAGCCGAGCTGGTTGTCGGCGACCTGGAGCCCGTACCGGTAGATGGCTTCGGCCTTCCGCTCGTCACCGGCCCGGCCGTAGACCACCGCCAGCAGGTTGAGGCCCGCGGAATTCTCCGGCGCGAACTGCAGGGATTCAACGGCGTACCAATAGGCCGAGCGGTAGTCTTCCCGCTCGAGCGCTTCGACCGCGATGTTGCGGTAATACATGGCCACGTAGCCGTGCTCGCCCAGGTTGCCGACGAACCGGCTGCCCCCGATCGGGAAGTAATCGACCACGATGCCCGGGCGGGAGAACAGGACCACTCCGTCCTGCTTTGCCCGGCTTGCGTACAGGATCGAGCGAACGTGCACGCCTCTCTTCACGAGCTGCCCGGTAAGCTGGTACACGGGTATGTCGTCAACCAACTGGTAACCGATATCGACGCCCGCCAGTTGCGCGAGCGCCGTCGTGAGAATGGCCAGTGACAGGCAGTTGCCGCGGCCGAGCGCCAGGGCGTCCGCGGCCATGAACGTGTCACCCTGGTAATTGAAGTCCTGTGTGACCTGCTCCAGGTATTCGTACACGCGGCGATGGAGCGGAACCTTGGAATTCTCGTGAGCATCCAGGTAATCCCGGAAGGCTTCGCGCTGGGCTTCGGTCAGCGCATGAATCTCGTCCGGCGTGGGAATCTCCGGCCGCGTGCCGAACTGGCCGGGATCGGCGAAGACGATCGGGTGAATGTGCGCCGGCGGTGCCACCGGTGGCACGGCCGCGCAGCCCGCGAGCCACAGCATGGCGCCGGTTAGCAATAGCCATGAGAGAAGTGAGTGCCGGCGCATTCAACGCTCCGTACTTATTCGCGGAAAATGATAACACTGCCCTGCTGGTTCGCCAGGTTGTCCTGCATGATGTCCGGGCTGCGCATGCGGTCGGCCTCCGCCCAGAGCATGGTCTCGACCTCGTGGGCGGGCATGAGCCTACTCGTAGCGCAGCGACTCGATGGGATCGAGTTGTGCGGCCTTGGCCGCCGGCAGGATGCCGAACACGATACCGACGGCCGCAGAAAAGCCGACCGACAGCGCGACGGCCCAGATCGGCACGTGCGCGGGCGGGAAGCTCGGCAGCATCATCGAAACCAGCGCGCCGCCGCCCCAGCCGAGCGCGATGCCGAGCAGTCCCCCGAGCAGGCACAGCAGCACGGCCTCGATCAGGAACTGCAGCAGGATGTCGACGCGGCGCGCGCCCAGGGCTTTCAGGATGCCGATCTCGCGCGTCCGTTCCGTCACCGAGACGAGCATGATGTTCATGATGCCGATGCCGCCGACCAGCAGCGAAATGCCGACGACGCCGGCCGCGACGGCCGTGATGGTGTTGATCACCGAGTTGAACGACGCGGTCAGTTGCTCCGCCGTCTGGATGCGGAAATCATCATTCTCGTCAGGCGCTAGCTCGTGCTGCTGGCGCAGCACGCGCCCGATGCGCGCGTCGACTTCCGCCATGCGCTCCAGGTCGTCGACGAGGAGTTGCACCTGGATGTCGAATTCGCGCGACGTGCCGAGCAGCCGCTGCATGGTGCTGTACGGCAACAGCACGTAGTTGTCCTGCGAGAAGCCGAAGATCTCCCCGCGCTCTTCCATGACGCCGACGATCTTGCACCACTCCTCGCCGATGCGGATGAACTCGCCCAGCCCGCCGTCCGGCAGCTCCAGCTCCTCCACGACGTCCGCGCCGACCAGGCAAACCAGCCGACGGCGCTCGTTGTCGGTGCGGGTGAAGAAGCGCCCCTTCTGCGGAAACGACTGGTTGACCTCCATGTAGCTGCTGCCGACGCCGAACATGCGGGTGAACGTCGACTGGGCACGGTAGCCGACATTGATCATCTGGTTGCGCGGGTCGTAGAGAATCGGTGTCACGTGTGAAATGCCTTCGACCCGGTGCTCGATGGCGCGGAGGTCGTCCTCCGTCAGCTTGGCGATGCGGCCTTGCAGCCAGCGCTCGCGCGGCGTGTACGAGCTCACCGTGATCGAGTTCGATCCCAGCCCCTGGAACTGGGCATTCACGGTGTACGACAGGCCCTGCACGATGGACACGACCGCGACCACGGACCCAACACCGATGATGATGCCGAGCGCGGTCAGGAACGAGCGGAACGCGTGCGCGCGGATCGCGGAGAAGGCCGAGCGCAGGCTCTCGAGCAGCAGGTTCACGCCGCGCGCTCCTGGCGGCGGTCCGACTCGATCCGCCCGTCGCGCAACCGGACGACGCGCAGGCAATGCGCGGCGATCTCCGCCTCGTGCGTGACGACGACGATCGTCTGGCCGCCTGCATGCAACTCGTCGAACAGCGCCATGATCTCGGCGGTCGTCGCCGAATCGAGATTGCCGGTCGGCTCGTCGGCGAGCAGGATCGCGGGCTCGCCGACCAGCGCGCGCGCGACGGCAACCCGCTGGCACTGCCCGCCCGAGAGCTGGTTCGGCAGGTGCTCCATGCGATCGGCGAGGCCGACCCGCGCCAGCGCCTCGCGCGCTTTTGCCTTGCGCTCGGCGACCGGCAGCCGGCGGTACACCAGCGGCTGCATCACGTTGTGCAGCGCGTCGACGCGCGGCAGCAGGTTGAAGCTCTGGAAGATGAACCCGATCTCGCGGTTGCGGACCGTCGCGAGCTCGGTGTCGCTCATGCCCGCGACCGCGCGGCCGTTCAAGGTGTACGAGCCGGCGGTCGGGCTGTCGAGGCAGCCGATGATGTTCATCAGCGACGATTTGCCGGAGCCGGAGGCGCCGACGATGGCGACGTACTCGTTGTGCCCCAGGGCGAGATCGACCCCCGCCAGCGCATGGACGACCTCCTCGCCCATCCGGTATTCGCGCGTGATTCCGCGGAGCTCGAGGCCCAAGCTCACCCGGCCTCCGCCGGCCCGCCTGCCTCGTCCTCGGCCACCTCGTCCCCGGCTGCCTCGTCGCCGGCCTCCTCCCCGATGACCGCGTCGCCGTCCCGGAGGTCCCGCAGCGTGCGGAACGGGCCGGAAACGACGAGGTCGCCCGCGGCGACGCCGCCGGTGATCTCCATCAACGAATCCGACGACAAGCCGACCGTCACGTCGTGGCGCACCGCGTGCCCGTCCTCGACGGCGAACAGGTACGGCTGCTCGGCACCGGCTTTGGCGTCCTCGTCGTACAGCACGGCCTGCAGCGGCACGGCGAGCGCGTCCTCGCTGGATTCCGTGTAGATCTCGGCGCGCGCGCTCATGCCGGGACGCACCCCGACCGCGTCCGGATCGAGCAGGCGGATCTTGACCTCGAACGACAGGTTCTGCTGGGTGCCTACCCGCGCGGCCGACGCGGCGATCGATTCGACCACGCCGGTCAGGGCCGTATCCGGAAACGCCGCGGCATAGATCGCGGCGTGCTGGTCCAGCCGGACCTTGGCGATATCCGCTTCGTCGACCTGGACCTCGACCAGCATCACCGACGGGTCCGCGATGACCGCGAGCTCGGAGCCGGGAATATTGGTGGTGCTCGTGATCACCGCCTCGCCGGGCTGGAGATCGAGCTGGATCACGATGCCGTCGATCGGCGAGCGGATCTCCGTGCGCGCGAGGTTGTCGCGGGCCTGCGCCAGCGCGGCTTCGGCCTGCGACAGCGACTGCTGGCGCGCGCGCAGGTCGATTTCCGCCAGTGCCTGCTCGTTCACCGCCGCCTCGAAACTGTTCGAATCGATGAGCTTCTGCGCGTAGAGCTCGCGCTGCCGCTCGGTTTGACGCTTGATGTTCTCGAGGAGCACCTGCTGCCGCTCGATCGCGATCTCCTGCAGCCGCACATTGGCTTGCTGCTGCTCGACCTGCGCGCGGTACTGCTCCTGGTCGAGCGCGATGATCAGGTCGCCGGCGGCCACTTCGTCGCCCTCCTCGACCAGCACGGCTTCGACCTTGCCGACGACCTCGGGGCGGAGCTGCACCTCTTCGCGGTAGGCCAGCACGCCCGACGAAAGAATCGCGCTGCGCACCGCCTGCGGCGTGACCTCGGTGAGCTCGACCGCCTTCGCGTCCTCGCCGCCGGTGAGCTTGGCCGCGAGCGGCAACCCGATGACGAGAATCCCGAGGCCGATGAAGACCAGTGGCTTGCGGTTCATCGAGGGCCGGTCAGGTGGCGATCAGGAGCGCCCAGATGCCGAAGACCAGGGCCCAGGGGGTCACCGCGACCAGCGCCGACTTCGTCATCGAAGAACCCGTCCAGCGCGAGAAGCCGAACGTCATGAGCCCGAGGGTCCACAAGGTCACGAGCGACAGCGAGTTGCCCCAGGTGAACCAGGCATCGCCGGACTCGGCGTGAATCAGGAGCGCATTGGCCGACAACGGCGCCAACTCCGCGCCGCCGAGCTGGTTGCTGTCCGCCAGCAGGATGACGGCGAAGATCGCAAGCGCATTGATGATGCCGACGAAGGCGGTCCAGATGGCGAACGAGAACCACTGGCCGTAGCCGAGCGACGGGTCACCCACGACCTTGTTGACGATATTGAGGTAAGCGGCCTGGATCGCGTACACGACCAGAGTGAATACGATCACACCGAGCACGGTGAACAGCATCTGCCGGGTCGGCGACATGAAATTTCGAATCATGTCCGCCTGGTCGGCCGGCATGCCGCCGCTGATCGCCTGCCGGACGGTCTCGTTCACGAGCCACTCGAAATCGACCCAGCTATAGTAGAAGACGAAGGCGCCGATCGTCAGTCCCAGCAGGACCAGCAACGGCCACCAGAACCAGCGCGGATGCCGCCGGATTTCGTCGAACGCGCTCGACGGCGCGGCGATGATGTCGATCATCGCGTTCAGGACCGTGTAGCGGGTGCTGGCGGTCGGCGCTGCTTCGGTATTCATTGTTCTTCTCCCCCATGTTTGGCTCATCGCTTGCCGGATGATTCTGGGCGTACTTTACCAGAGCAGCGCGTGTTTATCCGACGCTTCCGCCGATTTCACGAACGCGGGAGGCGCGCATCGCCCGGATCGGGCCGGCAGGAGAGGATTGGTGGAGCGGAGGAGGATCGAACTCCCGACCTTCGCATTGCGAACGCGACGCTCTCCCAGCTGAGCTACCGCCCCACGCGGCGCGAGAGTCTACCGCCGCCGGTGCGCTCGCACAATGGCGGCTGCGTGGGACCCGATTTCCCGACCCGCCAATGGGACGCCCCCGCGGAGGGATTTCTTGAATAAGAAGCATTCGCATCACGCGGTGAGCGTCCCTGTCGCCTGTTGGAGACACTTGTCGGCCCGAATGCCTCATGCTACTTGTTCATGCTCACTTGGGCGGGAGACCACGACATGTTTGATCGAGAGAAGAAGGAACAAGGACCCGGCGAGGGGATGGACCGGCCGGCGGCACCGCAGCGCAGCCACGTCTCGCCAGCCCCGAGGCCGGCGAGTCACAGCAGCGAGGTGGCCGTGATCGGTCGATCGATCCAGATCAACGGCGACGTACGGGGCGACGAGGACCTGCGCATCGAAGGCGACATCAGCGGCACGGTGCAGTTGAAGAACAGCAACCTGACGATCGGCAAGGAAGGCAAGGTCCGGGCCGACGTTTACGCGAAGTCCATCACGGTGCACGGCACGACCGAAGGCGACCTGTACGCCACGGAGTCCGTCAACGTGCACGTCGATGCCAACGTCCGCGGCAACATCACGGCACCGAAGGTCGGTCTCGAGCAGGGCGCCCGGTTCAAGGGCTCTATCGAGATGGACCAGGAAGAGGTCGACAAGGCTCTGGGCAAGTCGAACCTGAAGGCCAACTCCGGGCAAACCGCCAAACCCGCGGACGTCCGGGTCGCGCCGACGAACGTGGCCAAGGGCGCGGCAGCGAGTTGAAGCCTCCGGTCGGAGGCGGATAGCGGCTGTGGCTTCAACGATGGGCCGGGCGACGGCCCGGGCGCCGATGGAGAAACCATCGGCGCTGAAGGCGCCGCTGTTCCGCTCGCTGGTGGAACGGCTCGAGGCGGGCGGCCGCCATGTCATTCTGGATCTCGGTGCGGCTTCGAACCCGATGCTTGCGCTGCTCGGGCAGTTCCGCTGCCGCGTGGACATTGCGGATCTCGCCTCGGACGGCGGGCTCGAACGGATGAATGCCGATGCCGAGGGCGACGATCTCGTTGCCCGGGCCGAGTCGCTGTTGCCGCGGCTGCGGGCAAACGATGCCGGCTACGACCTCGTGTATTGCTGGGATCTGCCGAACTATCTGAAACCGGCTGCGCTGTCGGCGCTGATGTCGGCAATCGCCGCACGCACGGGACGTACCGGACTGCTTGCACATGCCTTGATCGTCTATTCGGAGCGCACCATGCCGGAACGCCCGGGAGGCTGGGTGCCGATGGAGGATCTGACGCTCGTCGACCGGAACGGTACGTCGGCCGAGGTCAAGGCGCCGCGGTATTCGCCCGAGGACCTGGGACGGATGATGAGCGGGTTCGAGATCGACCGCGCACGACTGCTGGCGAACGGGATGCAGGAGATGCTGTTTCGGCTGCCGATGTGACGGGCTTTTGCGCGCTCACCTTCAAATATTCGAACGATCAGCGACCGTCCGGATAATTTCATCGAACTCCTCAGGACGGGAGAATCTGTTGCTGACGATCGTGTAGTTCTTCCCGGCAGTCTTGATCGTGAGGAATCGTGCTTTCTTCATCGTCGTAATGGTCAGATCCCGTACCGATTTGTACGAGAAATAGGCCTCGCCCTTTCTCCAGAACGGGTTGGGAAGGAATACTCCTTCGGCAGTAATCGCGACGCGATTGCCACCTTTCAGCTTGTCGATGATTCCGACCAGCCCGAGGACCGGGAGCAGCCACATGATTCCCGCCAAGCACCACCAGAAGACAGTGGCGCCACCGACTCCCAGCTCCACTACTCCGTTGATGATCAGCCCAACGTCGTTATGCAACGCCGTGTCGGTCGCGAAAACGCCCAGGACAGCGCCGAGGACGATCAGCACAACGATCTGCCACCACCGCATGACGTACGGGTACACCTTTTCAATATCGGATTGCATGGCCATCACCTCGCCCGTTCCCGAATTGCCGCCGCTTCGAAGGCGGATGCTAACGGCGCATCAGCGAATCGCATGGCATCAGGTCACATGCCGGCCACGACGCGGCGTGCGCTGCACGTTTTTGTGATCCCCTTCTCAATCCAGGGTACATCTGGTCCTCGACGAGCCAAACTTGGGGTTGCGGCTTCCGGTTAGCCTGGATTGGTAAAAACTTGAAGCAGGTCACGGAGCATCCTTTCCCGCCCTTTACCATCCAAAGACCGATCATCCGATCCCGCGCAGGGCCCCTCCGCCGCTGACGAAATGCAAAAGCTTCTGAAAATCCTCATTGGCATCGTTGCTGTGTTTGCACTCGCCGTTGCCGCCGTTTTCTATCTCACGTCCGGCATGGTCGACACTGCCAATACGTTTTTCAGCGCACTGAAGAACGGGGACATTGCTACCGCGCACACCTACTTATCCGAAGAATTCAAAGCCGGCACGGATGAGGCCGAGCTGAAGCAGTTCCTGACGAAAAGCGCTCTGCTTCAATTCAAGGAAGCAAGCTGGTCCAATCGCCAGATCAGCGGCGGCCGGGGTGAGTTGAACGGAGCCGTCACGACTGAAACCGGCGGGATCATTCCACTCAAGCTGACGTTCATAACGGAAAATGGAGACTGGAAGATTTACGCAATCCAAAAACCGGCGGCAGGCCTCCAGATCGAGAACTCACAGGGAATTCCAGATCAGGCGGAGCAGGTCGCACTGGTCAAGAGGTCCATGCATGACTTCGCGATATCGGTGAATCAAAAGAGCATGGAGCATTTCCGAACTACGTTGTCGGAACTTTGGCAAGACGAAGTGACGGTCGATGCTTTGGACCAGGCTTTCGGTACGGCATATGACACCGGTCTGGACTTCAGGGTCTTCGATCACTTCGAGCCGGTTATCGAACCCGTGGCCGCACTCGAACAATATGACGTCCTCGTGCTGACGGGCTACTTTCCAACCGAGCCGGATCAGCTCTATTTCGAACAGAAGTTCATCTATGAAGGCTTCGGCTGGAAGCTCTTCGGCTTTAGCTTCGAGATAAAATAGAACCGGGTTTTATTCGTAGACGACCCATCTGTCTGCGCGCCGGACGAACAGTCGCGGCGAGAGCGAATACACCCCGTCTTCGTAGGCATCCTTCACAAATTTTCTCATTCGTTCCAGGCCGTCCCCGCCGGCGGTGCCGGCGACCATGAGCACGTCGCGGGTGGGGAGTCCCACAACGATTTCGCCTTCGACCGGGAAGTTCTGGTGCGTCCACAGCTCGTCGTACAGCAGCAGGCTTGCTTCGTAATTGCCGCCGGCCGTGAGAAGGTAAAGCCCGTCTCCGCCCATGATTTCGATTTCGGGCAGGAGGGCGCGCAGATTCTCCAACGCCATCGGCCCAAGATCCGCCAACGGCACTTCGAGCTCGCCGAGAGTCTCCTTTTCCAGGTAGCGGATGTTCGTCGGCGTATCCTCGGCATAGAGAACGATCAGGTGATCGTTCAGGGGCACTTGCACGTATTCGGGCATTTCTTCCAGGCCCTGTTCGGCCAGCGCGCTCCGGATATCGTCGAGCCAGGCCCGCTCTTTGACGACCGGCACGATTCTGGCGATGTCAATTGGCTCGAGCGACGAAGTAACCGACTCGGCGACGC
>DASSBS010000012.1:0-19752 GCA_035698445.1 Woeseiaceae bacterium
CACTGGTACCACATGGACATGGGTTATCGCGGCATCATCAAGATGCTGATGATGTGCGGCTGCGTCGGCGTCTCCGGCGGCGGCTGGGCGCATTACGTGGGCCAGGAGAAGCTCAGGCCGCAAACGGGCTGGCTGCCGCTCGCGTTCGCGCTGGATTGGCATCGCCCGCCGCGGCAGATGAACGGCACGTCTTTCTTCTACAGCCACTCGGGCCAGTGGCGGTACGAGAAACTCGACGTCGCCGAGCTGCTCTCGCCGCTCGCCGACGCGGCGCAGTGGGGCGGGTCGCTCATCGATTACAACGTGCGCGCAGAGCGCATGGGGTGGCTGCCGTCCGCGCCGCAGCTCAATCGCAACCCGCTCGAGGTGGGACGCGAGGCGGCGGCGGCAAACATGCCGGCGGCCGACTACGTCGTCGACCGCATGAAGAAAGGCGAGCTCGGGTTTGCCTGCGAGGACCCGGACGATCCCGCGAATTTTCCGCGCAACCTGTTCGTCTGGCGCTCGAACCTGCTGGGCTCGTCCGGCAAGGGCCACGAGTACTTCCTGAAATACCTGCTAGGCACCGAGAACGGCGTCCAGGGCAAGGATCTCGGTGACGAGGTCGAACGGCACCCGAAGGAGGTCCGCTGGCGCGACCCGGTGCGGGGCAAGCTCGACCTGCTGGTCACGCTCGACTTCCGCATGTCAACCACCTGCATGTACTCGGACATCGTGCTGCCGACCGCGACGTGGTACGAAAAGGACGACATGAACACGTCGGACATGCACCCGTTCATCCACCCGCTGACGGCGGCCGTGGACCCCGTCTGGGAGTCGCGCTCCGATTTCGAGATCTACAAGGGGCTCGCGAAGCGCTTCTCCGAGCTTGCCGCCGGCCACCTCGGAAGGGAAACCGACGTCATGACCGTACCGCTGCAGCACGATACGCCGGGCGAGCTTGGCCAGCCGATCGACGTGGCCGAGTGGAAGCGCGGCGAATGCGAGCCTCTTCCGGGCAAGACCATGCCGGCAATCGTCACCGTCGAGCGGGATTATCCCGCCACCTACGACAAGTTCACGTCGCTCGGGCCCCTGATGGACGAGCTCGGCAACGGCGGCAAGGGCATGCAGTGGGCGACGCAGGAAGAAGTGGAGGCGCTCGGTGACCTGAACGGCCGGCATCGAGGCACCGGGGTCAACCGCGGGCGGCCGAAGATCGAGACCGCGCGCGACGCCTGCGAGACGATCCTGATGCTGGCGCCCGAAACCAACGGTCACGTGGCCGTCAAGGCCTGGGAGTCGCTGTCGCAGACCACCGGCCGCGAACATGCGCACCTGGTGCAGGGCCACGCCTCGGAGAAGATCCGCTTTGCCGATCTCGTGGCCCAGCCACGCAAGATCTACAGCTCGCCGATCTGGTCCGGGGTCGAGTCGTCCAAGGTCTCCTACAACGCCGGCTGGACCAACGTGAACGAGCTGATCCCGTGGCGCACCCTGAGCGGCCGCCAGCAGTTCTACCAGGACCACCCCTGGATGCGCGCCTTCGGCGAGCAGCTCTGCGTGTACAAACCGCCGGTCGACCTCAAGACCATCGAGCCGATCAAGGGGCGCCGCGACAACGGCAATCCGGAGATCGTGCTGAACTTCATCACGCCGCACCAGAAATGGGGCATCCACAGCACCTACACCGACAACCTGCTGATGCTGACCCTGTCGCGCGGCGGCCCCATCATCTGGATGTCCGAAGCCGACGCGGCCCGGGCGGAAATCAGGGACAACGACTGGATCGAAGCCTATAACGTCAACGGCGCGATCACCGCCCGCGCCGTCGTCAGCCAGCGCGTTCCCGAGGGTATGTCGATGATGTATCACGCCCAGGAGAAGATCGTGAACACGCCCGGCTCGGAGATCACCGGGAATCGCGGCGGCATTCACAACTCCGTGACCCGCACGGTCCTGAAGCCCACCCATATGATCGGCGGCTATGCGCAACTGAGCTACGGATTCAACTATTACGGCACCGTCGGCTCCAACCGGGATGAATTCATCATCGTTCGGAAGATGAACAACATCGACTGGATGGACGACGGCGACGTGGCCGATGCCATGCAGGCGGAGGCGCTGGGATGAAGATCCGCGCGCAGATCGGCAAGGTCCTGAACCTGGACAAGTGCATCGGCTGCCACACCTGCTCGGTGACCTGCAAGAACGTGTGGACGTCGCGCGAGGGCATGCAGTATGCCTGGTTCAACAACGTCGAAACCAAGCCGGGCATCGGCTACCCGAAGGAATGGGAGAACCAGGACCGCTGGAACGGCGGCTGGGTGCGGGACGACGGCGGACGGCTGAAGCCGAGGATAGGCGGCCGCTGGCGCGTGCTCGCGAACATTTTCGCCAATCCGGACATGCCGTCCATCGACGATTACTACGAGCCCTGGGACTACGACTACCAGCACATGCAGGCGGCGCCGGATTCCCCGACCATGCCGACCGCCCGGCCGCGGTCGCTGGTCTCCGGCAAGCGCATGCAGAAGATCGAGTGGGGGCCGAACTGGGAGGAGATCCTCGGCACGGAGTTCGAGCATCGCTCGCGCGACTACAACTTCGAAGGCGTGCAGAAGGATATCTACGGCCAGTTCGAGAACACCTTCATGATGTACCTGCCGCGCCTGTGCGAGCACTGCCTCAACCCGTCCTGCGTCGCCGCCTGCCCGTCGGGCGCGATCTACAAGCGGGAAGAGGACGGCATCGTGCTGATCGACCAGGACAAGTGCCGCGGCTGGCGCATGTGCGTCTCCGGGTGCCCGTACAAGAAGATTTACTACAACTGGAAATCCGGCAAATCGGAGAAGTGCACGTTCTGCTACCCGCGCATCGAGGTCGGCCTGCCGACCGTGTGCTCGGAGACCTGCGTCGGGCGTATCCGCTATCTCGGCGTCATGCTGTACGACGCGGACCGGATCGAAGAGGCGGCGAGTACCGCGAACGAGCAGGACCTGTACCAGGCCCAGCTCGACATCTTTCTCGACCCGCACGACCCGGAAGTTATTGCCGAAGCGCGCCGCCAGGGCATTTCGGAAGACTGGCTGGTGGCCGCAAAGGCGTCGCCGGTCTACAAGATGGCCGTCGACTGGAAGGTCGCGTTTCCGCTGCATCCGGAATACCGAACGCTGCCGATGGTGTGGTATTGCCCGCCGCTGTCGCCCATCCAGTCCGCGGCGGAAGCCGGGAAGATCGGGTACAACGGCGAGATCCCGGACGTCGAAGCACTCAGGATCCCCGTGCGCTACCTCGCGAACCTGCTGACCGCCGGCGAAGAGCAGCCGGTGGTGCTGGCGCTGGAGCGCATGCTCGCCATGCGCGCGTTCATGCGCGGCCGGCACATCGACGGCGAGGACCGCGTGGAGGTGCTCGAGCGCGTCGGCATGTCCGTCGAGATGGTGGAGGACATGTACCGTTACATGGCGATCGCGGACTACGAGGATCGCTTCGTCATCCCGACCAACAAGCGCGAGTACTCGCATTCACTGTACGACGGCTTCAGCGAGCGCGGCGGCTGCGGCTTCACCTTCGGCAGCGGCTGCGACTATACCGGCCAGTCGAGCGCCGACGTGTTCGGCGGTAAAGCCAACAGCCGGCGCAAGTTCTTCCCGATCCGGGTCGAGAAAGCCAGCGACAAGCTGGAATCGCAAGAGCCCGAAAACAAGGCGTGGAGGGGCTGATGAGCGGCTGCCTGACCTTGCGCGTGCTGTCGCGCCTCATGGCTTATCCGGAGCAGCCGCTCCTCGATGCGGTGCCGGACATGATCGGCGTGTTGCGCCGCGAAGGCTGGTTTCCGGAAGCGCTCCGGCAGCGGCTGGAAACGCACATGCACGAGCTTGCCGCTCGCCCCGTCACCGAGGTACAGGAAGAATACGTGGCGCTGTTCGACCGCGGCCGCGCGCTGTCGTTGCACCTGTTCGAGCACGTGCACGGCGAGTCGCGCGACCGCGGCCAGGCCATGGTCGACCTGCTCGAAGTGTATCGGGAGGGCGGTCTGGAGCTCGACGCGCGCGAGCTGCCGGACTACCTGCCGCTCATGCTGGAATACCTGTCCACGCGGCCCCGCGAGGAAGCCGACGAGCTGCTCGGTGACGCCATGGGCGTGATCGTGCTGCTCGGTGCGCGCCTGGCGGAACGAAAATGCGGCTATGCCGTCTTGTTCGAAGCGCTCGAGGCAGCGGTCGGCAGTCCGGCCGAGGCCGAGGCACTCAAGCGCCGCGCGGCGACCGAGGGCCCCGACGAAACCATCGAGAAGATGGACGAGATCTGGCAGGAGGAGCAGGTCACGTTCATGGGCAACCAGGACCCGTCCGGGCCTTGCGGAGAAAGTCGTCCGATGCCGCACGACCCGATCGCGGCGGCAGGCATCGCGGTCCACGTCGTCGATCCCGCCGGGGCGGACACACGCAAGACCGCATCCGGCAACCGGAGGTAAGAAGGGCATGGAATACTACGTCAACCAGTTCCTGTTCGGTGTCTATCCGTACGTGGCCGGCACGGTTTTCATCTTCGGCTCACTGCTCCGCTTCGAACGCGGGCAGTACACCTGGCGTGCCATGTCGAGCCAGATGCTGACGCCGCGTTCGGTCACTTTCCGGCGCGCGAGCGTGGCCTTCCACGTCGGCATCCTGCTGCTTTTCTTCGGGCATTTGTTCGGCCTGCTGACGCCGAGCTGGATCTACGAGGGGTTGGGCGTCACCGCCTCGATGAAACAGGTTGCCTCAATGGTCGTCGGCGGCCTGTTCGGCGCGTTGTGCTTTTACGGCATCACCTACCTGCTGTGGCGGCGCCTGTTCGTGCCGGCCGTGCGCGCCAACAGCGCGGCGATGGACACGTTCATCATCTGCCTGATCTGGCTGCAGCTCGTGACCGGTCTCTTCACCATCATGGAGTCCGTCAACCATCTCGACGGTCACACGATGCAGCAGCTCGCGCACTGGGCCCAGCACATCGTGACCTTCCGCTCCGGGGCGCACGAATTCGTGCTGGGCGTGCCCTGGCCCTACAAGACGCACATATTTCTCGGCATGATCATGTTCACGGCGTTTCCCTTCAGCCGCCTGGTGCACGTCTGGAGCTGGCCGTGGGCTTACACGCGGCGCCGCTACCAGATCGTGCGGCAGCATTGACGTGAACGGCGAGCGGCAGCCGGGAGACCCGGTGACGGAACCCGCGGCAAAACCGGCGCACGCGCAAGCGTTTTGCATACGGGTGGACGAGCGCGCCATCGACGAGGCCGAGATCGATCGGGAGGCCCAGTATCACCCGGCCCCGAGCCTGCCCGAGGCGCGGCGCAAGGCAGCGCAAGCCCTGGTCGTGCGCGAGCTCTTACTGTCGGAAGCAGACCGGCAGGACATTCAGGTAACCGGCTGCGACACGGCGGAGGGTACGGACGAAGCGCGAATCCGCGTGCTGATCGAACGCAACATCGACATTCCGGACCCGACGGATGCGGATTGCCGCCGCTACTACGAGGCGAACCCCCGGCGCATGCGGACCGCCGATGCCCACGAACTGTCGCACATCCTGATCCCGGCGCCGCCGGACGATGCCGAAACCCGTGCCGAGGCGAGAAAGATCGCGATGGATCTCACCCGGACCTTACGCGAAGAGCCAAAGCGCTTCGCCGCGCTCGTGCGTGAGCACTCGCACTGCCCCTCGCGCGAGGCCGGCGGGCACCTGGGCGTGGTCGGGCGCGGGCAGACGGCCCCGGAGTTCGAAAAAGCGCTCTCGCGGCTGCCGGTGGGCGTCGTGCCGGAGTACCCGGTGGAGACCCGGTACGGCTTCCACGTCGTGCTGATCCACGCGCGGCACGAGGGCCGGCCGCTCACCTACGAGGCCTGCCGCGAGCGCATCGCGGACTACCTGCGCGAGCACGTACGCCGCCGCGCCATCAGCCAGTACATTCGCTTGCTGGCGGCGAGCCACAGCATCGAAGGCTTCGATCTCGATGCCGCCACCAGCCCGCTCGTTCAGTAACGGGGTCGCGGCCTCGGCGGACCTCCCGCGGCCGATGCCCGGCGGCCGCCTGGCGCGCGGCGCCGCCGGCCTCTTTCCCGGCTATTTCGCTTTCGTCATGGCGACCGGTGCGCTGTCCGTCGCGGCCCACCTCCTCTCTGTGTCCTGGCTGGCCTGGGCCTTGCTCGTCACCGGCAGCATCGCCTACCTGCTGCTCTGGTCGCTGACCCTGGTGCGGGTATTCCGGTTCCCGGCGCGCCTGGTCGCTGACATGCACGATCACACTCGCGGCCCCGGTTTCTTCACGCTGATCGCGGGCACGTCGATCCTCGGTACTCAATACCTGGTGATCGCCGACAGCGTGTTACCCGCCCGCTTGCTCTGGATACTCGCCGTCGCGCTCTGGGTCGCCGTGACTTACTGGTTCCTGACAGCCGTAACCGTGCGCGAGGCCAAGCCCCGCCTCGGTAAAGGGATCAACGGCGCATGGCTGCTCGTCTCGGTCGCCACCCATTCCGTGGCGATTCTGACGTCGCTGCTGCCCTGGTCGGACGCGGCACTCCCGGCGGCGCACTTCTTCGCCGTCTGCATGTACTTCGTCGGCTGCATGCTCTACCTCGCAATCGTGCCGCTGATCTTCTACCGCCTGACCTTCGTCCGCCTGCCGATCGCCTCGCTGACACCGCCTTACTGGATCAACATGGGCGCGGCAGCGATCGCCACGTTGGCGGGATCGACGCTGATCCTGGTCGCGCCACCGGGCAGTTCGATGTCCGATTTCCTGCCGTTCGTAAAAGGCTTTACGCTGTTCTCATGGGCGGCCGCGACCTGGTGGATTCCCTTGCTGCTCGGCCTCACGATCTGGCGCCACGGCGTCGCCCGGTACCCGCTCAGCTACGACCCGCAGCTCTGGAGCGTGGTCTTCCCGCTCGCGATGTATACCAGCGCCACGCTGCGGCTGGTCGAGGCCCTGGACCTTGGCTTCCTCAGCGCGATCCCGGCAGCGTTCATGGTCGTCGCTCTCGCCGCCTGGACGGGCACCGCCGCGGCCATGCTGCTGCACCTCGTCCGCTCGCTCAATTCCAGGTCCGTATCCTGATGGAGCGCGGCCGAGAGCCGTTGAGGGACGCGGGCGAATCCGGCCTGCGCGAGGCGCAGGCGAAACTGCTCGCGTCGATTTCGCCGATCGCAGGACCCGCGGAACGCATACCACTGCCCGGCAAGCCGCTCGCGTTCGGGCGCGTCGGCACCGAGCGATGGCTGGACACCTGGTTGCTGAACGTCTCGTGATCCAGGAGGCGGCTTGATCTGGGTCAATGACGTGCGGTCGGCGGCTCGCAATCATGCAGGCATGATCGAGATCCCGGCAATGGCTGTCCGCGCGGACGATGCAACACGCGACTGGGTGAACGGTGCCGTCCTGCAGTTGGAGCGGGAGGCGGCGCGCTCGGCGGATACACACCTGATCCACGTCGAGTTTAACGGTTTCCCGGGCATTCGTTTCTACTTCAAGGACGAAGCCGCTCATCCAACCGGTAGCCTGAAGCACCGCCTGGCCCGTTCGCTGTTCCTCTATGCGCTGTGCAACGGCCGGCTTCGCCGCGGCCAGACGGTCGTGGATGCGTCCTCGGGTAGCACGGCGATTTCCGAAGCCTGGTTTGCGCGTCTGCTCGACGTGCCGTTCACGGCGGTCCTGCCGGCCTGCACCGCGCCCGGCAAGCTGCGCGAGATCCGCGAGCTCGGCGGCGAATGCGACCTCGTCGAGGGCTGCGGGAACGAACGCGCGCGTGCCGCCTGGCACGCAGCGCAAGGAGCCTGCTTTCTCGACCAGTTCGGGCTCGCCGAACGCGCCACCGACTGGCGCGGCAACAACAACATTGCGGAATCGATCCTCGGCCAGCTCGCGCGCGAGCCCGACCCGGAACCGGCCTGGATCGTGTGCGGCGCCGGGACGGGCGGCACGTCGGCGACGATCGGCCGGTACCTGCGTTACCGGCGGCTCACCACCCGGCTGTGCATCGCCGAGCCGGCCGGCGGCGCCTTTGCGCGCGGCTGGTCCAGCGGGAATCGTGAAGTCCCCGCCGGCGATCCCAGCCTGATCGAGGGTATCGGCCGTCCGGTCATCGAGCCGAGTTTCCTGTTCGAGGTGATCCACAATGTGATCGAGGTGGACGATGCCGCGTCGATTGCCGGGATGCTGCTCCTGGAGGAGGTCCTCGGCAGGCGTTACGGCGGCTCGTCGGGAACGAATCTCGTCGCCTGCCTGGAGCTGGCCACCGCGATGAAGCAGCGCGGTGAGCGCGGCAGCATCGTCAGCCTCCTCTGCGATCGCGGTGAACGCTATGCCGAAACGCTGTTCGACGCCGAGTGGCGGGCCGCCCGAGGACTCGAGGTCGAACCATGGCTGGACTCGCTGCGCCGCTCTGCAACGACGTCATGAGGGCCGTCGGCTGCCCTCATTGATGAGAATTCGGCCCATGCCTTTGGACGAATTTGGCTCCATCTGCTTGCGATACGACGGGAAAGAATTCAATTGAAAACGGATCCAGTACGGCGCCATAGCCCGACCGTGCGATGAGCACGGCGATGAGGATCGCGACTGCGGCAGCCGGGCGCAACCTTTACTACAAGGGCTCGAGGTCCGACTGAACGATGGTCTGGTGCAGGTCGTCCAGGGCGATCACCTGCACGTAGAACGCACCGGCCCGCGAAGATCCCTGCCAGCTCGTGACGGGGAGATCGAGCGACGTTTCGCGTGACTGCTGCTCGAACACCGGATCGCCGGCGTCGGAAAACACGCGGATCTCGTATTGATCGACGCCTTGCACCGGCGTCCAGTTCAGAATTACCCGACCGTCGTCGTGCGTCACGTCCACGGTCAGCATGCCCGCGCCGTTTCCCGCATCCCGATAGACCGGATCCGGCGTCTCGAACAACGGCTGCGCCAGCCAGAGGCCGGCGGCAAGCAGAACCGTTGCGGCCACTGCCAGGAGCAGCCACGTAGTGCCCGGACGCGGTCGGGCCGCGGCCGGTTCGCCGGTGTCCGCGGCGCGCACTTCCGAAGCCAGTTGCAGCTCCTCGAAACAACGATCGCAGTTGAAGGTGTGCTCTTCGAAGGCGGACGCCTCCGCCCCGGACAAACGCCCGGCGAGATAGTCCGCGACGATAAAACTCTCGTCGCCGTGCGGGCAACTGGCAGTGGACATACCCTCATTGTACCCGCCGGCCACCCGCCGTTACCCCGTCCGGCCGGAAGCGGCCAATTGCCGGCTCAATCTTTTCAACGCCCGGTGCTTGCGCGTGCGCAGGGCGCCAGCCGTCAATTGCAGTTCGGCCGCGATCTGTTGTGGGTTCTGCTCGTGGATGTACAGCGCGGCCAGCAGTTTCCGGTCTTCTTCCTGCATGGCGGCGAGCGCGCCACGAACCTCCGCCTTGCGCTCGTCAGTTAGCAACTCGTGCAGAGGATCGGGAGCCGGCTCGTCCAGCAAGCGTTCGCTGCCGTAGCGGCTCAGCATGCGGCGCTCCCGGCCGGCCGTGCGGTTGCGATGCGAGCAGACGTGGCGCGCGGTCTGGTAGACGAAGGCCGGCAGGGCTTGCGGCTCCCTGACGCGCCCTTCCGCCAGCGCTTGAACCACGCGCTTCATCGCCTCCTGCGCCACGTCCTCGCCCGCTTGCGCGTCACCCAGCCAGCGGGTGGCAAACCAGCGCAGCCGGGCGAGAAAGCGCGTTTCCAGCATCGGCACGTCATGGAATTCCAGGGGACCGTGCTTCTTCGGCTTGTTCATTGCACGCCGATGGTCGGGACGTGAAGGCACCATCTTCTAGCGCCAGTCGCCAGACGCGATGAACGGCGCCCAATAGAGCGGATGAGGGTCATCGTGCTCGCGCCGGGCGGCGGCGAGCGCGGCCCGATACGCCTCGCGCATCGCCTCCGCCGTCGACCGGCCGCCGTTCAGGCGGGCCTCGTAGAGCGCGGTCATGAAGATTTCCGCCGATCGATCCTCCACCGGCCAGAGGCTCATCACGAGCGTGCCCGCCCCCGCAACGCGCACCGCGCGGCGCAGGCCCAGGATACCTTCATCCACCTGGATCGGGCCGACGCCGGTATCGCAGCCGGACAGCACCACCCAGTCGGCGGCCCCGAGATCCATTGCCGCGACTTCCTCCGCAAGCAGGAAGCCGTCGCCGGCGTCCGCGGTGGGGGAGAACACGACTCCGGAAAGGCGCAACGGACTCGCCACGTCCCGCTGATACTCGAGGCAATCGTTCGCCGCGAAGAAGCCGTGCGCCGCGACGTGCACGATCGTCTTGCCCGGCGCCTGCTGTTTGAACGCGGCCTTCGTGGCCGCCGCGCCATACAGCTCGACAGCGGAACGGCTCTCCGCGCCCGCCGCCTCCCAGATCGACGCAACCCGGCGAGCCTCGCGCAGCGCTCCCGGCAGGGGCGGCAGGTCGAGCCGCGTGAAGAACTCACAAGCCTCGGCCGCCTCGCCGGGAGATCGCACGCCCGGCTTGCGGGAGTCGGGAGCGCCGACGACCAGGAGGCCGGGGCTCCCGGCGTGCTGCCGGTCAGCGACGAGGTCCCGCTCGCTCGACAGGTAGTGGATAAAGAGATCCGCTTCGGCGAGGAAGCCGCCGTCTCCCCTGGGAAGCGCGGAGAAGTTGACCAGGTGAATCGCGCCCGCCGGCACGATCAGCACGAGCCGGCCCGCCGCGGTGTCGAGGCCCAGCGGATCCCAGAGCAGCTCCCTGAGCTGTGCACCGGCGCGGCGGTGGCGGCTGCGGTTCCACGCCGACGCCGCCGGCCGCAGCCCGTCGCGCCAGTGCCGGATCGCCGTTTCGATCTCGTGCGCGGCGCCGAGGGCGAGGACGCGCGGTGAGGCATTCGCCGCGTCGAGTACGAACGCCTGATAGCGGGGCTCCGCCACGCCGGAGTGCGGGTCGCCGCCGACCCGGACGAACGCCACAAGCGTCGCGTCCTCCGGCAGCGCCTGTCGGACCTCGTCGTAACCGATATCCTGCTCGGCGAGCCCGCGGCGCAGCGTCTCGCTGACCGCCGCGACGGCGCGCTCAGCGTCCTCTGCCGCCGCCCTGAGCGCCGCGATTCGCTGCTGGTACCGGGCGGCGTCGTCCGCCCCCGGACCCCGGAGCAGCACGTTCACGAGGCGTTCCGCCGCGATCCGGTACACACCGAACGCGGCGTCGAGCGCGGCGTCATGCTGCCGTGCGATCAGCCGGCGGCGCGCGGCCGTCTCGTCGAGCACGACCGCGCGGGAGCGGATTAACGCATCCCAGGTGTCCGCCGGGATCGAGGCATCGCGCAGGCCGGACGCGGCGGCGAGCGCCAGATCGAGGCTCGACAGGCGTTCCGCGGCGTAGCGCAATGCCTGGCGCTCGGGCGCGCCGCGCGCCGTGAGCCGCAAGTGATTCCTGGCGATGGTCTCGGCGCGCAGCGCGAGCTCGATCGCCTGCCGGCGCTCGCCGGCCTGCAGCAGCGCGTCGCTCAGGAAGTGCAGCGGCGGCACGAGCAACGGATTATCCGGGCCGAGCGCTGCCGCGCGCACGGCGAGCGCCCGCTCGAGCGTCGCCCGAGCAGCGTCGAGATCCCCGCGCGCCGCCTGAGCGCGGCCGAGACTGATCAGGCTGTACGCGAGCTCGACGTGATCCGGCCCGTATGCCCGGCTCTGGATCGCGACCGCGCGCCGGGCCAGCGGCTCGGCGGCTTCTGCGTCACCGCGGTCCGTGTGCAGATAGCTCAGGTTGCCGAGCGTCAGCGCGAGGCTGGGATGCGCGGAGCCGAGCACTTTCTCCTTCAGCGCAGCGGCTTGCCGGTAGAGCTCGAGCGCGGCGTCGTATCGCCCCAGGCGATGCTCGAGCTCGGCGATGTTGTGCTTCGAATTGGCGATCAGCGGATGCTCGGCCCCGAGCTGCCGCTCGAGAACCGCGAGCGATTTCCGGTAGAGCTCGCTCGCCGCGCCGTAGTCGCCGGTCTTCGCAAGCAGCGTCGCGAGGTTGTTCTCGGTCATCGCGACCTGCACGTGATCCGGACCGAGCGTCTCGAGAAACAGCGCGAGCGCGCGCCGGTAGTGATCGCGCGCCGCCGAGTACTGGCCGAGCTCCTGAAACAGCGGCCCCAGGTGCGAGTGGACTTTTCCGAGATCGCCCTTGTGGCGCGCAACCCTCGCGCTCGCGGCGGTCCAGATCGTGCGCGCCCGCTCGTAGAGGGGCAGCGCACGTTCGTACTCGCCACGCAGGAAAAACAGCACGCCGGCATTGTCGAGACTCGCGGCGAGCGCGGGATCGTCCGGGCCAAGCCGTTGCTCTTTGATCTCGATAGCGCGCTCGGCGAAAACCACCGCTTGGCTGTCCGATGACTTGCCGCCGCGCCAGAGGGCGGTCACCAGGACATCGAGCCATTCGGCGGCGCTGGCCGACCGGGCGTCACCGTCCCGTTCCAGTGTTGCCAGGGCTGCACGCGCCTGTCGCTCCGCGTCCGGGTAGCGGCCGGCGACGAGCACGCGGCGCGCATCGTCGAGGGCGGTATCCGCGGCTCCGGCGGTCTCCTGCGTGCTTGCGGCGGGCGCAAATGCAAGCCCGCCGAGGAGCAGGCCGATGCACAAGGCGCCTGAGACCTTCGTCATTTGCCCTCCGGGATCACACTGGCGAACCTGGCGGGGAGCCGGGAATCGTTGTCCGCCCGAGTATACATGCCGGCCAGCGTCGGAATCGTATCGCCGTGAGACGGGCTCCTGTAGCGCCGTCCGTCCCCGAGCTGTAACGCCGGCGGCGTGGCGGCGACCTCTCTATAGACGTTCGTTCCGGAGAAGGGAGATCCCGACATGCTGCACAAAGCAATTGCCTGCTCAACTTTGCTCCTGCTCGCCGCGGCGCCGGCCGCGATGGCGCAATCGCCGGGCTGGAGCGTGGCTCTCGACACGAAGCATCCTCACGCCGACACCATGCGCTCCGTCCAGTTCCTCACCCGGCACGTCGGCTGGGCGGTAGGCGACAGCTATGAGGGCTTCACCTGCATCCACCGTACGGTCGACGGCGGCCGGACCTGGGAGCGCCTCGAGCTGTTCGACGGCGCGGGCAGTCCGACCGACTTCTCCGTGATCCGCTTCGCCGATGCGCGCCACGGCTGGATCGCGCCCCGCGGAGGCAAGCTCGTGCTGCGCACCGTGGACGGCGGCGAGAGCTGGATCCCGACGGAGATGCGCGAGGTCGATCACGTACAAGCAAACGACATGCTGACGATGGGCACCGAGGGCCTCGTCATCGCGGCGGACGGGGGGATGATCCACCGTACGTTCGACGGCGGCGAGACATGGATACACAGCGCGATCCTCACGCAACACGGCCTGCGGCTGGGCGAGAAGGTGATGGCGCTGGCCGTCGCGCCGCCCTCCGCGCTGTTCGCCGTCACGAAGAACACCAGTGGGCCGCACGGCGGCATCTGGCGCTCCGACGACGGCGGCGCAACGTGGCAACCGGTGCTCGAGACGGACCAGGGGCTGACCGGGATCGCGTTCGGCGACGCGTCCAATGGCGTGGCCGTCGGTAAAGACATCGCGTACTGGACCGACGACGGCGGCGCGAGGTGGCAGCGGGCGATCGCCCCCGGCTACCGGGAAGACGTCGAGCAGATCGACGCGTCGACCTTCGTCGCGGTGGGCTACAACCCGGGCGCGCTCGTGAGCTCCGACGGCGGGCGGACCTGGCGGGCCGCGGGCGAGCTGCATTCGAGCATCAGCCTGACCGACGTCGACGTCGTCGACGGAGGCTGGTGGTTCGCGACCGCCGACCACCCGCAGCAGGTGTTCCACTGGTTCGATCCCGATGTCGACGCGCTGCTCGCGGAGGGCACGATCACGCTGCCGTCGGCGATCACGCTCGGTGGCGAGAGGTCCTTGCCGCCCGGCGAGTACGAAGTCATGGCCGGGCACGCCGGCTATGATCACGGGCTCGCGCTGTCGCTGGTCGAGCCGGCGGAGGGTGTCGAGACCGGCGTCGAGGCCGAGCAGCTCGCCGAAAACCAGTACGCCTGCGACCCGTGCGAATTCGCGATGCCGCTCGACGTCGAGTACGAGATCCAGGAGTCCGGCATGGAAGCGGAGGAGTCGGGGCTCGGCTTCCGTCTCGAGCCGACGAGCGACGGTCTCGCAATCGCGCTCGATGCGCGCTTTTCTCCGCCCGAGGATGCCGTCGGTCTGCTCGCCGTAATCGGCGTGAGCGAGGAGATGGACGTGGACGTCCGCCAGGCCGCCGAGGAAAGCAGCGGCGGCGGCGGTCTGTTCGGACGCCTGCGCAAGGCGGCCTCGGGCGACCTCGGCGGCGCCGTCGCCGGCGTCGATCCCGCCGCCGCCGCGGACCGTGCACAGAGCGCGGAAGCCTTGCCGCCCGCCTACTACCACGTCGTCCTGCGCTTCCCCCTGAGCCTCATCCCGCAAGCAGAGCCCGAGGGCGGATAGGCCAACCGTTTGACGGTGACTGTGGTGATGCTCCTATCCGGGAGACTGTAACGCGGTCGGCCGTGCGGGTACTTGATGAGAGGTCGGCAACAACTCCAGAGGAATCGGTCATGCAACAACCACCCATTAAACAACTACACATCGTCCTCGTGCTCGCGGCGCTGCTCGGCGGCATGGCGGCCGCGCCGGTCATGGCGGCAGTGCCTTGCTGCGCCATCGTCGCCATCGATGCGCGCAGCGGCGTGGTCACGGTGCAAAATGTCGACACCGGCCGCAGCTACCAGGTCAAGGTCGGCGACAGCGGGGCGCTCTCGGCCCTCAAGGTCGGCCAGAAGGTGAACCTCGAAATTTCAGCCGGCAAGGTCACCCTCCGGCCGGCGGAGCCCGTCGGCATCCGCGGGCGGCAGCTCAAGGCCATCACCGGCACCATCGTTGGCCGGACCGGCGACTGGCAATCGCCGGCGCAACCAGCGAAGCGGCAGGCGTCCGCGGCAGCGCCGAAAAACAAGCCGGGCGGAACGGCAGCGCCTAACCGGCAGACGACGACGCGGCAGCTTCCCAGGGTCGAGGTCACCTCTGAAGGAAGCACGCCAGCATCGACCCGCGCGGTGCGGAACGCGTTCCGGGCCGTCGCGGCCCAGCCGGCCGTCAAGGCGGCCACCCGGGCCGAGATCCTCCGTCAGCTCCGCACCAATCGCCCCGTGGCGTTCATTGCTGGCCGCTGGGTCACGCCCATCGACTTGGGGCCGTTGTACGCGGCGCCGACCGTCCGCGCCGCGATGGTCGCTCAATTGGGGTCGAACGGTCCGGGCCTGGTCGACGGGGCCGTAATCGACCCCGACCGGCTCGGCCTGGCGTTCACCCCGTCCGAGCTGGGCTCGATGATGCTGGGTGACATGGCCAAGGACATCACCGCGTCGATGGCGGCGGACGCGCTCCGGGCGAACATGACCGGTATCGTGGGCGTCGACGACATCGTCGTGGTGGCGATCGTCGGTGGAGCGGTCCTGGCGACTATCTTCATCAGTGAGTACATTCACCACAGCGGCGGGAGCGGGACGGCGGCGGCCACCCCACCGCCGTACGACCCCACGGCCGATGCCGACGGCGACGGCCTGCAGAACTACAAGGACGACGACGACGACGGCGACGGCCACGACGACGAGGTCGACGAGTACCCGGACGATCCGAACCGGAATATCTGCGACTGCGGGTGGCCGAACGCCGTCTATTTCGGAACCGGGGTGACGCCTACCGTCGCAGCCGCCCTCCACACCGCGCTCGACGTGGCGACCAGCCGGCTCGGCTCGGCGATCAACGTGGGCGCCGCCCCGGCCGGGCGTCGCGCCGCGATGTTGGTGGTGCTGCAGTAAACCGGGCTGATGTTCAGTCCCGGGTGTTGCGGCAGGACCGCGAACACCGCGCGGCCGGCCGGGTAGCCGCCGACAATGAGGGCCACGGCGCCCGCGATCTCCAGGAAAATGAGTCGAGGGTCCCGATTTTCGTCCGCCAGTTGGCGGCGACGAGAAACACCACGAACGCCGATCCCAGTCATCTGCGGCCGGCTCGTCGGCCTCAAAGTCATTGGATGTTTACACGGGCAACGGATCGCGAAGCCGATAAGCGTCGCCGGCCCCCTGGGTTTACGACGGGAAAAGTTAGAGCACAACGAGTGTGTCGTGAGCCAATAAAACGACCGTTTGGCCGCTTTGTGGTTCCATGCACGGCCGGACGATTTATGGTTCAAACCGCCGGCATGTCCCCAGTCTGCCCGTGCATTATGAGCCCTGATGCTACGTCGAAATGGCTGTTCTCAGGCAGCTCTGTGCAAGCGCAGATCCACGCGCAAACCGGCACGACTGGCCAGATTGACGAGAGCGTCGAGGCTGAACTTGCTGATCTGTCCACGCAGAAGGTCATTCAGGCGCGGCTGGGTGATGCCAAGCTTCTCGGCTTTCTGCGATTGGGTGCCAGGCTGGCGCCCCACGCGGTCCTGCAACGCGATCATCAACTCGGCGCGCAGCTTCATGTTGGCCGCCGCCTCACTGGTATCTTCGATCGCATCCCAGACACTGTCGAATTTCCTGCCACTCATCTTCACTGCCTCCTGACCAACTGCGCCAAGCGTGTCTTAGCCAGATCGATATCCGCCTTTGGCGTACGCTGCGTCTTCTTCTGAAACGCATGTAGTACGTACACAGCATCCGCCAGTCGAGCCAGATAAATCACGAATCACTCGATAGGCACCGCTGGCATCCCGAATCCGAATCTCTGCCGCGCCCTTGCCCACGCTCTGCATCGGCTTGAAATCGTCCGGCGCCAAACCCCGCTGAACTTTCCAGTTGGAATCCCGATTCTCGGCGAGCCGTTTGCGGAAAGCCTGGTTAGAATAGGATCATGAGCTCGGTTGCACCCATGCTGATGACCGTCGAGGATCTCTACGCCTTGCCCGACGACGGCCTCCATTACGAGCTCGTGCACGGCGAATTCGTGTCGGAACCCCCACCAGGCGGTCGGCATGGCCGCATCGCCGCAAGACTGGTGCAGAGGATCGGCGCGTATGCCGAATCTCATCGGCTCGGGGTCGTGTTGACATGCGACACCGCGTTTGTATTGCATCGCGAACCCGACACCGTGCGCGCACCGGACGTCGCCTTTGTCTCCCATGAAAGGTACCGCGCGTTCGGTGACGACGTGCTGCAGCCGCAAATCACGACCGAGCCCGGCGAACTGAACGCCGACGATTTACTCCCCGGTTTCCGCCTGCCGGTCTCCGATATCTTCGACCTTTAACGATCCTGGCCATTGGACCGACGCAGACAGCTCACGAAATCGCGGGTGAGCGGCGCCCGAGCTTCATCACGAATTACGTCGAAGTCGAAACGCACGCCCTGCTGTTGCGGAAGCTGGGACGCGCGCTGGCCTGTCAGTGGCTGCTGAGCGGCAGCTTGCCCGTGCTGCGAGTGTCACTCCAGGAGGAACGACACGCAAAAGAGTTCCTGGAGAAATTCAGCGACAAGGACTGGGGTCTTTGCGACGCGCTGTCCTTCGCCGTCATCAGCAACCGGAGTGTCGGCGCTGCTTTCAGCTTCGACCGCCACTTGCTGCAATTCGGGCGCTGCCGCATTCCGGGCGCACATTAGCCATCAAGTGGCCGAACCTACGCACCCGAGAAGTCCACACCGGAAAACATCATCGACGGCGCCAATATCGTGGCGTATGGATACGGGTCGCTGCCAACCGCCTCAAGCCGCAGGAACAGCCGCCGCAGGTTACCCGTGACGTTCATCTCACCGACCGGCCGGCCGATCTTGCCGTTCTCGATCATGTGGCCGCGCAGCCCGAGCGAGAAATCGCCGGTCGTGCCGTCGGCGTTGCCGCCCAGCCAGGAGGTGACGTACACGCCCTCGCCCGCGTCACTCAGCAACTCATCGAGCGAGTGCGTGCCGGTGGCGATCCGGACATTCGACGGCGAGCCGGTGGTCGGCTGCATCTCCGCCTTGCGCCCGTAATACGTGTCGACGTAGAGGTTCTCGACCCTGCCTTCCGCCACGACTGGCAGCGCCTTTGCCGCGATGCCCTCGGCGTCGTAGAGCCGCGATGCGAGCCCCCGCACGATCAGCGGATCGTCGGTGATGCTCAGCTTGTCGCTGAAAGCTTTGCGGCCGATCAAATCCGCCCAGAACGAGCGCCCCTGCTGCACGCCGGCGGCATTCGCCGGCCGGATCAGGCGCCCGATGAGCGACGCCGCCGCCCGCGAGTCCACCACCATCGTGGTTTTCACCGTCGGCCCCTTCTCCGCATCCAGCCGGACCAGCGCGCGCTCGAGCGCGGTCTCGCCGATGCTCTGCGTCGGCGGCAGGTCGTCAACGTGCGTGTCGCCCGCGTAAAAACCGTCGGATGCGCGCCGGTCGCCGCGGTCCTTGAGCGTCACGTTGGAGCCCAGCCAGCAGTAGGTGGATTCCTGCGAGCCGCTGAATCCGTTGCTGCTCGCCGCCGCCGAGGTCACGGTGCCGTCGTACACGCCGGCCGTGGCGGAGATCACCCGCTCGTGCGTGCGCGTCGCGGCGTCCAGCGCCGCGCACCAGGCGAGGCGCCGGTTCCGGTCGAGCGCGGCGACAGCGGCGTCGACGAGATCCAGGTCCACGCTCTTGCGGTTCTCGAACAGCTCCGCCGGCGTGATCTGCCGGTACGGGTCCGGCTCGAGCGCGCGCGTCAGCGCGACCGCCTCTTCCACGAACTCCCGCAGCCGGTCGGGATTGAGGTCGGTGGTCTGGTGGCTCGAATACCGCCCGTCGACGTACAGCTCGATCGACAGGTTGCGTGCGACCGCATCCTTGACCTTCTCCAGCGCGCCGTCGCGGTAGCTGAATTCGACGTCCCGGCTCTGCGTCGCGAACGCGAACGTCTCGTCGGCACCCGCGGCTAGCGCCAGTTGCACGGCATCCGCCGCGCGCGCGTCGAGGTCAGGCCGCATTTTCCCCTCCCACGGTCATCTTCGACACGAGCACCGTCGGAATGCCCTGCGATACCGGAACCCTCTGGCCGTTCTTCCCGCAGGTCCAGCCGCCGGTGTCGAGCCGCGCGTCATTCGCGGCCATGGTGATCCGCGCCAGCGTCTCCGGCCCGTTGCCGATGATGTTGACGTCCTTGATCGGCGCCGTGATCTTGCCCTTCTCGACCAGCCAGCCGTTCTTGACGTAGAACGTGTAGTCGCCGGCGCCGATCTGCACCTGGCCGTTGGTGTAGGTTTCCGCAATGATGCCGCGATCGACCGCCGCGACGATCTCGTCCTTCGTGTGCGGGCCGTCTTCCATGAACGTGCAGGTCATGCGCGGCATCGGGGCGAAGCGGTAGGATTCGCGGCGGCCGGAGCCGGTGACCGGCACCCGGTACTGTGCCGCGCTGATCCCGTCGTGCAGATAGGAACGCAGGATGCCGTTCTCGACCAGCACGGAGCGGCCGCAGGCGTTACCCTCGTCGTCGTAGTTGAGCGCGCCGCGCTCGCCGGGAATCGTCGCCTGGTCCACCACCGTGACGAACGGCTCCGCCACCTTCTTCCCGATCATGTCGGAATAGATGCTGGTGCCCTTGCGGTTGAAGTCCGCTTCCATGCCGTGGCCGATCGCCTCGTGCAGCAGGATGCCGCTCGCGCCGGCCGCGAGGATCACCGGCATCTCGCCTGCCGGCGGGCGCACGGCCTCGAACAGGATCAGCGTGCGGTCCACCGCCTCCTTGACCATCGCGTCTACGCGGTCGTCGGTGTACCACGAGAAGCCTTCGCGGGCCGCGATGTTCG